>JAZKGV010000051.1:0-11575 GCA_040385725.1 Bacteroidota bacterium | reverse complement strand
GGTTCCATCTCCAACTTCTTCATCCTGAGTTCTTGATAATTGAATAATATTCTTCAAAACACATCTTTAAAAAAGTACAATACTTTTGGTATAGATGTAACTGCCGCATACTTCAGTAGTTTTAGAACTGCTGAAGAAGCAAAAGAGCTGCTTGCATACAAACTACCAACGAACAACAGTCAACGGTCAACTTTAATTCTCGGCGGCGGCAGCAATCTTCTCTTTACAAAAAACTTTAACGGGCTTGTTTTAAAAAATGAAATAGGCGGCATAGAAAAAGTAAAAGAAGATGCGGAACGCATTTATGTAAAGGCAGGTGCAGGTGTTAACTGGCACAGCTTTGTTTTACATTGCATAGAAAACGATTTTGCAGGCATTGAAAATTTATCACTCATTCCTGGTAATGTAGGTGCATCTCCCATGCAGAATATTGGTGCTTATGGAGTGGAAATAAAAGATGTGTTTCATCAATTAGAAGCATTGCATATTGAAGATGGCAATGTTGTTGAATTTAATTTGAACGATTGTGCATTTGGCTACCGGGAAAGTATTTTTAAAAGAAAATACAAAGGGCAATTCATCATTACTTCGGTTACTTAAAAATTAAACAAGCAACCAGCATTTAATACTTCTTACGGAGCTATAGAACAGGAGTTAGAAAAAATGAGAGTGAAAGAATTAAGCATCCGGGCCATATCAAATGCAGTTATCAATATAAGAAGCAGTAAACTACCCAATCCTGCTGAGATCGGTAATGCCGGAAGTTTTTTTAAAAACCCTGAAATTGATAAATCTATATTTGAAAAATTAAAAGCCGGGTATCCAAACATTGTTGGCTATGCATTGGAAAACGGTAACGTAAAATTAGCGGCAGGTTGGTTGATAGAGCAATGTGGCTGGAAAGGATACAGAAAAGGTGATGCAGGTTGCCATGCAAAACAAGCGCTTGTAATAGTAAATTATGGTAATGCTAAAGGAGAAGAAATTTTTTCCCTGAGTGAAAATATTATCGAAAGTGTAAAAGGGAAATTTGAGGTTACTTTAGAAAGAGAGGTTAATATTATTTAGTGTTCTGCAATAGCACAAAAGCAAAGGGGCAAATATTTTGTATTTGCCCCTTTTATATCCAAGGTATTTTATTAATAGCGATTTCTTGGTTTATCATAACCTCCACTACTTGGCCTGCTGTTGTATCCTCCACCGCCTGGCCTTGGAGCACCACCTCCGCCACCTGGGCGTTCTTCAGCAGCTTTTACCACTAAAGGCTTTTTGCCGAGTGAAATATCGTTGAGGCTTTCAATAGCGTCTTTTGCTTCTTCAGCTACGGGCATTTCTACAAAGCCAAATCCTTTGCTTTTTCCTGTATCCCTGTCCATGGCTACTTTGGCAGACATCACTGTTCCAAATTTTTCAAAAATCTCTTCTAATTCTGCGTCATCCAAATCATAGGGTAATCCGGCAACAAAAATTTTCATTTCAATTAGTTTTTTGTAAAAATACAGAAGTTTGGGCAGCCAAAGGGATTAATGAAATATTTTTTTACAAAGCTAAATACCGGGGAAAGAAATGAGCCCGTTACCGCAGGCTCATTCTTTGATTTAATAGTTTTATTTTTTTATTTCTCTACTGGTTTACTCTCAACTGTCCACCTGTAGCCACTGTAACAGTCGCACCTGGCTGTACTGTCAGGGTTTTACAATTAGCCACCACGGCATTGGCAACAGTAGGATTAAACGGGCGGTTGGCTGGTATCACTACCGCATTAGCTGCACCGGGCACTGCATTAGTGCTCCAGTTAGCTGCGTTATTCCAGGCAGAACTTGTATTGCCCACCCACTGGTATGTATTACTGTTGAGTGTACCGCCGGTAAAATCTACCTTGTTATCCAAACCCCATGCTCCATATTCATCAAGGCTTCTAAAACCAAGTTTGTGTGCACCATTGGGTACAGTAGAAATATCTGCATCAAAAATTACACTGGCAATATCAGTAGCAGCAGTAATAGTAACTGGAGTGCCCCGGCCATAACCCGGGTCAGTGTCAATATAATATTCCACTCTTACAACTTTAGGTACAGGCGTGGCGGCAATCCCTGCGTATGGTTTTAAAAATATCCATTTGTTATCGTGGCTCCATGCACCATTTGCATCCCGGCTTCTTATACCAACAATATGCACACCCTGGTTTAAGGGTGTGAGGTCGATATTAATGGCAAGGTTTTGTAAATTCTGTGCAGGTGTAATGCTGATGGCTGTACCATTTCCATAGCCTGGGTCAGTATCTAAAAACCATTCTACCCTGTTGATGTTTGGTTGTGGTGCGGCACCTGTGTTAGGATATGGTTTTAAAAACAACCATTTATTATCAAAACTCCATGCGCCATTTGCATCCCGGCTTCTTATACCAACAATATGTACTCCCTGGTTCAAGGGTGTTAGGTCAATATTGATAGCAAGATTTTGCAGGTCCTGTGCAGCAGTAATGTTGATGGGTGTACCATTTCCATAGCCAGGATCAGTATCTAAAAACCATTCTACCCTGTTTACATTTGGCTGAGGTGCCGGGCCTGTGTTAGGATATGGTTTTAAGAATATCCATTTGTTATCAAGGCTCCAGGCGCCATTGGCATCCCGGCTGCGGATACCCACAACATGAACACCAGCATTTAATGGCGCAATATCAATATTAATTGGAAGGTTGGTAAGATTGGCTGCAGGGGTAATGCTTAGTGCAGTAGCATTTCCATAGCCCGGGTCATTATCCAAATACCATTCTACACGGTTTATATTTGGTTGCGCCAGTAAAACATTATGAAAACATACTGCAAGCACCGTCATCCAAATACTACACACAAATCTTTTATTATAATTAGTGCATTTCATTTTTTTGTTTTTACTCACTTGTATTATTGTTACCGCCATTAATTATTTCCTCTTGTACTTACATTTATTTGTATAGTACTGGCAGGAGGATTGTTGCCTTGTGGTGATGAAAGTGCGTAAATAGTGGGTATGGTTGGAATAGTAGAAAGTTTGTACGGATAGGTTCCGGTAAATGCACCTATGGCTGTACTGCCTGCACCTGCGGTTAATGCCGGGCTGCCTGCTTTTAACTGGTACCTTGCATCTCCACTGGTGGTGCCAATAAGTGGAAAAGCAGTAAAAACATTTGCGGCATTGGCAATAGGTGTTATCACATTACCAGTGCCGGCACCCCAGTTGATAGGCGTTTGTGATTGCAGGGCAAGATTGTAATTAAAAACACTATTACCGCCATTAGCAAAAACGAAATAATTAGCGTTACTGGCTGCTGAAGCATTGGTGTAACTTAAAAAAATATTGTTTTGTAAAAGATATGCACCTGCACCCAAATCAATCGTTCCTGGATATGATAATGTGGCAGCGCCACCATTGAGGTCATTTGTTGATTGGGTACCATCGTAGGCCCATATATTATTTGAAATATTACCATTGTATGTATTGCCTGCAGGTGTATTGAAGTAATAGAAGAAATTATTGCTGATATTCATATTGATGCAACTGGAGGCGTTATTATACTGCTGTCTTATAGAGATATGATAATTTTGGAGTATTTGCAGGTTGGTGATAGTGCCGGCAGGATTAAGCGCTGTAATATATATATCGCATTCCCTGTTTCTCTTAATAGTGACGTTATCATCTTTTACGTAAATAGTGCCTCCATAAAACCCCATTATTACTGAACCATCGCTGCCTGGATCAAAGGTTATATTGCCAATGGTGGCAATACCTGGAAAGGCTTGCAGGTTGGCGTTACCTTTTGGTGTGGTGTTTGGGTCGAGCCAGTTGCCGGGCCCGATAATAGTAAGCTTTTTTGCGATGATACCGTTTACCGCATTATTCGGGAATACTAAAATAGTATCATTATTGACTGAAGCAGCGTAGGCCAGGGCAAAAGTTGAATAATCAGTGTTGGCTACAGGGCTGCCAAAAAATCCTACCCGGCGTATTTTAGCATTTGATACAGAAGCAAAGAACAAAGCCATAACAAAAAGGAAGACAAACTTTTTCATTGTGTAAGTTTTTAAATTTATACAGATAGAATTGAGCACAAAAAGTCATGGCTTGCCAAAGGAAAATACTGGATGGTTTGTTTGAAAGAGTACGGCTAAAACCTGTGGTGATGAGGAAAAATACAGTTATGTAAAATTGGCAATTAATATCCGTCAATCCTATCCCCTCATCGGGTGAATTTTTATTTCCGCCGTAAACTTATACCTGTTATTTCAGCAGGTTTTTTTTAGTTACTAACTGGTAGCGATTGTTTATTGAATGGCATAATAAATTGATGGAGAGGTTTTTCATTCCTTTTAAAGAGGGTAACTTGTATCAATTTGTAATTGATAAAACTTGTGTTATGACAGTAAAAACAAAAAAGCTCCTGAAGTATGTGATGATATTTGCCTTGCTTATCACAGTCTATCTTTTTATCAATAACTGGCATATAATTCCGCAGCCATTTATTACGTATGGCGGCAAAGGAAATGTAACAAGTGATACCAGCATTACTGCAAAGCAATATGCACAATACTGTGGTGGCTGCCACGGTGCCCAGATGAATACGTTTGTAAACCATGAATGGAAGTTTGGTAAAACAAGGGCGTCCCTGTTCAAGGGAATTAAATATGGATACCCAAATGACGGCATGCCCGCTTTTGATACTACGTTTACCGATAAAGAAATTTATGACCTTACAGATTACATGCTTAGTGGTATTACTGCACAAAAAAACAATAAGAAAGAAAAAAAGGGCAACGGTATTTTTAATACACAGTTGCTTACTATAAAAATTGATACCATAGCATCTGTTCCTGATGTTCCGTGGTGTATTGCATTTTTGCCAAGTAATGAGTTGCTTGTAACAGAAAGAGATGGGAAATTATACCGCATATCAGCCGATAGAAAAAAGCAAGAGATAAACGGTGTGCCTTCAGTAAAAGCAGAAGGCCAGGGAGGTTTGCTTGATGTATTGCCTCATCCAGATTTTGCAAACAATAAAATAATTTATTTAAGTTATAGTAAAGCGGAGGATGGTTATTCTGGTAAATCAACTACTGCTATTATGAAAGCCATTTTAGATGGCAACACATTAAAACAGCAGCAGGATATTTTTGTTGCATTGCCTTACAGTAGCACACGTCATCACTATGCAGGCAAAATGGTATTTGATAAAAACGGCTATTTGTTTTTTTCTGTAGGTGAAAGGGGGAATGAAAAGAAAAATCCTCAAAGCCTTGAAAATGACCTGGGGAAAATACACCGTATAAAAGATGATGGCAGCATACCCGCCGATAATCCCTTTGTTTCAAACAATAAGGCAAAACCCTCTATTTATTGTTATGGCAACCGTAATCCCCAAGGGCTTGCCGTACATCCGCAAACGGGAGAGGTTTGGGAAAACGAACACGGCCCCATGGGTGGTGATGAGATAAATTTAATTGTAGCTGGGAAAAATTATGGTTGGCCTGTTGTTACTTATGGTATCAATTATAATGGCACAGCCATAACTGATAAAACTGCCATGCCGGGTATGGAGCAGCCGCTCCATTTTTGGGTGCCGTCTATTGCGCCAAGCGGTTTGGCATTTGTGCAGGGTAATAAATACAAAGGTTGGGAAGGAGATGTATTATCCGGCTCATTAAAATTTCGTTGGCTAAGCAGGTGTAAAACAAATGGCAATGTTATTACCAGCGAAGAAAGTATGATGAAAGAAGTTGGCAGGCTCAGAGATGTAAAGATGGGGCCTGATGGATATATTTATATTACCGTGGAAAGCCCCGGGCTTGTATTAAGGTTATTGCCGGTTGAATAGATAATAATAAAAAACCTTACAGAACATCTTTAAAGATGCTGTAAGGCTTTTCATTGTTAGAAAAAAATGAGATTAGAGAACGATAACGCTATTGATACCGCCAAACTCGTTAGCTATTTCTTTATCAGCTTCTGGTTCATTTAACCATTCGTTTTCGTTAACACGGTATTTGAACTGATGCTCAGTATTTTTAGGTAAGGAAACATCTGCAGTAAAGCTGCCGTCTTTTTTCTTGCTCATAATAACTGAATTTTCCCAGTCACTGTTCAGGCCAAGTATTTCAACTGTTTCAGCATTTTCTACATTAAAAGTGAATTTTACTTTGCAGTAATCTTTAGTCTTGTAATACGTCTTTTGTACCATTTTGAATTTTGTTTTAATTAAAACTTCGTCAATTAATACGCCGGATCCCAAAAGGTAACCTTACATAACAATATGGTAACGATGGTTGTGGAAAAGATGTAGAAAAAGCCATGCAAAGGTTTGCAAGCATTTTCCGTTGCATTTTTTTTAACAAGTGTAACCTTTCATAACATTTTTGCAGCAAAAAATTGATATACCTGTAATTATGGTACTTTTGACACTTATAAAAATTTATACATACACATGGGTTGGATCATTTTTATTGTAGCTGCAATCGGTTGGCATATTGGCATGTATGGGATGTTTAAAAAAGCCGGTATTGAAGCATGGAAAGCATTTATCCCTTTTTATAACACCTGGTGCATGGTGGAAAAAATGAACCTGAAAAAGTATTGGTTCTTTTTTCAATTAGTTCCCATTGCAGGGCAGTTTATCACCATCTGGATAACTATAAAATTTGTAGAACACTTTGGCCGCTTTGGAGTATTGCACCATGCACTCACTGTTTTTCTTCCATTTATTTATTTTCCTTACCTCGGCTTTTCAAAAAGTGAAAGGTATGCAGGTGATGTGGCGGTAAAGAATTATAAAAAATCTGTTTCCCGTGAATGGATCGATGCCGCAGCGTTTGCAGTAGTGGCTGCCACGCTCATCCGCACTTTTGTGTTTGAGGCTTATACCATCCCTACACCATCAGAAGAAAAAACCTTATTGGTAAATGATTTTTTATTTGTAAGCAAATGGGCTTATGGGCCACGTATTCCCAATACACCTGTTGCCATGCCTTTTGTTCATCACACCATGCCGTTCTTTAATGTAAAAGCATATTCAGAGGCCATAAAAATTCCTTATACAAGATGGTTTGAAAGCCCGGTTAAGAGATATGATGCTGTAGTTTTCAACTTTCCGGAAAATGATACTTTGATAAATGATGACCCCAGAGAAAGCCCCAATGGGGAGCAGATATTTGGTTCTCTCACCACGTATTACGAAGCAGTAAGAGTGTTGGGAAGAGATGCAGTTTGGCGTGACTATGGCCCTGACGGTAAGAATATTATTATTACGAGGCCTGTTGATAAAAGAGAAAATTTTATCAAACGTTGCGTTGCCATTGCCGGTGATAACCTGGAGATAAAAAATGGTGATGTATTTATAAATGGCCAACAGGCACCGTTGTTCCCTCAATCTGAAACATTTTATTGGTACAAAGGACCGCAAACTTTTAATGCCTCCGATCCTGAAATTTTAAAAACGATTGGTATTAATGTAAGAGAAAGCCAGCATGATATCAGGAACGATGAGCAAACTGGTAAACTGCAGATTAATATTACAAATGAGGAATGGAGTAAACTTTCTCCTCAAAGTAAAGCGATGTTTGAAAGGGTTATCGAACAACCAAGCAACCAGATATTTCCATATTACAGCGCCGCAAAAAAATGGAGCATTGATAACTTTGGTCCATTGGTAATACCTGCAAGAGGAACAATAATTCAATTGAATGCAGATAATTACATACGTTACCAGCGGTGCATAATCAGTTATGAAAATAACAAGCTTGAAATGGCAGGTGATAAGTTTTACCTGAATGGAAAAGAAGCTACTACTTATACTTTTAAAATGAATTATTATTGGTTGATGGGAGATAACCGTCACAACTCTCTTGATAGCCGCTACTGGGGTTTTGTACCAGAAGACCATGTAGTGGGTAAAGCATCGCTGATATGGTTTAGCTGGGAAAAAGGGCCAAGATGGAACCGCCTGTTTAAATCAATAAAATAATTGTATGGCACTTTTATTTAAGTGCTTATATTTATAGCAGAAATTAAAGCCACAAAGTAATATTTGTGGTTTTTGTTTCTTTATTATTTTGTTTTTGGTTTTTCATGCACTGTAAAAAAATATAGTATGCAATTAAAACAGGTTCAATTTTCAGTAGAAGTATATGGCTCATCCGCAGAACTTTCAGCAGGCGATGCAGCTTTGCTTGAAGAAGCGAGGGATATTACAAAAGTGGCATATGCACCTTATTCAAATTTTTTTGTAGGTGCTGCCGCAAAACTTGCCAATGGAAATATCATAAAGGGCACCAACCAGGAGAATGCTTCTTATCCTGTTGCTATATGTGCAGAACGTACATTAATGTCTGCTGCCGCCACACAATATCCCGGAGTTGCTATTGAAGCAATGGCCATTAGTTATGATAATAAGAATGGCAAAAGTATAAAACCCATTTCTCCTTGTGGTGTTTGCAGGCAAACCCTGGCAGAATTTGAGGAAAGGACGGGACATGCAATAAAAATTATTTTGGGAGGGCTCACCGGCGAAGTATATATCATTCATACTGCAAAAGATCTGCTGCCACTTACTTTTACTTCTGATGATTTGAAGGGTAATATATTTTTATGATAAAGCCGGTTGTATGAAACTTAATTTTCTGCTGCTGTTTACAGTTCCGCTTGTTTTTCTTTTTACATCTCTGTCTTTGCAAAACAATGCAGAATACTTTTCAATAAAAATTGTTGACGTTACAACTGATACAACCACAAAAAAGTGGATCGATGATTTTAAAAGTTTCCGGGATGCTGTGTACAAAAATGATACTGCCAAACTGAAAACCTTTTTTAAGTTCCCTGCTCTCAATCCTGCAAATTGAAATATGGTACCTGGTTTTAGATGAAAAAGAGTTGCAGGTGAAAAATATTACAGACAAGATCATCCCATTTACTGAAAAAGACTTTGATAAGTATTACAAAAAACTCTTCCCGGAATCTTTTGTAAAGGCAATATTGAAGATCAAATCGGCACAGCTATACCAGGCAGGTAAAACAGAAACAACAGATATAAAAGACAGCACAACAACTGTTGTAAAAATGTATGCCTCTGTTGATAAAGCAAAAAATATTCTCACATTTAATTTAAGTTACAACACACCCTGGAAAGAAGATGCAGAAGGAACAGTTCTTGAAGGAGGAGAAAGCAGTGTTATGTATTCATTCCGCATTCTCAAAAATCAGCATTTGCAATTTATGTATATAAGAATTGCAGGCTGATCAAAACAGGGTCTGCACACCATTGGCAAATTTTCCTTCATGCTCCAGCAGCCATTTCTTTCTCCATAATTCACCGGCATAGCCTGTTAAGCTTCCATCGCTGCCAATGACCCTGTGGCAGGGAACAATAATGGCAATTTTGTTTTTTCCATTGGTGGTGCCCACGGCCCTTATTGCTTTTGCATCACCCACACGTTTTGACAATTGAAGGTAACTGATGGTTTTTCCATAGTCAATTTTCAGGAGTTGCTGCCACACATTTTGCTGAAACACAGAACCATTTTGCTGTAGTGGCAGATCAAAAACTTTTCTTGTGCCGGCAAAATATTCATTCAACTGGCTTACACATTTTTTTATTAACTGGTTACTGCTTTCGCCAACTGTAGGTATTACAGAGTCTTCTTTTATAAAAAGCACTGCATTCACGGCTTCCTCATTTGCAGTAATTGCTAATGCCCCCACAGGGCTGGCCATTATGTATTGTGTTTGCAGCATTGCTTTAAGAATGGATAAAATTAAGCTGACAGTACGAGAAAAAAATATTTAATGAGGCAAAAAATTGCTAAACAACAAATGATTGTAATACAACGATTTGTTATTTACAAACTTGTTTATGTAAAATATTGTTGAAAATAAACGCCTTATTGAAAACACCAATACCTGGGAAATCCCGTATGTACTACAGGTATAAAATAATGTTACTTTTGAAAAATTTGTCACTTTATTCAATACCCTCTGAAAAAACAATGAAATCCCTACTTTTGCAACCGAAATAAAACCAGCAAACAATTCGTTATAAAGAATTGAAGATACTCTTTAGGCTACTTTTTGGCGGGGTTCTTGAAACTGAAAAAGCATGAGACTTATTAACTTTCTTTTCCTTTATGTGCTCGTACCGGCCCTGATTGTATTCCTTACTATCAGGTCTGGTAGTTGGTTTGGGCTTTTTGGCTTGTTATTTTATGCAGCCGGCATAGTCATTTCTCAATTCAGCCTGTGGATATTTTTACCGATACCATTAGGTTTCTCTTTTTGGTACTGGTACACTTATAGTATGGGGCCATCTGATTATGTATTTATTTACACTGTATGCCTGTTGGCAGGAGTAGGGTTAAGCGAAATAAGCAAACAGTTTGGCAGGTTTGTAAAAAAAGTACTGCCTGAGCAAATAACCAATATTGAATACAATGAAAAGGTGGACGAACTTAGCCGGCGTCTTGAAAAATATAAATCAGATCATCCCAACGAAAAACTCACCCCTGAAATAGTGGAAAAAATCAGGACAGACATTTTCTTCAACTAATTTCTTACTTAATAATCATTAGCTCCCGGTTTAGGCTTTTCTGCTTTTGCTGGTTTTTTGCTTTTATCATCAGGTTTATCTGCAACGGGTGATGTGGTTGTTTTGTTTTCCTTTTTATCCACTGGTTTTGGAGGGGTTTCCGTTTTTATTTTGGCTGCACCAGTATCTTTTTTTACCGGCACAGTTTCACTTTCAATGGGTACTCCGGAATTATAATCTGTAAGGGGAGCGTCCATAAAATCGCTTGCATTGCCATTGCCCTGGTCTTCATACTGGCTGCTGTCTCCCTGGTTAATGAGTTCTCCCAGGTTGTAAGAAAGCTGGGTAGCTGAAAGGCTGTCATTTGGCATTTGAAATTTCAGCACATTACCATAAGGCAGTTTTTTATCCGCATATACCTTGTTCATAAAATAACCCCATTTGGGCAGCGCCATTTCATTACCGCCAGATGTGCCGGCATATATCCTTATAAATGGATCATCGCATCCCACCCAGGTACCGGCAAGCAGTTCTGGTGTGTAGCCTATAAACCATCCATCAGTATTGTCATTTGTAGTACCCGTTTTGCCTGCTTTTTCAGCAGGTATATTATAGCTGTTCAAAGAACGCCCGGTACCAAACTGGACCACACCTTTCATGAGTGTTACCATTGTAAAAGCATCACTTTCATTTAATACCTGTTTTGTTTCTGGCTGAAATTCAGCCAACACATTACCATTCTTGTCTTCAATCCTGCTCATAAAAACAGGTTCTGTATTGTATCCCCTGTTTGGAAACATAGTATAGGCCTGCAGCATTTCCAGCATAGGTATTTCTGCTGAACCTAAAGCAATGGAAGGGTAGGGAGGAAGTTTTGTTTTTATACCGCTTTGTTGTGCAAACTCAATTGTTCTTTTCACACCAATCATACCCATTAAGTGCCAGGCTGCGGCATTTAGTGATTTGGCAAGGCAATGAGCCATGGTGCCACCGCCGCCACTGATCGTTTTGCCACCTAACGTTAATGGG
>JAZKGV010000050.1:0-17040 GCA_040385725.1 Bacteroidota bacterium | reverse complement strand
GGTTCTTTCGACTGCCTTTACACGGTAATAATTCCTTCCGCCTGTTATACTTTTATCGAGCCACTGGTAGCTTTGATAACCTGCTGTACCGGGATATACTTTTTCTGCAAGTTTGCTGAAGTTAACCCCGTCTTCAGAACGTTCGATCTCAAACCAGTTTACATTTTCCTGTGTAAAAGCAGTCCAGAATAATTGATTGCCTTGTGCAGTACCTGTGCCCGTGAGGTTGCTGAATTTTACTGGCAAAACAATATCAGAATCAAACTTCATTATATTTCCACGGAAGAAACCACCAGCAAAAACTTTTTTACAAACAGGGCCACTACAACCTGTAATAGGTGCAAGGCAGGCTCCTTTAAAGTTATCGCTTATCGGTGCATAATAAACAGACCAGTTTGCTCCACCATCTAATGTCGTGTACACATTTCCATTGGCAAAGGTCATTCCCTGGCTGGCATCCAGCATCAGTATCTTTTCAAATCTTGCATAACCACCGGGAAGCCCTGTGTTGGTTAGTTGCCATGAAGCACCACCGTCAATTGTTTTCATCACCATGCCTTCATCACCACTTACAAACACAATGTTTTCATCCACGATTGCAATGCTCTTTATTATTTTATTGGTTTCTGATGCAGGAATATTTGTTTGCAATGTCCAGGTTAATCCACCATCAATACTTTTATAAATAGTACCAACAGATCCCACTGCATAACCAATGTTGCCATTTAAAAACTTAATATCATATAAAGACCTGTTTACTGAATAATCTTCGGTGCTTGGTAAAACAGTATTGCTGCTGTCCCAAGATAAACCGCCATCAACTGTTCTGTAAATAACCTGGTGGTATGTGGTAATCCATGTTTCCTGGTTTGTTGACATAACGTTGGCAGCCAACCAACCTGTATCTTCATTAATAAAGTGCATACCAGCAAGGTTTCCTGCACTATCTTCAGTAAATAAAAGATCAAATGAAGTTCCTTTGTCTGCACTCCTGTAAAACATTCCATTGCTTGCAGCAGCCATTAATACATTTGGTGAGATATATGCAATAGAGGTATAGTAATCCCATGGATTGAAACTTGGATTAGAAATATTCTGCCATGAGTTGCCGCCGTCTTCTGTACGCAACATAGTACCACCACTTCCTGCAGCTATACCGTTGCCGGCATCTGCAAAACTTATTGATTCAATTCCGTAACCACTAAAGCCAATACTTTGCTTTGCAGTAGTAAAAGGTTTTCTCCAACTGGAAACAGAATCAGCTACCACACCTCCCATTCCACACAAACCAAACCTGTTTGACGGAGAAATATCAATACCATAGAATCCAAATGCTGCTTCCTCTGAACCTTCGGGATAAACAGGTTTTGACTGCCATGTAAAACCTCTATCGCCTGATAATAAAATGTGCCCTGCACTACTTGTGCCGGCAATAGTGTTTCCATCTCTTGTGCAGAGATTGTATATCTGTGGACTGCCTATTGGTGCATATATCTGTGCATACGCAGAACCATTGTTTAACAAAAGAAAATCGCCTGTTGGCGTGGCTGTATTAATGCGTACAAGGCCGCCATTATTTTGTGTGCCTATCACTACTTCGCTATCGCTTAAAATAGCAATGGCACGATAGTTCTGCTGATTGAGTCCAAATGTATTATCTGCATAAGTAGTAACAACAGTGTCAATACCGCCTTCCCAGTTATCATAGTACACAGTATCCTCTGCATGAACATTAGGGAAATCAGTTACGTCTGTAATAGAATAATCAGACCATACAGCATTTTGATATTTCCAGATAAGGCCTGCGGCGCCACCCACATAGCCAACTCCATTGGCGTTAAACCTTACTTTATACAAAGCTGCACTTAACCACTCAATAGTGGGTGCCGGAAACACATACTCAGGCTGCCATGAGGCACCACCGTCTGTTGTTTTATATAAAGTACATTGCCTTGTTGTTGCATCGCCATCACCACCGATATAACCTGTATTGGCATCGGTAAAGAAAACAGTATTTATCTCCATCTTGTCTGCAGCAAAAGGCGTGTTAACTGCTGTCCAGTTAAGGCCGCCATCCACACTTTTTACCATTACACCATAGTTTCCTACAGCATATGCCAATGATCCGCTTACAAACTGTACATCATTAAAGTTTGGCTTTGTCATTTCTCCATCAACAGGCGTAACATAAGACATATAGGCCCAGGTGCCGCCGCCATCAGTAGTTTTTGCTATACCGCCGGCTTCCCCTACCACTAATGCATTGTTATCATCTGCATAAGATATGGCCCAACTGAAAAAGCCGAACGGCTTAGGATTACTGAAGGACCATTTGCCTGTGCCAATTTGTGCATTGGCAACAAGGCCAGCAAAAAAGAAAACTAAAAGCGCAGAAAGCTGTAAAGTAAATTTCTTCATGTGTATGAATTTAATTGTGACCGCCGGTGGTTTTACAAGGGATGATTGGCTTTTAACACGGGATTGGAAACGCAATTATTTTGACGGCATAAAGGTAAAATTGAGGGTATTCAAATAGGTAAGTGTTTGTTTTCAATTTGAAAATTGAGTATAAACACCTACCTGCGCCAGCCGGGTGCAGAGTAGCTTTGTGCTTTAAGGCGAAAATGGGCTGCAAAAGAGCTTGCAACAGAATCCTGTTGAAATAAATGGAACTGGTTTTGTAAGAAAGTCGAATCAAATATCTGAAGTATCCCGAAAGTTTTCGGGATGCAACGCCACTAAAGATGAGTATTGTACTGATGCCCGTTCCAAAAAATAAAAAATGAAAAAAAAATTACTCCTCATACTTCTTCTTTTTACCTGCGTCATGCTTCATGCACAGGATAAATCGAACCGTGGCAAAGAGTTTTGGCTGGGGTATGGCAACAATATTTCATTTACGGTGGGTGATTATGATGGCATTAACAGCCAGCAAATGGTTTTATATATTTCCTCAGAAGAAGCTGCTACAGTAACAATATCCGTAAACAATACTTCCTGGAGCCAGGTGATAAATATACCTGCCGGCAGCGTCAACACGAGTGTTATCCTACCAAAGTCTGGCGCTGAAGACTGCCGCATTTTAAACG
Source organism: Bacteroidota bacterium (assembly GCA_040385725.1). Lineage (GTDB taxonomy): Bacteria > Bacteroidota > Bacteroidia > Chitinophagales > Chitinophagaceae > Ferruginibacter. The sequence goes on along the minus strand of JAZKGV010000050.1, from coordinate 13,951 downwards.
AAGGTGTTTTCGACAAAGCCATCCATATTGTAAGCGACAAACCCATTGTAGTATATGCTCACCAATACAATACACAGTTATCAGGTGCTACAATGCTGCTGCCAACAGATACTTATGGTTACACCTATTATTCTGTAAATTTTAAACAGCCGCCTGTTGGTGCTGGCTGGGGCAAGAGCTGGTTTTATGTAATAGCAAGTGAAGACAATACAACCTTACAAATAACGCCTTCGGATACCACAGAAGGCGGCGTACTGCCGGGGCAAACCATTACAGTGACCCTTAATAAAGGGGAACTCTACAATGTATTTGGAAAAATAAGCGATGCCAATGTATGTGACCTTACCGGAAGTAAAATAGTTTCTGTAGCCGGCGCAGATGGCAATTGTCATCCTGTAGCAGTATTCAGTGGTTGCAGCCGTTTTATTCTTTGCCTTACTGATGGCGGCGAAGTGGCACAACAGCAGATTTTTCCTGCCAGTGCCTGGGGCACACGCTATCTTACTTTTCACAGTATCATTGCCACCAGCAACCCATTAACTACTCCATTCCTTAATTATTACCGGGTAATTGTTTCAGACCCGGCTGCTGTTGTAAAAAGAAATGGTGTGGTGTTGACGGGCTTGCAACGGAATCTATTTTATGAATTTTCAAGTACCAGCGGAGATTATATTGAGGCTGACAAACCTATAATTGTTGGACAATATACGCCTAACAGCAACCAATGCACGGGCAACACCATGTCACCACAAGGTGACCCGGAGCTGATGTTTTTACCTTCACTGGAACAGGGAATAAAAAAGACAAGGGTGTACAACACAAAAAACGCCAACATCACTGTTAACTATCTTACTATCATTATCCCCAACAATGGCATCGCCTCACTAAGAGTAAATAGCGCTGCCATTCCTGCATCACAAAGAATGGTGCACCCTAACAATAGCAACTACACCGTAGTGGCAAGAAGGCTGCTTGGCCCTGCATCACAAATAATTATTGAAAGCGATTCTGCGTTTGGCGCTATGATATATGGCTCTGGCATTTTTGAAAGCTACGGTTATATCGCCGGCACACTCATCAATAATTTAAACAGCATTGGCAACATACAAAATGTATATAACAGCAATGGGCAGCCCGATACGTTTACCTGTCCAAAATCACCTTTTGAGTTCAATATTAAATTAGCGTACAAGGCTACATCGCTGCAATGGCTGTTTAGCCAGGTAGCTGGTATTTCTCCTGCAAGAGATACAACTATCAGCAATCCTGTAGCCATAGATTCAGAGATCATTAATGGCAGAAAATATTTTATTTATCCGCTGAGCGGCAGTTATACTTTCAGTGATACCGGCAGGTTTTCAATACCTGTTGTTTATACTGCAGCTGATATAGACCATTGCAGCCAAAGTGAAAAAGGTTTTGTGCCGGTAGTGGTAAAAGAAGGGCCGTTAGCAGACTTTGCTATCATCTATCCCGGCTGCAGTACAGATACAGCTTCGTTTGTTGGTTTGCCCGATGTGAATGGCTACAATATCAATCAATATACATGGCAATATGATGATGGCAGTAAAGACACCGCAGATATCAGTTACAAGAAATTTGCACCGGGCAATCATCCTGTAACCATGCTGGCTATAACTGATAATGGTTGTGTTGATGATACTTTACAAGTCATAAATACATTCCCAAAACCAGTTGCTAAATTTGGTTATGACAGGAATATCTGTGCAGGCGATTCAATTCTATTTAGTGACAGCAGCAGTATTACACAAGGAACTATTTCAGAACGGCGTTGGGATTTTGCAGATGGCAACCAAAATACTTTGTTAAACAACAATCCGTTTTATCATCAATATGCAACTGTAAGAAATTATGATGTTGCGTTGGTTGCAGTTTCTGACAAAGGCTGTACCAGCGATAGTTTTTTTACCACGGTGAAAGTGAATAACAAGCCACAGGCAGGTTTTACATACAATGGTAAATTTTGCAAAGACAGCGTTCTTACTTTTATCCCAAACATCACAGACAATGGAAATATCATACAAAGTGGCCTGTGGTTGTTTGGTGATGGTGGACAGCAGGTGGTAACAAATATTTCCGCTGCTAGCCATTCTTATGCAAGCATTCAAAATAATATTCCTGTAAAATTTGTGGTGAATGGCGGTGTTGGTTGTGAAAGCGATACAGCAAGGCAAACCATTGCTGTCATTCATGATGCACCAGCAGCAGGTTTTAGTTTCACTGCTGCATCTTATTGCCCCGATAAGGATATTGTATTTACTTATACCGGCAACAATAATATTCAACAATGGCAATGGGATCTGGGCAACAAAAACTCATCAGCAGCTTCTCCTGTAAGCAACCGCTATAACACAGGTGGAGAATATCCGACATCATTAGTTGTAACAGATAACAACGGCTGTGGATCTTTACCATTTTATGATACGCTAACGGTGTACAACAACCCAAATATTGATGCCGGGCCATCTATCATTAAAACAATGAATGATGTAGCTGAAATTAAAGCCACACTGGGAGATACAGGCTCCTTTATTTACCAATGGAGCCCGGCTACAGGATTAACCGCTGACAATATTCTTAATCCATTCACCAATACACCTAACAATATTTTGTACACTGTAAAAGTAACCGGCGGACCAGGCAATTGTGAAGGAACAGATACCGTAAGTGTAATTGTATTAAAAGAGCTGTATATCCCTTCTGCCTTCTCTCCCAATGGCGATGGCAAACATGAGCTATGGAATATCCCTGCAATTAATGGCAGCCCTGCTGCCCTTGTTACCATATTCAACCGCTGGGGACAGATTGTTTTTCAATCGCATGGCTATACAAACCCATGGGATGGCAGTTATAAAGGTGTGCAGCAACCGTCGGGTGCATACTACTACATAATTCAGCCTGATGTAAAGAAAGAGAAGAAAGTGGTGGGCTATGTGGTGATAGTAAGATAGGGTAACTAAAACCTGTAGCCCAAATTAATTCCGAATGCCCTGATGCCAAACCACTGGCCTGAAGTTTTAAATGCGGCACCATTATCGTTGGGTGGCTCGTAGATATCTATCTTAATTACTGAGGAAAGAAGTTCTTTCATCGGCCTTAGTTTTACCTCATTCAATGTAATTTGTTCGTCGGCTGTTAAGGTTCCCCTGTATTTAAAATCTCCATTGTTAAACCCATAATTCAAACCGGCAATCCACCAATCCAGAGAAAGCTTCTCACTCAAGCGCCATTGAGCGCCTACCTGTTAGCCTGCTGTATATGTATTTATACTGCCTTTAAAAACTGCCACTTTTGGAATGAACTGATTGGTTTGAGAATTATATGCCCAGTAATTTATAGGTGCGTCACCTGAATAATTATTATAGCTAATGAATGGCCCCAAATATAAACCCCTGAATACGCCTTTCTTCCCGATATAAAATCTATACTCAGGTGTTATTCCAAAATTACCCATTTGGGCAAGGTCGAGCCTGATGGTAGTATCAGTAAACAGATCAGAGATAGTTTTTTGAAAAGGGATACTGCCTTTGGGACGATATCGTACCGCAACAGCAAAAGATTGCTTTTTGCCAACTGCTCTTTCATACTGAAACGAAAAATTTTTAAAGAAGAGAGCAGGTACATTTATCTTGATAATGCTTTCTTTTTTTTCTTGCGCTTTCACCAATTGAAAAGAAAGAAGGAATGCAACAGGCAATAAAAGGTTTTTCAAATAAGAATGTTTCATTGTTAACGGGGAGGTTTTCAACCATGAAAATAACAATAAAAAAACGATGAAACCCGGAGATTATTTTTTTGCCGGAATTAATGTTTGTGCAAGTACACTAAATCCGATCACCAGTACAGCACCTATTACATTCAGCCATAGGAAAGAAACAATATCTATCCAGTAAATTACAATTACCAGTATTTGAGAGATGACAGCCCCTATAAACACGGCATTGCCCTTAATTTTTTTCATCCAGAAAGCAACGAGAAAAATACCCAATATCACACCGTAAAAAATAGATCCCAATATGTTTACCGTTTCAATAAGGCTGTTACCTATGTTGTAAGCAAACATGGCAACAATGATGGAAAATACACCCCATGCAAAAGTGTACCATTTTGAAATGGAATAATCTTCCTTCTCTGTACAGTTTTTATTAATAAATTTTTTATGAAAATCCACTACGGTGCAGGAAGCTAATGAATTCAATGCTGCTGCAATGCTGCCCCATGATGCAAGAAATATCATGGCGATCAATAAGCCCACCAAACCTTTGGGTAAATTTTCAATTACAAAACGAAGAAAGATATAGTTAGTATCATTTGCTTTTTTATTGCCCGTTGCTTCCCTGATAACTTTTTTATATTGCAACCTTACTGTATCGGCAGTTTTAAAATCTTTTTGCAGCAACAGATCGTTGTATTGTAATTCCAATGTATGCAGCGAATCTTTATAAACTGTTTTGTTGGCCACAGCTACCTGCACATCATCAAAATAAACAGGTGGTTTATGATATTGGTAAAAAGTAAATACTAATATCCCAACCAAGAGAATTAAAAACTGCATGGGCACTTTTACCAGGCCATTTACCAATAAACCGATCTTACTTTCTTTATCACTTTTTGCTGTAAGATATCTTCCTACCTGGCTTTGATCGGTACCAAAATAACTGAGCGCTAAAAACAAACCACCAATAACGCCGCTCCAGATATTGTAGGTGTCTTTAAAATCAAATTTTCCGTTGGTAACCCCCGTTGTTATCACATTCATTCTTCCGTACCCACCAGCCGATTTTAATGCGCTGGTAAAATTCATATCAGCAGGTAACAGGTGCACCACCATGTATCCAGCCAAAAACATACCGGCAATAACAATGATCAACTGTAACTGTTGTGTGTAGGCAACAGCTTTGGCACCACCAGTTACGGTATAGATAATAAGAAAACTACCCATCACCAAATTTGTCAGGTAAATATTCCAGCCAAGCAGAGAACTTAAAATGATTGATGGTGCATAAATGCTGATACCGGTTGACAAACCTCTTGAAATTAAAAACAATGCGGAGGTAAGTGTCCTTGTTTTTATATCAAACCGGTTCTCTAAAAATTCATAAGCTGTGTAAACTTTTAATTTTCTAAATACAGGAACAAAAAAAATGCAGATAATGATCATTGCGATGGGCAATCCAAAATAGTATTGCACAAAACGCATCCCATCTGTGTAAGCCTGTCCTGGCGCACTTAAAAAAGTAATGGCACTAGCCTGTGTACCCATAATGCTGAGCAGTACTAAATACCAGGGCAAAGTATTATTACCTAAAAAATAACCATCGAGATTTTTGGTGTGCCTGCTTTTATACACACCATAAATGATGATAGTGCAAAGAGCAGTGACTAATATGATCCAATCAATGGAACTCATGCCCCAACCCCTAAAGGGGCTTTTGGTGTATAATAATTTGGAGACACATTATTTCTCATAAGCGTGACTTAATTAAAATATTGGGTTAATATGAAATAAAAAATTACCTGTACTAATAAAAATACAATTACAACTAAGTACCATTTATTCCAATATGATCTTGATTTCTGATCTTCCATTTTTATTGATGGATGCTTTTACCGCTCAGTGTTGGTTTACTTACCGTTTTATTTGCAAGCGATTTTTGTTTTGCATTTGATTTGCCTGGCGTTGGTGGTGGCGCAATTAAATTGGCAAACAACCTGTAGGCACCCGGTACACCGGCGGGTAATTCACGGAAGAAAACTACTCCGGTATAAACAAATTTCCCTTTGCCGTAATTAGCAACGATCAGGCTGCCGTCATCATCTTTTTCACCTGCATCATGCATACTGATGATGCGTTGATAATTGCTGTCAATTTTTTCTGCATGATAAATGCTCCGTTCCTGTATCCAGCCTTCAAAATCTTTTTCTGTTATTTTATTGGGATAATTTAATGCCGGATGATCGGGCAATAAAAAATTCACTTTCGCATTTTCATCTGTAACCCTGTTGCGGCTGATGCTGAAAGGATAAGGGCCAATTTTACTTTTCAGGCTACTGATAAAATTGCTGGTGTTGTATTGACTGACTAATACGCCACCTTCATTTACATATTGCATGAGTGCATCATACACATTGCTCATCCAATCGTTGGTGTTGTAAGCTCTTATGCCAGTGATGACAGCATCAAATTGTTTGAGATTAGTTATAGAAATATCTGATTCTTTGAGGATGGTTACTTTGTAGCCCATTTGCTCAAGGGCTTGTGGAACTTTATCGCCTGCACCGGGAATATAACCGATAGAATTCCCCTTTTTTTCGAAGACAGTGTTTACTTTATGAAGTATTGGAGTTCTGAAATATACCTGGGTGGGAATATGGTCATATGACATTGTCTTTTGTTCCTGTAGCCAGTTAAATTTTCCAGTATGAAATTTTATTGAAGAAAAGTTTCCAATTACTTTTTTCTTACCAATAGAGTCTCGTTCATATGTAACTGAATTATTATTGTAAAACGTTGTTGTGGATATCCCTTTATTCAATTTTAAAAACTGCAGAGGTGAACTTACACCATCTTTATCTATCTCAATTGAAGTCAACGGTAAATCTAAATTGGGATGCGCTACCATCCTAAAGCCCTTATCTGTTGGTAACAGTAATTCCGGTTCAACTTTAATGGTAAAAGAAGGAACGGTAACAACAGGCTGATAAATTTCTCCTTTCACCGGATCGGTGAACTTATATCGGATTGGTTTTGTGAAAACAAAATCTACTCCTTCAATATTTGTTTTAAACTCCACACTCATCGGATCGTTTTCTGCTTTTCCAATTAGCTTTTGATTGCTTACATTAAAGCTTCCTTTCTCCATTGGATTCTCTAACCAATATGGTTGAGTAAGCTTTTCTTTTTCAGAAATAAAAATTGTATCAGAAAGACTTGCATTAATATTTTTAGAAAGATTGTTAAAAACATTATATGTATCAAAAATATTTACAGTTATAGAAGATACATTTATTCCAATCCTGTTATTGGCGACAAGGTTTATTTTTAGACTATCTCCATGTACTGCATATTGAGTATTTGTTGTTGCCTCCATAAATAATCCACTGCAATTTTCTATTAAGTTATTCAGCTCTTTTAGCTTCTGCTGTTTCCAGTAACTGTCATCTAATTGCCGCATTGCTTTATAAATACTCACTAAACCTTTTAATGAGGTTACAGGATTCTGTAAGTCATATTTTGAAATAATGGCAGCAATTGAATCTTCAATATTTTTTTGATTCACTCTATTCCAGCCTACATCCACACCATCAAACAGATCATTCACCGGCTTCTCTCCTTTTATAGTTTCAAAATATTCCAACACAGTTCCTCTCTGTGCAGGCACACCAAAGCCCTGGCTTTTATGTTGACTGCGGCTGAGTGCTGCCATCTCTCCATAACTTTTTCCCAGCAATGGATTGTACATACCAACATCTACTTTAAACTGGCTTTCGTTCTGTGTGCTGTTGCCACCAAAGTTGAAAGTATTCCACAACATTCTTTTTGCCTGCCATGCGCTAACGCCTTGTGTTAGCTGTTCAGGAAATTTTGTGGGGTCTGCTGCTGCGTCAAAAGCTTCTCTTGCAAGAATACCTGATGCTGCATGATGCCCATGTCCTGCCCTGCTGTCTTCAGGGAAACGGGCAATGATAACATCTGGTTTAAATTTTCTGATCACCCATACTGCATCGCTTAGTATTTTATCATGCCCCCATGTTGCCAATGCTTCTTCGGAACTTTTGCAAAAACCAAAATCATAGGCTCTTGAAAAAAATTGTTCTGCACCATCAATTCTTCTTGCCGCTAATAATTCCTGTGTTCTTATTAAACCCAGGTCAATGCCCTGTTCATCACCAATTAAATTCTGTCCGCCATCGCCTCTTGTCAAACTCAAATAACCGGTGCGGTACATTTTTTCATTAGCCAGGTAAGCCAACAACCTTGTATTCTCATCATCAGGATGTGCAGCTATGTATAATACAGAACCAAGCACATTCAGCTTTTTTAACTGCAGTAAAATTTCGGAAGATGTATATGTTTTAGGAGTTTGAGCATGAGAACAATAAGCAATAAGCAATAAGCAAGAGGTAATAAAAAATTTCATACAGTGAGTTGAATTGCAAATGTAAGTTTTAGCAAGATTTCCGAAGTTTTGAAAACTTCGGAAGTCTGTATCTGCGAATGTAAGTTATGGAAAGATTGATGTGATGCCACTCATAAAACAAATTGTCCCAGCTTAAAGCTGGGACAATCTTTTAACAAGCTATTTAATAATTTACTATTGTTTGATAAATTGGTAACCACTCCTGTGGCCCCACACCGGCTTATCATCTTTATCCCAGCCACGATACCAGATTATAAGCTTATTGTCGTAAACTGTCAGATGGTCTGTAGTATAATTTACTGCAAACCTACTGCTTAAACATTCTTTACCAGGCGTTGCACCTAAAAAATTTCCTTCTGCATTTTTATGCAGGTAAACAGCACAACCTTTCTTTTCTATCAAAGAGTCCTTTGTAACCGATTTCAGCAGGTCGGTATTCTTATATGCGCCGGCAAAACGTGATGCCTCTTTTAATTCAAAAATTTTACATACTAATGTAATATCATCCTGCCTGTATAAATGATAAATATTTTGCTGATAAGGCTTCTTTAAAGCAGGAGCAATTACTTCTTCAACATACAACCAGTAACCATCTTCAGTTCTTTCCCATATTGGCTCAATATGCAGTTGCACATTAGGATAATTTGTATCCGCTTTTGCCTGCAGTTCGTTGGTGAAAAAACCTTCCATCCTGCTTTTTAATTCAAGCAGGTCACGGTGGTTAATTTTCTCCTGCGCCGTAACTGTGGAGGAAATAAAAACGGCAAGCATTAAACTGATAATCTGTTTCATAATGAGTATTGAACGTTATAAAAGTATAAATGTTTTACTGACCGGTAAGAAATACCGCATTCGCCAGCAATAGTTTTCCACTTTCCCAAAAACTACGGAAGACCGGGTTATCGGGAAGGTAAATAATGTCACCGCTGCCAGATGGCTGTTCCCCGATGAGCACCGCATCTTTTATCTTATCCTTTATTTTACTACCTACAAAACCTGCCACATAATTATTGCTTTTTATCACACCCACATTCCATCCTTCTTTCAAAAATTCATACACATTATCATCCTGCTTTAATGTAAAATAATTATTGCCCAAACCAAATGACATAGGATGTGTTGAATCCAGGTCAACCTTATAAACAGCACCTGCAATAAAACTTTTTATACCATCATGTTCACTTTCTGCAAATTGTTTTAAGTCTGCATATGTTGGTTTCTTTTCTTCTTTTTTATCTTTTTCTTCATCAGCTTTTTTCAGCTTGATCCCCCACTCTCCTGCAGCCATCTGGCTTACTGCATTTTCAATCGCAATTATTTTACCGCCCTGCTTTACCCAATTCTTTATATCTGCTGACGCATCCTTATCACTTAAAAACTTATACCGGCCATCTGGTACAATGAGCACATCAATATCTTTCCAGTTTATATTATTAATATCATCGGCGTTAACTAATGTAATCGGGTAATTCAATTGCTGATCGAACAAATGCCATATTTCACCTGCGGCAGATGCATTAGTTCCTTTGCCCGTTACCAGGGCTACATTTTGCTTTTTAATATAGCGGATCTTTTCACTGCCGAAATCAAAACCACTATCCATAAAGCCAGATTCGATAGTAGTTATATCGGCATTAAATTTTCTTGCGGCCTGCTGCAAAATTCCAAGTTTATCGTCATTGCCTTTTCGTAAAACAATGAGTGTGCCTTTTGAAAAGTTTTTTCCGTTAACAGTAAAATCCCTTGCAGCATAACGGATCTTTACACCTTCGTTTACCAAAGAAGCCAACAGTTTTGCATCTTCAAAGGAATTATACCTGATCAAATAACCATACACATTTACCGGCAACAGCAAAGGTATAGCGCCGCTTATCTCTTTATTTTCTGCAGTAAGTTTTTCTCTTACTGCATAAGCCTGTAGTCCGTACACATAAGGCAGTGACCATGCTGTAATATCATAAGTAAGTGAATCAACTAATTTTGATCTTGGCTCAAATAATACTTTTGCCAGCACCCCTTTTGGCTGGTAAGTACTTATCACCAAACTCTTATTAGTAGTAAACATTTCTTCCTTCTGCGTAAAATAATTAAAGCCTTTTACTGCAGCACCACTACTATAACTATAGCGGATATTGTTTGCATCCAACAATTTTTTAAGCGCCTCGATCTTATTGTTACTTACATCTGTTACTACAAAAGTTTTGTATTCTCCTGCCCCATTTGTTTTTGCATCATCAAAAAACTTTTTGAATGCGCCAACTAACCTTGCCGTATTTTTTGACACCACTTCCAGGGTTCCCATGGTAGTTGTATAGTGATGGGCAATCCTGTCTTTTAAAGTTAATGTGTCGCCGGTGTGGGTTATAACTGCGGTACTGCTACGGCCATGTCCCGCCTGTTCAAAGGTCATGCCTATGCTCCCATTGTATAAAGGATAGGTATCACCATACGAAGGATAAAACAGGTCAAAAATTTCTTTGGTGAAATACAGCCAGCCGTTGGCATCAAAATATTTTGCGTTGTTCCTTCCTATCTCCACCTGGAAACTTCTTTGAAAAGGCGTTATCACTTCATGGTAAGGCTCTGCAGCAGGTGCAAAATAATAAGGGTTGTCATATCCTTGCTCATGATAATCGCTGTGTATATGCGGCATCCATTCGTTAAATACTTTCAGGCGCTGCTGCGTTTCTACCTGTGTTTGCCATGCCCAATCCCTGTTCAGATCAAAATTGTAATGATTGGTCCGTCCACCAGGCCAGGGCTCACTATGTTCCCTTGCATTTGGGTTTGGGTTTGCATCCTGTCCGATCATCTGCATCTGCCAGTTCACATAACGGTCGCGGCCATCAGGGTTAAGGCATGGATCAAGAATAACAACTGTATTCTTTAAATATTCTTTTGTTTGTGTATTGGATGTGTTTAGCAATTCATACAATACTTTCATGGCTGTTTCGCTGCTGCTGGTTTCATTTCCATGCACATTATAACTTAGCCAAACAATGGCTGGTGCATTAATATCAGCAGGTTTATCGGTAAGCAAACCAGTAAGCCGTAAATTATTTTTTCTTATCTCTTCCAGTTTGGGAAAGTTATCTGCCGAAGCAACGAAGGCCAGCAGTAAAGGGCGTCCTTCATTGGTTTCTCCATACTGCTGCAATTTCATTTGAGATGTTGCAACAGCAGATACATAATTAAAGTAATTGACGATCTTATAGTGCGGTGTAAATTTACTTCCAAGCGGATAGCCCAGAAATTCATCTGGGCTTTTTAACTGTGCCTGGCTTTGCAAAAAAGCAAAAACCAAAATGGCAAAAAGCAAAAAGGGAAGAGCGTATTTTTTCATTACAGGTATTTGCTGCTAAACTACTTTAAAATATTTTGCCTGCTTTCGATTTCTTTTTTTGCCACCTTGTTTTTCTCCATTTTTTCATTCATCTTTTTATCCTTCAATTTCTTCCTCAAAGTAAGTTTCATTTTCACTTTACCTGTTTCATCATTTTCTGCCCTTATCCATACGCTCATACCTACTTTGGCTTTGGTACCTTTATTTTTTGGTGCCTCATCGTCGGTAAAACTCTTATTGCTTAAATTACTCAATGGCACCTGTATCAGCATATCCGTATTCTTTCCATTCAATCCATAGTTGCCCTCCACAAATAACCTGCCCACACTGCTTTGAATTTCCATCCGGTTAATAAAAATATCCGTGCCTTTAATGTCCATCCTGTTTTTCAGTTCAGCAAACATCACATTTTTCATATCCCTGTTTTTAAACACAAAACTTTTCATGTTCTCAAATGGCGGAAAATTTACTATAGCGCCATTCTTTAATGAAAAATCAAGGGTACCAAATAAACTGGATGGTATCATTCTTCCCAAATTGTTGATGCCTGCTTTTAGCGATGCGGTGGTGGAGAAATTGCCACGCAGGTTTTTTTCTGTAATGGCATCCTGCCCGAAATTATCAAAAGCATACAGCAATTTTTTTACATCCACATTACTGATGACGGTGGAAATATCAGCCGTGTGTTTGCTGTTTTCGCCATGTAATATTTTTCCATTGGTAACAATACGGCCACCAGCCAGGTTAACTGAAACCCTTGCCACTTCCCAATGATGGGGATGAAATTTTATATCTGCTTCAAAATTTGTTGCTTCTAATTTTTGATGCTTTACAGCTTCTGCTTTTATCTGTACGGCAATAATACTGTTTACTAAAACTTCATCGATCTTTCTTGCGGTGGCAGCAAATGTGGGTGCCGCCTTCAGTGTTTTTGTTCTTTGCTTTACAGGTGCAAACAAAGGATTAAAATCCTGCAGGTTGATATACGGTGAATTGACAAAACAATTAACCACCGCCTGCTGCGACAGATCATTCACTACAAACTTCCTGCGGATATTTTTTCCATCCACTTCAATGTTCAGTTTGTTTTTTAAATAGCTGCAGCTGAACTTTCTCATGCTGATACTATCTTTAAAAAATCCAACATCACCATTGCAATCAGTGAAAGTAAAACTCCGTGGCACATATTCTATCACACCGTTCCTCATCAACAGTTTTCCTTCAAGGTCCTGCAGCATCGAATTGTCTTTTGTAAGGGGCCCATCATAAAAAAGATCAAGACTTGCTTCACCCCCTTTAAAGCTGATGTCTTTTAAAGCAAATTTATTTTCCAGCGCTTCCAGTTTGCAATCGGAATGTAACACAAAACGCAACTGAGGTTCCAGCAGGTTGGTAATGGAGATATTTTTCCCGCTAAGGTTAACGCCATCCCAATTTCCCTGGAAAGTTGAAAAACTGATCCTTGAATTAGGGTCCAGGTGCAGCGAATCTTTGTTTACACTATTCATGAAATTTCCGCTAAAACTGCACTCTGTAAAAGTAATTACAGGTGTAATGAAAGTATTGTTTGTAGTTTGCCAGTTAATATCTACTGCCGGCTCATGTGCTGGTAATAAAGAGCCGATCACGGAACCTTGTGCATCTACAGTACCTTTCATCTGTACAAGGCCGGTTTTTAATTTAATAGCCGCCGTAACTATTTTGTTTACATTTTCATAAGGTAAATTCTTTGTATCAAGATAAATGGCAAAATTGGGTTCAGCCTTATCAAACACAAATTTTCCATTGAGTGTGAAAGGATGATCATTAATTTTCACTTTTGTTTTACCAAATGACAATGTTTGTGTTTCCTTATCTATCTGTATTTTCCACCGGGCTTCTACTGTTTGCTTTTCAAGATAGGCACCATTGGTAAGATTAAAGCCCAGCCCTTTTTTCATGGTGATCTTTTCCTTCATTTTTATATCCATTACTTTACCATCACCATTAATGGAGGCATCTAATTCATTCACCAACATTGAAATTTCCTTGTTGGCTTTATGGTCTTCTATAATTACTTCAAAGTTTTTAATACTTATATCATTAATTTCAACGGCATGGCTGCTGCTTTTTTTCTCTCCTTCATTTTTGCTCTTTACCTGCAGCAAATATTTATTACTATAGCCTGCAGAGTCCGTAAACAAATGAAAGCTGCCATCTTCAATAAAAATCCTTTTCACTTTCTTATTAGAAGTGAGCAGTCTAAAAATACTAAAGGAAGTGCTCACACTTTTTGCAGCAATAATAGGTTTGTTATAAACAGAATCGGATAATGAAAATCCCGTTACAGAAAAAGCGATACCGGGAAAGTGTTTCCATACACTGATATCAAGGTCGGCAATAGTGGCTTTGCCATGCAGTTTTGCTGCATCTGTACTATTACATACTTAATTATTTTCTCTTTTTG
>JAZKGV010000049.1:0-4930 GCA_040385725.1 Bacteroidota bacterium | reverse complement strand
TTTTCCTTTTTGTTTTGCTGTTTCAATAGCATTTACAATCCCGTCTATATCTCCCTTCTCTACGATCCATCCTGTATTTTCATCCACCGCTTCCACGCTGCCACCAGTGTTGTATGTAACAACAGGAGTACCACATGCCAGCGATTCAATATTGGTAGTGGGAAAATTGTCAACCCAGGTAGGGTTTACAAATACGGTGGCCAGATTATACAACTGTACCATTTCATCAAGGCTCTCTGTACGTTCTATTGGTATAATGTTTGGGGGCAGGCCTTTCTGTTGTTCTGCAGAAAGCCCCAGCAAAATAATTTTATCTGCAGGGTTTATTTTTTCACTCAGTTGTATAAAATCTTTTAATCCCTTGCGCCTGTCCCACACACTTGCCACACCTAATATTACTGCACCATTACCAATACTTAGTTTTTGTTTAATGGCTAGTTGCTTTTCAGCAATTGGCTTAAATACGGAAAGGTCAATACCATTATGAATAACTGAAACAGGATAGTTTTTTAAAAATGACTGTTGTAATAATCCACTTAACCAATGGCTGGGAGTTACCAATGTTAAATTGTGTACGCCATTAAACAGTGCTTTTTTTACATCAAAGTTTTTGTAAGAATTATCAAACACAAAACTCTCCGGGTATTTTTTTTGCAATGGGCATTTCTCACAATGTGTTTTCCATTTGTCGCATTTTACAAAATCAAAATAACAGCAATGCCCGGTAAAGCTCCAGCAATCATGCAGTGTCCATACAACTGGTTTCTTTTTTTCTTTTAAAAAGTCAAAGAGCACGCCCACATGTAAATAATAACCATGCAGGTTGTGCAGGTGTATGATATCGGGGTTGATGCAAATTATCTCATCAATCAATTTTTTGGTGGCAGTTCCAGAAGCAAAAGCATGTGTGTCGAAAATTCTTGTTTGCAGGCCATGCAATTTTTGATCGAAAGATGTACCAATTTTTATTGTTTGCGACTGGCTTTTACCTCCCGGCCTGCCATGTGCAATATAGCTGGTATGCCCTGCTGCCATTAATGTTTGCCCTATCTCTTCTGCAATGCGGCCTGTACTGCCGGTGTTGAGGGTGGTATTGATTTGTACTACTTTCAAGTATAAAAATTATTTGCCCTCCAATATTTTCTGTAAGGCAGGTTGCTTAACAATTTCACCTGCCATAATCGTGGTGGCCTTTTCATTCCAGTGTGTATCTTCTGGTTTGTACAGCATGGGAATGCTGCTGCGTAAACTATTATAAATATTTAATGTATTAATTGTTTCCACACCCGATTTGTGCAGTATTGAATCTAATTGAAATAAAAAGGGTGGCTGCTTACCAAAAGGCACCATATCAAAATAAATGGTTTCCTTGTTGGGCATTGGCATAAAAATAAATTGTATGCCGGCTTCATCACAATACTTTTTGTACGAAATAATTTTCTTTGCTGTTGCTTCTGCATCTTTCAGGGCATAATGTTTTACTTCTTTACCCTGCATAAAAAACAATGTGGTATCAAAAGGAGATTGATGGCCGATATTAGTTTCGCCCATTTTTGCCGCAGCCCATCTTAAAGAATTAAAAGATATAAGCCTGTCAACACAGGTATTAAACCCTTTAAAGTCTAATGACTTGCTTAAACTTCTTACCAATTTTAATTTCCTGTCATGCGCTTCCTCTTCTATTGTAAGTATTGATGGAAGGCTTCTTTCCACCAAAGAATAAACTATAAGTTTTGGCTTTTTAAGAAACTTGTTTTGATACAGGAAATTAAAATTGCCAAACGAAGAAGGCGCTATATTATATACCCGTAATTTTTTGTTCAGCAGTGCCTGTGTTTTATTGGTGATGGTTTCATCCTGGCTAAGGGCAATCCCTGCTGTGAATGAATCGCCGATCAGCAGCACATCAGGATCTTCCACAAACTCATCATTTCTAAATCCAAGTTTATCTATATCCCACTTAACATCTTTTTTTACAATAGCATATTTTGTACGAAAAGCAAGGTCGCCCTGCTCGTCCATTGTTGTGTGCATGTTTGGATAGAAACCACCCAGATGTGGGATTGGGTTTTTATAAATGATCGCTTCCCATGTACGGTATGTAAAAAAATTAGGGGGTAAAAAAAATGCTTCTGTAATGGCAATGATCAAAAACGGCGGCAGTACAAAAAGTATAATTTTTTTCAAAAATTTCTTTATGGTCATATATACTGCTGTTGTTTGTTAAAACTGAAAATAGATAAACTGCTGGCCCTTGCCTGCATATACATAAATAGCGAGCGCCATAAAATAATACATACCCCAGCGTACAGGCCGTGGCAAGCGTAGTGCAAAATTTGCTATGGCATATTGCTGCTCTCTTCCATTCCATTCAATAGCAAGGAATATTGCAATTAACGCCCACACTACTGAAGAGGAAACTTGTGGCATTGAAAACAAGGAACTGGTAAAAATGCCCCCGATATAACCAAAGGCCTGGCTTACAGATTCTGCCCGGAAGAATATCCAGGCAAATACTGTTAATGAAAAAGTAATCAATACAGCTGCAAACTCTTTTGCTGATGGGAAAATTTTTCCTTTGGCAATGATATCAAGGTTATCCCTGTTTTTATTAGAGAGTAATAATGGTAAAAAATAAAGGGCGTTTAAAAAACCCCACACGATAAATGTCCAGTTAGCTCCATGCCAAAATCCGCTCACTAAAAAAATAATAAAAGTGTTCCTTACTTTCATCCAGGTGCCGCCACGGCTTCCGCCCAATGGCACGTACAAATAATCCCTGAACCAAGTGGAAAGTGAAATATGCCATCTTCTCCAGAACTCTGCGATATCCCTTGAAAAATATGGAAAGGCAAAATTGCGGAGCAACTCTATACCAAATAATCTTGCGGTGCCTAAGGCTATATCTGAATAGCCTGAAAAATCACAATATATCTGGAAAGTGAAAAATATAGCGCCTGCCACCAGTGTGCTTCCGCTATGATCGGTGTAATTATTAAAAATATCATTGGCAAGCGCTGCACAATTATCAGCAATCACCACCTTTTTAAACAAGCCCCACAAAATTTGTCGTAACCCATCAACAGCTTTTACATAATCAAACTGCCGCTCCTTTTTAATTTGGGGCAGCAGGTGAGTGGCCCTTTCTATCGGCCCGGCCACCAACAGCGGAAAGAAACTAACAAACACTGCATAGTCAACAAAATTCTTTTCTGCCTTTATCCTGTTTTTATAAATGTCAATTACATAGCTCAATCCATGAAAAGTATAAAATGAAATCCCTACAGGCAAAATCACTTTTATGGTCCACACATCTATTTTGATGCCCGTATGCGAAAGCATTTCGGCAAATGATTCTGCAAAAAAATTATAGTATTTGAATATGCCAAGAAAACCAACATTTATAATAATACTTAACCAGAACCAGATTTTTTTTCTTTTCCCGTTTGAAGCATCCTGCATTTTTAACCCGGTGTAGTAATCAAGCAGGGTTGAAAACATCAGCAGGAAAAGAAAACGCCAGTCCCAACAGGCATAAAAGAAATAGCTGGCAAACAGCAGCAACATATTTTGCCGGCTAAGGTTTTTATTTAGCACAAACCAATAGAGCAGGAAAACTATTGGCAGGAATATGGCAAAACTGGAAGAGTTAAACAGCATGAAAGATCAATTTAAAAATCTTTAACGTGGCTCAAGTTTTTTTATTTAATAAATTTTTCAATTGCAGTGCGATTGTAGCGATATCCATATCCCTTTGAAGTTTGATGTGCCAGCTTCCCCATTTGATAAATAAGTGATTTATCAGCGGCAATTTCAGAAAGGATAAGCGCCAATGCCTTCCCATCATTCACATCAAACAAATATCCATTTACACCATGCTCAATCCTGTCAACACAGGACATTACGCCCCTGGAACCAATCACCAGTTTTCCATACCGCATTGCATCCATTGGTGGTATGCCAAAAGGTTCATGTATAGATGCATGGATGAATACATCATTTGCTGCCAGTATCTCTAAATATTCTGCATACTCCACCCAGCCTTTAAATTTTATGCCTGCATTCAATGCGGTAAATTCATTTTCATATTCATCTCTCTCTACACCGGTGCCGAGTATGGTTATTTCAAATTGTGACAGTGCAGAAGGAGATACTTCTTTTAATGCAGACAACACTGTGCTGTATCCTTTTCGTTTTAAAAAACGGTTGGAAAGAAGGAGCTTTATTTTATCGCCATAAAACAATGCTTTATTTCTTTCATCATTTATCATTTCAATACCTGCTTTCACAAATTTTACTTCCAGATAAGGAAAGTCGTAACACTTTGATGGTGATGCTTTGTATTGCTTGATAAAAAAATCAATGCCGGTTTTTCCTGTTATGAACAAGGCATTGGCAAGGTTCATAAACCATTGCTTGATATTGGTTTTAAAACCTGGCGCTGGTGTTTCCGGCACATCAAGCCAAAAAGAATATTTAATACCAAGCAGTTTGCAGTACAACGCCAGTGCCACATGTGTTTTAGAATGCCAACCAGTAATGATAACAAGCCCGGATCGATTGGCACTTTTTAACACAGAAAAAAAATCCTTTATGCTGCCTTTATAAATATGATAAGTAATACTTTTTTCCAACGACTGCCAGGGATACATGGTGGTGAGGTCTTTCAGGTACCAAAAGTCAACTTCATAACCATCCTGCACCAGTTGCTCATGTATATCTATTGAATGAGGGAGCGGAATTACGTTGAAGAACAAAAGCTTTTTCTTTTTTTCTGCCATTTATTTTACTGAGATAAAATCCAGGTAAGTTTTTGCTAACTTATCAGGATGGAATGCTTTTATTTTTTCGGCTGCATTATTTATAAAAGATGAACGCAGACTTTCATCATCTATCAACTGCTGTAATTTTTCTGCAAATAATTTTTTAT
>JAZKGV010000048.1:0-7705 GCA_040385725.1 Bacteroidota bacterium | reverse complement strand
GCTGTAATTTTTCTGCAAATAATTTTTTATTGCCAACAGGAATTAAAAAGCCATTTGCACCATCATTGATCACATCTGCCGGGCCGGCATTGCAATCGTAACTGATACAGGCCAATGGCGTTGCCATGGCTTCAAGCAATGCATTGGGGAAACCTTCAGAATAAGAACAGAAAGCAAAAATTTTTGCCTGTTGCAAAACAGCATCAATATCAGGTTGAAACCCTGCAAACACCGTTTTACTTTCAATACCCAGGTCTTTTGCTTTTTGTTCCAATGAATTTCTTAAAGGCCCGTCGCCGGCAAACAGCAGTTGCCAGTTCTCATTTTTTACCGCAGCAAAAATTTCCAGTAAATCTTCATGGCCTTTATTTGCCACCAGTCTGCCAACAGTGATAATGATATTTTGAGCAACGATATTTTTCCTATTTACAACCCTCACATAATTTGGTATCACTTTTATATTGGAGTGTTTTACCTGTTTGTAGATCACTTTTGCGGCATAGCTTGTTTGTGCAATAATTCCCTTTGCCTTTTTGTATGTAAGCCTGCGGAACCAAACCGGGTCAATCTTTATTTTATTTGCCGGGTTATTTCTTATCGAGATATAAATTGGATAACGCAGCCCAACTGTACACAACAAAAAGAAAGAAGGGAAAATAAAATTGAGTATCACCTCCGGGTTTATTGTTTTCATTGACCTGCGGATGTAACCAATCGTTTTTATTCCATACAAATATTTATTAGTGTTATTTCTTGAAAAAACAGGCTCAACAATTTTCACCCTTTTATCAATGCTGTAAAAAACTTCTTTTTTAAACAACAGGAAGATAGTTACATCATGCCCGTTTGCAGCAAGGTAATTGGCCAGCTCAGATATAGCTCTTTCTGCGCCTCCGCAGTGGAGTGTGGCGTTAGTTAAACAAATCTTCATTTAAAGAGGAATACAAAAAGCAGCGAAAGATAGTTTTGGATGTAGCGGGGAAGTATGGTAAGCAGTTTTATAATTTATCCGGCCCTTTCAAATAAGTACACGTCGTTTTCATCACCCATCACTTTAAACCCTTCATCCACTATCCGCTGAATGATCTGCTTTCTTGCATCTTCACCATACATATAGGTATGCATTTCCATCAATATCACCCTTATAGAAGCAGGATAGTTTGGTTTGTCTGTAATAATAATTTTTTCCGTTCCTTCCACATCAATTACCAGCATCGTTGGCATCATATTGCATTGCTGCATGATGGTTTCAATATCATACATGCCTTCTGCCGTTTCGTTATTCTCTTCGCTCACATCAAAAGAAACCCTGCCGCCCAGTGAACCACCTTCCTGGTTAAAACTATTGACCTTAATTTTTTTATTGACTGAAAAAACAGGAAAGCCAAAACCGGTAAGCACTTTTATATTTCCCCTTGCTTCCAGCCATGTTTTGGAGTAAGAGGTAATTGTATCTGATGCTTCCACCGATGCAACAAAACCATTGCTGCCTGCATGATGTCCCAATATTGCAGTCAACACTCCAACAGAGCCGCCCATTTCAATTATTTTATCGCCGGATTTTATTTGCCCCTGCAATAATTTCCTTTCACTCATTTCATAGTTACCACTTTTTAATGCTCTCTTGGTTCCATAAGAATAAGGCGTATTTCTAATTTTAAATTGTACGCCATCAATAGTAGATTCCTTTGGCCAGATAAACTCTGGTACAAAAGTTTTTAACAATTTGCGTCGTATGTTCCAGTATTTTTTTTGAAGACTCATAATAATTTCAGTTAGTAAATATCATTGTGCTACACTTTTCAAAACATCTTCGATCATCCATCCATAAGGATTAAATTTCCCTTCATGCCATTGCATATCTTTTGTCCAGTAGCCGGGGCAAGGGTCGTAGCCGGCCATTTGAAAACCAAAACTTATTTCCACCACTAACGGCTTACCATTATCAAAAACAAAATCCAGCGCAAGGCATTGGCTTTTCAATTTGTCATTTACTTCAAATGATAATTGTATGAGCGATTCGTCAAACAATGATTTATCATACAGTATCACGCCGCCGCCTGAAGCCCTGAAATCATTTTCCCTCACCATTCTTTTAATAGCATAAGCTTTATCGCCAATCACTACTACTCTTATATCATGGTCGTTGCCCGGAATAAATTGTTGAAAATAGATATAGCCAATTTCTTTACCACCAACTTTTGCATAAGCTGGCGGCTTTGCTAAACGTACCACTCCTTTCAATACATCTTTTGCAGTGGTTTTTCCTTTCCTGTATTTTCTAAAACGTTCTTTTAAATTATCAAATGCCTGGTATTGGCTAAAGCCGCTGCCAAATGCTTTGTTTACCAAACTTATCGCCGCTGCTTTATCTCTTGCCAGTTTTACATTAGATGAACCGGCACCACCACGCAGTTTAAATACTTTTGGAAAGGTTGTTTGCTCAATCCATTCCAGTGCATCTTTTTTTGTATAAAACACAAATGCTTCAGCAGCTTCCACACCAGCTTTTTCAAACAAGTATTTTTGACCCAGCTTATCATCAAAATGCCAGTTGGTATTAAAATCAGGAAACACTTTCATACCGGCTTGCTCTATTGCAAACAATAACTGTTTTGCAAATACTATATCCTTTGGGTTTCCCTGGTGATGGTGCCACAGCAATGCATTACAACCGCTAAGCTGGTGAATAATATCATTAGCATAACAGTTTACTAATTTGTATGCAATATTCTTTTCATCACAGTAGGTTATCCACCGTTCGCTGAAAGAAAGTTTAGCAGGATGGATTGCAAGCATCAGTTGATAGAAAATTTTTTCATCCAGGCTTCAAAGGATATCATTATCCAGAGTGCCTCCAGTTCATGCACAGAAATATTATCGAGGTTATCAAGCCATTGTTGTGATAGCTGGCCATTAAATATCTGCCGCTGTTTTATGCCCGGAATAATTTCATCAGATAAATATTGATAAAAAATTTTATCACGGAAAAAATTACGCAGCGGAATACCAAAGCCTTGCTTTTGCCGGAAGGCAAAATCATCACCAAACAAACTACCCGTTAATTTTTTTAAGGCATACTTGGTGTTTTTTTCCCTGCCCTGGTTTGGCAATAAATGCTGCTGCGGTATAGAAAAAGATTGTTGTACTAAATCATTATCTAAAAACGGCACCCTGTTTTCTATTGAATGCGCCATCGACATTTTATCCTGCCGTATCAACAAATCGGGCAGATAGGTTTTTATTTCATACTTCACCTGCCTGTCGAATAAAGTACCTGTTAATGATGAGAATACCTGGTTTCTTGAAGCAGCCGCTTTATCATAATCAAAACCAGTTTTCAGTTTTTTTGCAAGGCTCAATGTTAATGGATTGTACCCGGTGATAACCCGTTTTTCTTCTGATAAGTAAGAGGAAATAAAATTAAGCGCTGTGTCCTTATTTTTCTTGATGCCTGATAAAAACGGACGTAAATGCCAGGGGTAATTTACATTAGTAAACCGGTCGTAGCCACCAAATACTTCATCCGCACCTTCGCCACTTAATAAAACCGTTACATAATTTTTTGCCTGCTCACTCAATAAATAAATACCGATGGTATTAGGATGATTGATAGGCCCCTCAAAATGCCAGGTGGCTTTTTCAAAACAGTTTACATAGTAAGATGCATCCAGCAAAAATTTATGGGCAGTAAGCGATAATTGTTTTGTAACCTTATCCATATACTTTTCCTCACTCATCTTGTCATCATCAAATATGATGGACACCGTTTCAAACAACCCATCCTTTTTTATATCCCTTGCAAACCATGTTACCAAAGATGAATCAACACCGCCAGATAGCTGGCAACCTAATTTCACATCGCTTATTAACTGGCTTTTTACGCTCTGGCGCATATTTGCTTTAATAAGCGTCATACTTTCCTCCAGCGTGGCATTACTTTCTGTACGATGATAATCTTCTATATCAAAAAACCTTGTGGTAAAAGGTGGGGCATATAAACTCCAGGTGCGGTATGTGCCAGGTTCTAATAACTCTACTCCTTTAAATAAACTTTTATTGAGTGTGTTTCGGAAGAAAAGATATTCATCCAACAAGTCTGCATTCAATTGTGGAGAAAACTCTTCCAGCGGAAAAAAACTTTTTATCTCTGAAGAAAAGGCAAGCAGTTCATGTGTTTCAAAAAGGTACATTGGCTTTATCCCAAACCTGTCTCTTGCAATAAATATTTTCCCTTCTCTTAAATCGGTAACCACAATGGCAAACATACCATTGAGTTTTTTTATCATTGCTTCAAAGCCGTATTTTAAGTAGAGATATAATACTACTTCTGTATCACTACTGCTCCTGAATTTAAAACCATCCGCTTTTAATTCATCTGTAAAATCAAATGCGTTGTAAATTTCACCATTCATCAACAGCATCACCTGTTCATCATCGCTGCACATGGGCTGGTGGCCATTTTTAGAAAGATCAAGAATGCTGAGGCGGTTAAAGCCCAGCATACCTTCAAAATTGCCTTGTACATTTTGGGGCTGAAGATGTGTGTATTCCCTGCTGGCTTTATCTTTTAAGGAAATAGCACGGATGCCTGAATCATCAGGGCCACGATGGCGCTGGCAATTCAGCATTTTAATTACAGTAGCTGTATCAGTAATACGCTTACCCGACCTGTAATAATAACCAGATATTCCGCACATTGTTTTCTAAAGGATGGTTTTTATAAATTTATTGCTACTGTTAATAGCGACAAATATATTTTTTATTTAATCACCTATCTCACTTCTTTTTACTAAAACAAAGAACGAGTTGCATCACAAATACTGTAACAATAATTTTTACAGTTACAGTATCCTATTGCTCCTGCCATCCCGGTGAAGGGATTGCTTTTACCGCATACTGTTGCAGTTCTTCCTGCTTGATCAGCTTGCCGTTTAATTTTATTTCTACATTACGCCCCGGCATAAACGCTTTTGCCGCCATCAGCAAAGGTATCTTCACCACATTAAGGCTCATGAGTTGAGCCATACAAATATCATTTGCCGCAGAGTCGTCTGTAAAACTTATCACTCCCAGGTTTAATGGATCAGGCCACAAAGGCCCATCGCCCTGGCCACCTACTATACCATCACAAAAACTATATAAAAACCGCTGCGGTTCATCACTCAATGTACCATCTTCTCTTCCAAAATTTACAATCAGGTTAAGGTCCATCACCATGCGCCAGGTAGTATCGTTACCAAACCATGCAGCATTTAACTGGTGTTCTTTTTTAGGAAATGATAAACCCCATAAAACTGCTGAAACTCTTGACCAGAACCAGTAGCCTGGTTTACCCAATTTCCTGTTGGCATTATCCAACGCCAGCTCTGCCCAATACCGGAGTTTATTTTTACCTGGATAACTGTCTCCACCCATTTTAGTACCCCCAATACGATGATGTGGTAAAAAATCCTTATCGCCATTGAGCCCTACAATATTTTTTAATGCACAGGTTATGCCTGCCTTTTGGTGTGTTTTTATTTTGGGTAATGATATTACCACATCTGCATGAAACAATTCTCTTGCAATGCAGTATTTATGCATGCCGGGCTTATGTGTGTCAGTAAATTTATCGGGATCATACTGTGCTACACGGAATAAATTTTTTTCAGGAAATGTGATTGGTTCCAGGTAACTCCTTCTGCCTACATCAAATATTACATACTCACTCATCGGGTTACGTTCCATCTCCAGTTTATTATTCACAGGGTCAAATACCACCCGGCGAAAATCTTTTATAGAAACAGGGATATTGTATTTTAATGAAAGCGATTCTACTTTACTTACTAACTCCATTGTAATAAGCCTGTCCCAGTAACAGCCTTGTATAGGTGCATCGCCAATTACAACTGATGCAGGCTTTTTCATCAGCACCAGTTCAAGCACTGCCAGCAAAAAGCCATCGTGTGTACAAAGGCATACATCATCATGCGGATTAAAAAACTGCTTTACCCAATTGGGTTTAAGCAATACCCTTTTCCCTTTTAATAAATTTTCTTCCAACACACCTTCAGAAAGCTGTGCTGCAATAGAAAGCAGCCTGTCGTGATCCTTGTATAATTCCTGCAACCTTTCTACTGTCCGTTTGGTTTCATCATCAAACAGCGTGGCTATGTTTACAAAAGCTTTTGAAACGTTTGGCATTATACTTTTAAATTCTTTCTTCTGTAAAAAATGGCAAACAGTATAGACAATGCACTAAGTGTTATCAACTGTGTAAACAGATCGGTGGTAATAAGATTGCCTTCAATCAAACTCATTTTAATAAAAATAAATTTAAGGCCGTAGTAAAGAATTTTACTGATAACAGTGCTGATAAAAAATAAAATAAACGGTGGCCATTTTATCTTATTAACTGCCCATACAAAACAGCCCACATTCACCAATAGTTCAACCGACATAATAACGGCTTTGTAAAACGGTGGATGATGCGGCGGTAAAATAGTAGAAACCAATGGCAATGTTACCGCTAAAAAGCATGCATTGATATTATTTTTGCTTATCAATAAAGCTGCAAACAGCAACAACCGCATGGGTTCAAAATAATACAATGGAAATTGTGTAGCATGAACAAATGCCGGTATAAAATATACTGCCGTTAAAACAACAATGTCTGTAATGGCAATTTTATATGTATTACTTAGTGATAAGCCTGCCTTCATTTTTTTTACTGATTAAATCACCTAGCTGTGCAGATGACATGAATTCCACCTCTGGCCAGCGCTGTGTAATTTGTTGTAACAATTTTGAAAACAACGCCAGGTTATTATCCCTGTTTTCAGGCCGCAGGCTACCCATAAAATTAAGCCGGTGTGTACTGATGATGGCTGGTTTTTTCCAACGGAAAGCCACTTCTATCCTGTGCAGGCAATCACTCATCCAGTCAAAGTTTGGATTAGTGGACGGCTCAAAAAAAGCATTTCGTACCAGGTAGTGTTGTCCCAATTTATTTTGCTGCCCCTGGAAATGGTATTTTCTTTTGTACTGGTAACCAGGTTCGGTAACAGGTTCCAACTGTATTACCATTCCCTGCAGGTATTGTACGCCGTTAGTGGCAAGTGCAGGTTCAAGTGTTGCATCCCAAATATAACAAGGGGCGATAAATGATGCAGAGTTAAAGCCCCATATCTTCCGGAATAATTGTAATCCATCTTCAACAATACCCGGCTTTGTTTTTAATTCTTCTTCTGAATCTGCATCCAGTGCATCCATCCACTCGTTCACTACTTTAGGGTTGCGTTCTGCATGTACGCTGAACATGTTTTGCTCAAATGCCAGGTGTGCAGCTTTATCATTTGCCTGCAATGCTTTTAACCATCTTGCCACATTCACATGTTCCCTGCCATGAAACTGGGGCACCAGCATTTTTTTTGCAATGCCTTCTTCATACAGTTGCATTACTCTATCATGATTTGGATAACGTTTGTATGTTTCTGTAAATGGTTCATAGTAATACTGCAGGTAACCAGCGTCTTTTATTTTTTCAAAATCAGGATTGGCTACAATATTATTGGCCGTTAATAAAGCCGGATTGCCATTTTTGTCTGATACGGAGGAAAGCATTTCGTACAGCCGCTCCATATCTTCATTGCTTTCTAATGCATCGTTACTGTTGTAAGGGCATTCATTAACTGGTAGGTTATTTTTTAAAAAATAATTATAC
>JAZKGV010000047.1:0-5554 GCA_040385725.1 Bacteroidota bacterium | reverse complement strand
CTTTAAACATCTGGCACATGATCTCCATTACATCCAGCCTTGGGTCTGCCCTCTCCTCTTCGTATGCACCGATAAGCGAACGCTTGATGCCGAGTTTGTTGGCAAATTCTTCCTGTGTCCATCCCCTTAGCTTGCGGAGATATTTGAGGTTTTGTCCTGCTTGTGACATAGTGCAACTAATTTGATTAGCACAAATATACTAAACATTTTAGTTCAAACAAAATTTATTGAGATTATTTTTTATGAAGATTTTTTTTGATGATTATTGCCTGATTGGTATGATTGCTTACACATTTAACTTCTTTCCCTTTGCCAATTGCCTGTTGCCAACTTGCCTATTGCCTATTGTTACCCTTCCCTTACTTTTGTAAAAATTCAATTATATGGAAGTTATCAAAGTACTTCACAACCTTCTTCGCTGGGCGGTAATGCTTTTTGGATTGCTTACTATATTAAATGCGTTCACCGGTATCATAAAAAAAAGAGTGTTTACCGAAAGCGATAACAAAAGCAATTTATTGTTTATGATAAGTTGTGATATACAATTGCTGTTGGGCCTGCTGTTATATTTTACCGGGCCATGGTTTGGCAACCTCAAAATTTTTTCTCAAATAAAATCAGACGCCAACCTTCGCTTTTTCAGTATGGAACATGCGGCCATGATGCTGCTGGCCTGGATACTGGTACATGTGGGCAGGGTGGCTGTTAAAAAAGCTGATACGGATGCAGCCAAACACAAACGGATGCTCATATTTTTTGGAATTGCCTTTGTACTTATTCTTGCTTCTATCCCCTGGCCTTTCAGGGAAGCCATACAGCGACCCTGGTTTCGTTGGTCTTAATTTACAAGGAACCAAGGTAGCAAATACGAAAATTGGCAAATAAGTAATCATACGAATCATTCAATCATAATCAATCCCTATAAAAAATTAATCACAATCATTCAATCCAAATGGCTAAAGCAAAAAAACTACCCGTTATTTTAATTACTAATGATGACGGAATTACTGCACCCGGCATACGCAACCTGGTGGAAGCTGTAAAAGACCTTGGTAAAATAGTGGTGGTGGCGCCTGATAAAGCTCAAAGTGGTATGGGACATGCCATCACCATCGGCCATCCATTACGCATGACCAAGATGGATATGTTTGGAGATATTGAAGCATGGCAAACCAGTGGTACACCGGTTGATTGTGTTAAGCTGGCAGTTGATAAAATTCTGCATGGCAAACCAGATTTGTGTTTGAGCGGTATCAACCACGGCGCCAATCATTCCATCAATGTAATATATAGTGGCACCATGAGTGCGGCAATGGAAGCCAGCATTGAAAGCATACCAAGCATTGGTTTTTCTTTACTTGATTACAGTTACGAAGCAGATTTTGCTGCTGCCAGGCATTATGTAAAAAAGATCGTAAGCAGTTTGCTGCTGCAAAAAAAATTAGACAAACACCTGCTGTTGAATGTAAACATACCTTCAGTACCATTAGACCTGATAAAGGGCGTTAAAGTTTGCCGGCAAGCTTATGCTAAATATGAAGAAGATTTTGAAGAACGCAAAGACCCACACGGCAAAAAATATTATTGGCTCACCGGTGAGTTTTTAAATTTTGATAAAGGAAAAGACACTGATGTGTGGGCACTGAAGAATAATTATGTGAGTGTGGTGCCGGTGCAATTTGACCTGACGAATTATAAACTAAAATCTCAACTGGAAAAAAACTGGAAAATATAATGTTTTGGAAAAAAGATAATTTTTTGATGGGGATGATAATGGGCCTCATAGCACCATTGTTGGGCATACTGATTTTTAAGCTCAGCAAGTTCACCGCTTTTACTCTGAAAGAAACGCTTCAGTTTATGATACTGGAACCCGGATATAAAACACTAACGGTGGCGCTGAGCCTTTCGTTGCTGCTGAATGCATTTTTATTTACTATGTACATTAATAGCCACAAAGACAAAACAGCCAAAGGGATTTTTGCAACAACATTAGTATATGGCTTGCTAATTCTCTCTATTAAAACCTTTCTATAAATATTTATATTATGGAAAATCATCCCTGGTTTAAAGACTGGTTCAACTCACCTTATTATCACCAGTTGTATTTTAACAGGGATGAAAAAGAAGCAGCTGCTTTTATTGATAAGCTGATCGCACATTTACAACCTGCGCCCAGGGCTTCCATGCTGGATGTTGCCTGTGGCAAAGGGCGACACTCTATTCACCTGGCAGAAAAAGGTTTTGATGTTACCGGCATTGATCTTAGTGAAGACAGTATTAAAGAAGCCCTGCAACATGAAGCGGACAACCTTCATTTTTATTTGCATGATATGCGCCTGCCATTCATGATCAATTATTTTGATTATGCCTTTAACTTCTTCACCAGTTTTGGATATTTTAAAACACGCCGTGAACACGACAATGCCATACGCACTATTGCACAGGCAATAAAACCCAATGGCACTTTTGTACTCGATTACCTGAATGTGCATTACTCCGAAGACCATTTGGTACACCGGTTTGATAAAGAGATTGATGGCGTAAATTATTACATCACCAAATGGTTTGATGAAACACACTTTTATAAAAAGATACAGGTGGAAGATGAAGCACTTAACGAGCCATTGATCTACACAGAAAAAGTAGCTAAGTTTTCCCTGGGTGATTTTACAGAAATGTTTGCTTACCAGGGCCTGCAGATACAGGAAGTATACGGCGATTACAACTTTGGAAATTATGATGTAAAAAAATCGCCGAGATTGATTGTAGTAGCGAAGAAAGGCAGGTGATATTTTCACAAAATCAGTTATTGCTGTTCCTGAACAAACAAATTTATTCAGCTAACAAAAAATTTATGAGATACTTACTTTTTACCCTGCTTCTTACATTATTATTGCCTCTAATTGCTTTTACCCAGGACAGCACCGCTTATACACAACAGGAAATTATTTACGGGCATAAGCATGGTTTGGCGTTAACTATGGTAATTGTAAAACCTGGGAAATCAAATGGAAAAGGTATTGTAAGTATAGTAAGCGGCAACTGGGTTTCAAATTATAATTCGTATTCAAGGTCACTTGATGGTGCAAAGCCTTTTCTTGCTGCCGGCTATACTGTATTTCTTACTATGCATAGTTCTGCCCCGGCATTTGATATAACAGTGGCAATAACAGATATAAAAAGAGCCATACAATTTGTAAGGTATAATGCAGCAGCCAATGGTATTGACGCAAACAATATTGGTATCACCGGCACTTCCTCGGGAGGCCATTTAGCATTAGTAGCAGCTACTTCTGATGATATTGCTAACCCCAATGCCAAAGATCCTGTTGAAAAAGTATCTTCTAAAGTTCAGGCAGCAGCAGTTTTCGCCCCGCCTACCGATTTTTTAAATTGGGGGAAATTGAAGTTTAACCCTGTAAAACAAAAAGCATTATTACAACTGCAGGGTGTATTAGGGGCGTTTGAATTTAAAAAATTCGACTCTGCAAAAATGATTTATACCCTGATTGACGACAGCGCAAAGATACTTGCCATAGCAAAATCCATATCACCTGCCGAATCAGTTACTGCAGATGATGCTCCTATCTATATTATACATGGGGACAAAGACATAGTTGTGCCGCTTCAGCAATCAGAATTGATTAAGGAAAAAATGCTTGTAGCAAAAGTGCCGGTTGTTTTAAAAATAAAACCCGATGCCGGGCACGGCTGGAAAAATATGGCCGATGACAGAAAAGAATTTATAAAATGGTTTGATACATATCTTAAAGTGAATTGATTTGCGGCAAGCACAGTGCAAAACAATACGCAAAGCCGCACTAAATTTTTTACTTTTAAAAAAAGTGAATAACACTATTCTGTTTTAGCCTTTCGTTTGCCTCCCCTTAAAACCCTCCTCACCTATTTGATTTACCATTTATTCTTTTTAGCTTTATAGGAGTTCTTTATTTCATCACTCCTAAATTTATTCTTTATGGATGCTGTACATCAAATAGAAGCATGGAGTGCCAGGCATAACCCCAAATGGCTGGTGGTGCTCCGGGCCGGGCTCGGCCTCTGCCTTTTTATCAAAGGCATACAATTTATCTACAACAGTATTTTACTCGACCAGATCTTTGCAGGGTCGCTTTTTCTCAGTAAAGTTTCCTGGCTAAGTACTATTATTCCATACATCCACTTGTTGGGTGGCGCATTGATAATTGCAGGGCTTTTTACAAGGTTTGTTTGCTTACTACACATTCCTATTTTGCTGGGCGCAATTTTCTTTGTGAATATGAAAGAGGGATTTTTTTCCGGCGGTACTGATCTGCCTTTTTCCATCATCATGCTGCTATTCCTGTTCTTCTTTTTAGTGGAAGGCGGCGGATATTTTTCACTTGACCACCGCTATTTTCCAGTAAAGGTTGCAAAAGCATCTTAAAAATATTTACATTACAGGCTGTTGTTTTATCTGCCTTACTAAGTAAGTAAACAGGCAAATGATGTTACCGTAAGAAAACTACGCAAACGAAATAAACATCATCAATGAAAAAAGCCTTACTCCTTTTTTTGCTGGGCACAATACCTGCAGTATATAACGTAACAGCACAGCCCAAAAGCCAAAGCACAAAGAATAGTGACAAATCTATTACTATTTCCGTTAAAGGAATTGAGTATGACAACCCTGCCTTTGATGACCTTCGTAAATCAATAAAGGGCAATATGAAAGTAAAACAATCCAGCCCTGCTTTTACAGGCGATGTAGCTAAGATCACTTTATCGTACCAGGGTACTGCCACCGAATTATGGGATGAACTGCCACAAAGCAGCAAGCAAAATTTTAAGATCATTTCCATTGATGATAACCGTATAGACCTGCAGCTAAAAACAACCACTACACAAACAGTATCTAAAACAACAGAAACAAAAAAAGAAGACTGTATAGATTGTCATTATTATAAGTCATGCTATGATGATACATCTGTAGTGTTTGACGGGAATGTTTATAAAGGAAGTAAAAAAAGGAATTCATATTACTTTTGTAAAAATGGTACCCTTTACAGCAAAACAATTTCAAAAGGCAACGTTTTTTCACAAATAATCTTTAAGGCAAACGAGCCCGTGGGCACAAACTGGATTGATACTTTTGGCTCCCTTACCATTAACAAAACTATCATCAGTAAAGGGGTTGGTATTATGCATAGCAAAACATACTATGATGATGCACTGATCGTTCATTTTGCCGACAATTCTTTAATAGCTAATTATTACTATGTAAAAGGCAGTGGCTTTATTAAATTCGACAGCGTGGACAAAGCCTTTAACCCTTCTATTGCCTGTAAAATAAATGGCAATATTGATACAACATTGATAGGCACCTGGAGAAATTACAACGAGATAAACAAAACAAATTACTATTACAAGCTGAATGGTGATGGCACTTTTGGCTATTACAGCGGCATCATCAACAAGGAAGCCCAGATGCCACAAGGCACTTCAATATGGAGGGCCAACAGTAATTATATTGAATTGTACAATGGAGCCTGGAGTAAGGTATCGCAGGTATCAT
>JAZKGV010000046.1:0-5323 GCA_040385725.1 Bacteroidota bacterium | reverse complement strand
TGGCTTTCTTTAAACCGATCACACTGGTTCTTTCCTTAACTGTTACAAACATAATATTGGCAATGCCAAACATACCAACGATCAAACTGATGATGCCGATAACGCCGCCAACAACATTTATAGTTCCAAACAATTGACCGATTGCTTTGCTGAATGCTTCCACACTGTTGAGTGAAAAATTATTTTCCTGCATGGGTGGCAGCCTGCGTACCTGGCGCATGATCCCTTCCAGTTCACTTGTCAATGCTTCTGATGTTACTTTGTCTTTTCCTTTTACAATAATTACCGGGTTGCTGCTTTCTTCATCTACCAGTTGTTTGCAGAATTTGTATGGCAGCATCACACAATTATCATAATCCCACCCCACAAAATTTTTCCCTTCCTTTTTTATCACACCTACAATGGTTACCCTTTTTCCTTTTATTTCGAAATCTTTGCCCAGCGCCCTTGTTGCACTGCCGTAAAGTTTCTCTGCGTTGTCAAATCCGATAAGGCCAACGGGGCTGCCGCTGTAAAATTCTGTGGATGAAATGTAGCGGCCAGCCTCAAACGTTAGTGGTTGAATTGAAATTTGTGCTTCCACAATCCCATAGGCCGAAGCATCCTGTATCACATCATCTTTGTAGCCGATGTTGGCGCCTGCTCTCATTAAAAAAGTTACATCTTCTGCCAGTGAACTTCGCTGCTTTATCATATCCACTTCTGCATATTTCATTGCCGGCCTTGCCCTGTACTTCCACATAGGTTTATCAGGGCCGCCGCTATATTCCCATTTGTCAATATAAATTGTATTGGTGCCGAGTGATTTTACCTCGTTTTGTATGTTTCGTTCCAGGCTGCCCACGGTGGCCAATACCCCAATAATGCAGAAGATGCCAAATGCCACACCGGTAAGGCTCAATGCTGTACGGAGTTTGTTCATTTTTAGCTCCTGGATGGTGAGCCGCATACTGCTGGCCAGTATATTGAGCATTTTACGCATGTGCCAAAAGTACAGGAAGATTTTTATTGCTGCTGAGGAAATGTATGGATGGTGCCATGTACCAAGCTTTGCAATTGTAACCCGTTATCTTACCTTTATTGCCACTTTAAACAACAACGATCATGAAAATTATTCCTTCTTTAGCCGTTACAATTTTACTCTCCACTCAATGCATTGCACAAAATGTAATTACAGACACTACGGCCACAGTGCTGGCATACTGGAACAAAGGCGATAAGGCAAAGTATTCACTAAAGATGACAAAGGAGAAGTATGGTAATGGAAAGAAGATTTCTGGCGGTACTTCTGAATCTGATATTGATATTATGGTGGCAGATGCAACTGACAGCACTTATACATTACACTGGAAATACAGTAAGATAAACCTTCCCGGTTATAATAATAGCGACCCATTAATTGAGAAGCTGACAAAACTGGTAGAAGGCATCACATTCAAATACCTTACAGAGCAGGATGGATCATTTAAAGCACTGGTTAATTATAAAGAAGTACAGAAGGCAGTTAATACATCATTGGATGATTTCTTAAAAATGTATCCGCAAAAAGAGAGGGCAATGATAGAGCAGGTTAAAACTGTATTTACTTCAAGAGAAAGCATTGAGGAGCTAATAATGAAAGATGTTCAACTGGTGCATAATTTGTATGGAGGTGAATATAAGCTGCATGAAAAGCTAACTGCTGAAACACAGTTGCCAAATGTTTTAGGCGGCAACCCTTTCCCTGCAATCCTCACTATTGAAATGGTTCAGCTTGATAAACTGAATAAAACCTGCACCATCAATCTTGACCAGGTGTTGGATGCAGAAAAAGCTGCAAAAGAAGTAGGTGCCTTCCTTGACAAAACCAGCAACCCTCCGCTGGAAAAACTTCCTGACCTGGACATCAGTGATAAATATGCTTTTGAGGTTGATCTTGTAACCGGCTGGATGAAAAAAGTGCTGTTTACCCGTACAGCAGCTGCAGAAGGTAAAAAGAATGTGGAGATACATGAGATCACAAAGTTGTGATAATATTTGTTACTTCTTTCAGGTGTATCGTTTATGTGTAGGGTTTTCTATACCAATGCCAATTTGCGATATTTATCACCTTTTTGCATTATCTCCCTTCGGAAAATACTATTTTATATAAAATAAATTTGTTTGTAATTTAAAAGATATTGATATTAGCATTGCCTTAATTGTTTTCACGCTATTTGCTCTCTCTCTCTGTTTATCCCACTCAATTAAAGGCAGCTTAAACCTGTAGACAACTTTACTTTATGTGAGGGATATCACCTTATTGGTTCCAATTTATTTAAAACCAGCACTGTGTGTTAAATACAAATTGTATTAGCAGCAGCAAAAAGCAATAATCCTATGCACTTTTTTTACATTGACGAAGCCGGCAGCAATGGCCACGACCTTGGAGAAGGGGAACAACCAATATTTATTTCAGGCGGTATTATTTTAAAAGGCGAAGGTTGGGATAAAACGCACGGTAGCTACCAGGCGCTTATAAATAATTATTTTGATGGAAATACACCGGAAAATTTTGTGTTGCATGTAGAAGATCTTTTTTCTCCCAATGGAAGAGGTGATTTTCTCAATCATACTGCTGAAAGACGACAGGAGCTTATAAACGACCTTGTGAACCTGGTGAGTATAAGGCGGCACAACTTCTATTACTTTGCCATTGATAAAAAGAAACTTGATAATTATGACACCAGCAAGATACAGGGTCATTTGCATTTTGACCTTAAGACAGCATACCTTATTGCCTACAATCACTTAATTACTGCTTACGAAAAATATACAACAGCAAAACTGGGCAAAACTGCAAGGGCCATGCTTATCATAGAAGAAAAGCAATCACTGCAACAGCAGGTAGCGGCAGTTACCAACTACAGGCGGTTTGTTGCCCCTGTTAGTAAAAGGGTAAAAAGTATTGCAGAATTCAGCTACCCTGTAAATGCAGAAAAAAATACGATGATACAATTATCGGACCTGTTGCTGTACATTACCCGGCAATATTTAGAGATAGATAATGGCTACAGCAATGATTATACTGCGGAGAAAAAGAACATGTTTCATGCTCTTTATAAAAGGGTTCACGACAGGCTTATTTTTAAAACAACGCCAACAGAAACAGGACGAAATGCCGAAGAGTATAATAATTTTATTACTGCTATCAGTTGTAAGCCTGGTGTGTTGTGGAAGGAAAAAATTTATTAGGTAAAGCTCAGGGTAATATTGTAGACGCATTTCATCAAGATATTCCCGGCTTGTGTAATTCCTAAGCCACAAATTTCTATAACGCACTGGTATTAACGATGGCATTTGATTTGTTTTATTACAATCATAACCGTTCTTGCCTGATACCAGGAAAGAATGATTAGGGGGATAGATTTGTTTCTATCCCTTTTTTTGTCTTTATAACCTTTATAATACTTGTGCCCATTCATGTAATTCGCTACTATGTATAATCTATAGGTAGTGTTGAACCTGCAACCATTTTCTACCTCAAATCAACTAATTTTACGCCCCAAAAGGCGTCAACCCACCATGAACGAAAAGCTGCAACAGCTTACAACTGCTTTACAAGGAGAATTATATTTAGACTATACCATGCGGCTGCTCTATGCAACCGATGCATCTGCTTACCAGGAAATGCCGCTGGCAGTGGCAATTCCTAAGTCGGTGGAAGATATAAAGAAGCTTATCTCTTTTGCACATAGTAACAATACATCATTGATACCACGTACTGCCGGTACTTCGCTGGCAGGGCAGGTGGTGGGCAATGGCATTGTGGTGGATGTAAGTAAAAATTTTACGCAAATACTCGAGCTAAACAAAGAAGAAAAATGGGTGAGGGTACAGCCAGGCGTTATCAGGGATGAACTCAACATGTTTTTAAAACCACATGGTTTATTTTTCGGCCCGGAAACATCCACTGCCAACAGGGCGATGATCGGGGGCATGGTAGGCAACAACAGTTGCGGCAGTAATTCTGTAGTGTATGGCAGTACAAGAGAACATTTGCTGGAAGTAAAAGCATTGCTGAGCGATGGAAGCGAAGCAGTGTTTGCTGTGATGAATATTGATGAATTTCATGCAAAGTGCGAAGGCGATAATCTGGAGAGTACTATTTACAAAACTGTACGAAGTTTATTAAGCGATTATAATAATCAAACGGAAATAAGAAAAGAATTTCCAAAGGCAAGTGTTGAAAGAAGGAATACCGGCTATGCAGTGGATATGTTACTGGAGAGTGCGCCTTTTACTGCAGGTAAGGAACATTTTAATTTCTGTAAACTTATTGCCGGTTCAGAAGGCACATTAGCATTTCTTACAGAGATCAAACTTCATTTAAATGATGTGCCGCCAAAGGAAACAGGTTTGCTTTGTATCCATTTCAACAGCATTGATGAATCGTTGAGGGCAAATATTATTGCCATGCAGTTTAAGCCAAGTGCAAGCGAATTAATAGATCATTATATTTTAGAATGTACAAAGAATAATATTGAACAAAGCAAGAACCGTTTTTTTGTACAGGGTGATCCGGGTGCCATATTAGTAATAGAGTTTTGCCGCAATACAAGGGAAGAAATAACAGCAATGGCTGCCCAAGTGGAAGCCGCCATGCGATCTGCCAACCTTGGTTATCACTTTCCGCTGTTATTTGGTGATGATACCAAAAAGATATGGACCTTGAGAAAAGCAGGGTTGGGCTTGCTGGCCAATCTTCCCGGCGATGAAAAGGCTGTAGCAGTAATTGAAGATACAGCGGTGGATATACACGATCTGCCCAATTACATTGCAGACTTCAATGATATACTTACAAAGAATAACATGAGTGCTGTGCATTACGCACATGCCGGCAGTGGGGAAATACATCTCCGCCCTGTTATCAACTTAAAAACAGAAGAAGGCAACAGGCAATTTCGTTTGATCGCAGAAGAGATCGCCACACTGGTAAAAAAATATGATGGGAGTTTAAGTGGTGAGCATGGTGATGGAAGATTGAGAGGGGAATTTATTAAACAGATGGTGGGAGCAAAGAACTATGAATTGATGAAAACCATCAAGCGTACCTGGGATCCACAAAATATTTTTAATCCTAACAAGATAGTTGATACGCCACCGATGAATACAATGCTGCGGTACACACCGGGGCAAACAACACCAACGTTTAATACTATTTTTCGCTATCACAACCAGGATGTGCTGCAACATGCAGAGCAATGTAACGGTAGTGGAGATTGCCGTAAAACACATTTGAGCGGTGGTACCATGTGCCCAAGCTATATGGCAACAAAAAATGAAAAGGATACCACAAGGGCCA
>JAZKGV010000045.1:48397-50076 GCA_040385725.1 Bacteroidota bacterium | reverse complement strand
TGCATGGGTATTGGCAGAAGTAATTGGATTTATGGTAGGTTTTTCAATGTTTGGCAAAACAAACCTGCTTGGCGTAATGGGCATTGGTATTTTTTGCGCCATTGGCGGTTATCTTTTTGTAAGAAAAACTTTAGAAAATAAACCTGATGCTTTAGATGATGAGATTAAACGGATAAGTGTTGATGACCTGGCACCTCCAAAAAAATAAATTGATTAAAAAACAAAGCCCAATAAAATTTATTGGGCTTGTTTTTTTTCATTAAATGCTTTTATTGCTTTTCGCACTGTCTTATATTGCTGTATCAATTCTTTTGCTTTTGGTTCTTCAATCTTCAATTCCTGCATCAGCATATTAACAGCACGGTTACGGAGTTTATTATTACTCAATTGCATCTCCACCATTTTATTGCCCTGCACTTTTCCCAACTGGATCATAGCAGTTGTACTTATCATATTCAGCACCATTTTTTGTGCAGTGCCCGCTTTCATTCTTGTGCTGCCCGTTACAAACTCAGGGCCAGTAAGTAATTCAATTTTATGATCAGCGGCGGTCGCTATTACACTACCCATATTACAAACAATACATCCTGTACTTACAGTATGCTGTTTTGCCATTTGTAAACCACCCAACACATACGGTGTAGTGCCGCTTGCCGCAATACCTATTAAAAAATCATGAGAAGAAATATTGTATGCTGACAAATCTTTCCAAGCCTGCTGCAAATTATCCTCTGCGTCTTCCACTGCTTTTCTTATAGCCATATCGCCTCCTGCAATCAAGCCGATCACTTTATCATGCACACCATACGTTGGCGGAATTTCCGAAGCATCTAAAATACCCAACCTGCCACTGGTACCGGCACCAATATAAAACAACCTACCGCCTGTTCTCATTTTTTCAACAACAGCAGTAATCAATTTTTCTATTTGTGGTAATGATTGTTTAATGACCAACGCAACGCTAGCATCTTCATTGTTGATGCCAGCAATGAGTTCCATCACTGATTTTTTTTCCAGGTCATTGTACTTAGAAGAAGATTCTGTGGTTTGGTTTTGGGGCATGCTTCAATTGTATGACTAATAAACGAAGTTATGCTGCAGAAATTATGTTTCTAAAATCTCGGTGGGCAAGGCATGCTTGTCATCTTAAAATCTTCCTCACACCTGTCTTCACTTTTAATACCCTTGGGAGTAAGGCTTTCCCATATAAAGGCGGCTTCGCCACTACCAGCGCTACGGCTAAATCCTAATTTACTTACAGTGGCATCATAAGAAATACCGATCCTTGCCCTGCGGCTGTCTTCTACCCGATGGTCGAACAGATCAAGACTGATGGTAACAGCAAACGCATCACTGTTTTGAAAATTTACATTGCCCCGGTACCATGCACCAATACCAACCCTTGCATCCTTGTATTCACAGCCCACACTAAAGGAGTTGCTTTTTCCCTGCTGGTAATAAATAACACTTGGCAAAAAATAACGAAAACCGTCTTCATCAATATCCATTTTGTATCGTACATAACCAAACCATTTACGTGGCAGTTTGCTGTAAATGTTCGATGTGAGTGATTCATCGGGCTGGTTTATATGCTGTGCACCACCGCCAATCATCCAGTTACTGCGGTAATACAACAAAAAACCTGCGGCAAAATCTGCAAAATATTTATTGTTATTCAG
>JAZKGV010000045.1:22122-48387 GCA_040385725.1 Bacteroidota bacterium | reverse complement strand
ACCGGGTATTACGCCATTCTGATCTATCTGGTCGCTGAAGTATAATTTATCATAGTTCACATTCCTGTTTGCCATACCAGCCTGCAAGCCTAAATGCAATCTTGCATTTTGCAAACACAAACCATAAGAGTAAATAGCATACAAAGCATTTTTATTGATATATCCTTCTTTTGAATTCATAGCCAGCAATCCCACGCCGCCATGAAACTTTTTTACATAACGGTCAATACCCACCACTGCATATTGCATACGGGATGGTACATTTATAAAGTGGCGTTTGAAGGTTGCAGTAAAACGAAGGTCCATTTCACCCGTGCCTGCCGTTGCAGGATTAAGTGATAAAGGAGAATTAAATGCCTGTGTAAAAAAAGGATCCTGTGCCGTTGCATACAACTGCAGCAGCAAAACCATAAATAATAAAATTATTTTTTTCATAGCATTAATTATAAAATCTGAATTCTGAAAGGATGTTATGATTATAGAAAAGCTATTTGACTTGCAACTCACAACTCCGAAGGAGTGATATAATATCATCCCTTCAGGATTCTGATCAATAGCTTTTATTTTGCTATACTCATTTCAGCCTTTCAGGCTTACCTCTAATTCAAGTCATTTAACAATTACAACCTTTAAATTTCATAATAACAATAAAACAATTTAACCATATAACTATCCATTACTTCACCACCGTTATTGTCCCCACTTTTTTATATTGCCCTTCATCCGGGTATATCATACCGATCCATTCTGTACCGTTTTGAAATTTTGCATCAATGCGCCACACATATACATCCTGCTGCACTATCTGGTTTTTATACATGCCGTTCCATGGCTGGTTTGGTGCACCATCAGCATCGAGGCTTGTTGTCTGGAATACCAATTCATTCCATGTAGTAAATATTTGCAAACGATATTGCGCCAGTCCTTTTCCTTTTGGTAAAAATTCTCTTAACCCTGTTTGCAAACAACCAGGGCAAATAGCATTAGGCACATACAAATAACCAGGGAAGCCATCGATCCTTGCAATACGGATCATGGTATCAGCACAGTTGGTGCTGGTATCAAACACAATTAACTGCACAGCATAATTGCCAGTATCAACATATTTGTGAGAGATGACATTGTACGAACTATCAAATGTACCGTCACCTAAATTCCATTGATAGAAAAAGCGGTTGCTGTTTGGCGTGATGTTGTTAAAACTAAAAGTATAATTCGGCACTGTAATAACAGGCGAAGGGCTGATATAAAAATCTGCTGCCGGTGGCACTTTGGCAACGATCAAATTTGCTCTCACCAAAGAGTCCTTACAACCCAATCCATTATCTGCAACCAGTTTTACCGAATACGGTGTAAGGCTCGGTGCAAAACTGTGAGTGGGATTTACCTCATTACTGGTGCCACCATCGCTAAAGCTCCAGGTAAAATTTGCTGCTCCGGATGAAAGGTTGATAAACTGCACTCTTGCCGTATCGCAGGTGAGTGTATCGCTCACGTCAAAATCAGCAGTTGGCTTTACAGATACTCTTACTACCTGCGTTGCAGTATCCCTGCACACGCCATCGCTTGCAATCAGTGAGATGGAATACTGTCCCTGTATATTATACAAATGCGTTGGGCTGGTTAATGTGCTTGTTCCTGAATTATCGCCCCAATCCCAAACGTAAGAATTGGCAAACCTTGTTTGATTAGTTGTTGCCACGTTCAGCACACCACTGCATCCCAAAGAATCATTGACGGTAAATACAGCATCCGGTTTTATTCTTGAAGTAAAACCTGTTTCAAAAGTATCGGGTGTGCAGCCGTAAATATTATCTGTGATCAGCCTGATAGTATAAAGCGTTTGCGGCTCAGTAATTAATAATACAGGATTAGCAGTTGTATCTGTCAACACCCCATTTACAAACCATTTATAACTTGTTGCATAGGTTGATGCATCGGTAATATTTGCAGCATAAGGAACGCAGGCAGTTGGATTGTTTAAAGTGAATTGTGCTGTGGCAGAAGGATTCATTGTCAATACCGCCGTGGCAG
This sequence comes from Bacteroidota bacterium, assembly GCA_040385725.1. Lineage (GTDB taxonomy): Bacteria > Bacteroidota > Bacteroidia > Chitinophagales > Chitinophagaceae > Ferruginibacter. Next base: position 46,353 of record JAZKGV010000045.1, on the reverse strand, counting down.
TATCACTACAACCAACTGTATTACTTGCTATCAGCAATGTGGTAAATGTTCTTGGCAATATTGCATTCGCAGGCGCTGTGTAGCGGTGTGTAAAATTGCCATTGGTTAATAGCTGTAAATTATCAACTATCCAACGGTACAATAATGGCCCGTTATCATTAAAGGTTGTTGTATTGAGATAAGCTATTGTTGTATCAAGCGTACAAATATTTATATCACCGGGAGTGAAAGATGCAACAGGTGTTCCCCGTACAGTAAAATTTATTACAGCACTGTCATTACATCCCAATGCATTGGATGCAAACATTTTTACTGAAAAAGTGCCCGGCTTATTAAAAGCATATTGAACAGAGGTGCCGTTGATCGTGATCAATGAGGGAGAAACTGTTGTATCTGTAATAACCCAGGTGGTGGCTTCATCAATTATGCCCGGCGCTGAAGCTGCAAAATCAAATGGTGCACAAAGCACAGGCACCACATTGCTCTGAATCCTTACATCCGGCTTTGCCAGGATACTAACAAATTGTACCAACGTATCATAACATACCAACCCGGAACTGTTTCTTCTTTCTGCCCTCAAATAAATGGTGAAGTTGCCTGCTGTTCTGTACACATGCGTCGGATTTTGTCCTGAACTACTTAATCCATCGCCCCAAAACCAAACATAACTATTAGCATCGCTTGAAGTATTATTAACCCTTACTGTATCGCCGGCGCAATAGGAAGTGGCATTAGTAGTAAATGCAGCTGTTGGTTTTTTATATACTTCTATTTGCCTGAACACCGTTGTATCGCTGCAACCATTAGTAATATCAATCCTTACATTAAAAACACCTGTGTCAATAAATGCATGTGTTATCACTACATCATTATTACTGGTGATCAGCGGTACAGAGCCATCATCAAAATCCCAGGTATAAGTAGAGGCACCGCTGCTGCCATTTATAAAGTCCACAATATGTGGTGAGCAACCAAACAGATCGCCTGCATTGATATTTATCAATGGTATAATAATATTTGGTGCAATACGGATATCTATCCGTTGTGTATCAACACCACACTCATTTACAGCAATCATTTGAATGGTGAATGTATCAATATTGGCTCCCGTGTTGTATGTATAACTCAAATTACCCGGGGCAAATGTTGTATCCAGGTGTCCATTGCCAAAATCCCAGTAGTAAGTACTGTTGCTGCCAGGTGAGTTATTGGCTATCTGTACCGTAAATGGTGAACAGCCAAATGTTGATACCACACCAAATCTTGCTTTTGGTTTTGATTTTATTTGTACGCTGTCGATCCATCTTGTAGTATCGCAACCATTGTATGCTTTTAATGTGATGATGTAAGTGGTGTCATTAAAAAATGGGCTGCTGTTAAATGTATGTAAGCCCGGTTGCGCCGAATTAGTCATATTGCTGCCATCGCCAAAATCCCAGAAGAACTGGATATTATTATTGATAGTGCTGGAGATATTATTAAAATTTACATCAACAGGGCCGCAACCACCATTAATGTCTTTTGTAAACCTTGCAATAGAAGCTGCGGTAGTAATAAATTGTACCGACTGCTCATCAGGCAAACAACCAAACTGGCTTGATGCGACTAATTTAATGATCACCGTATCATCAGGCACATTCATTGTATAGCCGGGAAATACGCCTGTAGTATTTGTACCAAACAAAACATTATCAGCAAACCACTGGTATTGCCCATTCCTGTCGGGGAATGTATTAACAGTTATCACTGTACCCAGATCAAATGGGATACAGCCAACAGTTTGACTGGCGATAAAGTCTGCATCTGAATTTTCATGCACCGTTATTTTTACAGGGATGCTGAAACTGCCTTGTACCCCGGTACACAAAGTGGTGTATGCAATACGGCGGTAAAAAGTTGTATCGGTTAAAACAGGTGGCGTATAATCCAGGTTTGTCGCTCCGGGAATATCATTCCAGTTTAAACTATCTGCACTTTGCTGCCATTGATAAGCTGGTGTACCATCACCGCCTGTTGCAGGCTGGCCATTAATAACAGCAGGTTGTGTGTTGATGCAAATAGACTGATCGGGAGTAATAATATTATTAGTGATAGAATCTTTTACTACTACCGTAACAGTATCTGTATCTGCACAAGTACCATTGCCATAAGTATATACCAATGTATAAGTTCCCGGTGCAGATGGAGTGAACCCACCGGTAGCAGTAATTAAAGCAGTATTAGACCAACTACCGCCAACGGGCAACCCAACCAAAACAAGGCTGTCTGTATCCTGGCAAATAGTGGTATCATTTCCAGCGTTTGCAACCGGAGGTTCAATAACATCTATTGAAGATAATTCTGAGGTTGTACCACATTCATTAGTAGCTGATACCGAAACGGGAAAAGTTCCTGTTTGGTTATATGTAATTATACCTGGCAAAGCAGCAGTTGATGAAGATGGAGAACCATTAAGAAATGACCATGCATACTGTAACGCATTATCTCCATAACAGCCAGAGATAGCAGCCATAGGAGAAATGCTGTTGCCTACACAAATACTTCCAATCGGGTCAATTGCAATCTTTGGTTTTCCTTTTACGGTAAACGTATCAGTTATTCTTGCAACTGCACAGGCACTGCTGGCGCCAATAGCAGTTACATTTAATGTAATGGCATATTTACCGGGCACAGCAAATTGTATTTCGGGATTAGCACTGGTGAGATCTGTTCCGTTTACAAAACTATAATTGGTTCCGTTGCTGCCACATCCTAATGGGTCAACATAGTCAACCGTCCATTCGTAAGCATCTCCCTCACAACCACCCACAGGTGATGTATTGGTTAATGCCAAAGTACCGGATGTACATGCCGACCTGCTGCTCATTGTAAAACTGGCTACAGGCGGGTTTCTAACACAAATATCTACATCGGTACTGTCGAGGCCGCAACGATCATTAAAAACATAAATTTTTGGGGTATAAGTACCTGTTGTATTAAAAAAAGTCCTTAAACCTGTTGTTCCTGATGTCCATAAAAAACCATTTAATGGATTGCCGTTAAGGGAACCATAATCACCTGTGGAGAGTGTAAAACCTGTGGAAGTTTGCATATCCCATACCTGCTTTCCTATATTTTCGCAGGTGGAATTGCCCCCGCCTGTTGGTATTACAATGCCTCCATATGAAGAAGTGCTTTGTATAACGACAGGGCTGCCTACACATACTATCCTTGAAGGGTAAACCGATATTGATGGCCTTGGTTTTCCAGAAACATAAATGGGTATTACACTTACACTGGTAAGGTCGCAAGGGTTTTCTATTGTGAGTGTGGCATTGTAAGAATTGGCAAACGTCAAAGTTCCATTACTGCTGGATGTATTACAGGATGAATAGAAAAAGGTATGCAGAACCGTATCAGGTGGTGGATGATTAAAAACCAATGGTGCACTGCCATCGTTGATGGTAACAGTATAAGTAGTACCCGGTGCATTATTCTGGTAGCCAGATACTACAAACTTTAATGAATCGGGTGAGCAGATGTTAGTGTTACCAAGGCTGTTAAAACCACCTGCAGGGTTAGTACCAAGGAAAACAGTATATTTTTTAATCCCGATACAACCCGTAGGGCCAATCACTTCCACTGTGAGCGTTCTTGAACCTATTGTATATTCATGCTGTATAATATTTCCTGAAGGCCATGAAGTGAAGGTGGTGTCAGCAGATGCATCGCCCCAGTTTATTTTATAAGAAACGTTGTTTGCAGTGGTAGTGGACTGGTTTATAAACTGGTATATAAAAGACGGCGTGTTAGTACATACTTTAAAAGTAGCGCTCCCCACCAGGTAAGTAACGCCAGAAGCTGCATTACCAATAGATGCGTCTGGTGTCCTTATTATACTAACAGGTTTGGATATTGAATCTTTACAACCATAAAAATTTGTAGCAACCAATTTTACAGGAAACACCTGTGTACCGCTGGTACCAATAGCTGTAAGAAACTGGTGGCTTGGGCTCAGTGCACTGGTGGTAGTGCCATCAGCAAAATCCCACACATAAGAATTGCCAGTACCGGTAGAGCTATTACTAAAAGTGATAGGTATATTGCCGCATACATTATCTGGAGAAAAGTTCCAATTAACCAAAGGCTTTATGTTGTTTACCCTCACAAATACAAACATTGAATCCCTGCCTGTATTACCCGTAATAACAAGTTTTGTTGTATCAACACCCACTGTATTGTAAGCAACGGTTTCTGTAGTAGTGCTTGTACTGGTAGCAGGAGTGCCGCCACCAAAACGCCAGTTAACAGTATTAAAACCAAAGGAGGTATTTTGATAAGTAAGTGAACTTCCCATGCACACATACACCGTGTCGCCCTGTGCCACTATTTTTCCATTTACCCTCATGCCGGGAAACAACTGTGCCATTGCCGTATTTGCATACAGCACAAAAAAAAGTAAACCGAAGTATCGCAGCATCTTCATTTTTAAAATCATTACACTTAGTTACCGGCAAACAGCTTCCAAATGCAATATCCTATTTTTTAAATGTACAAAATATTACAACCGGGAAATTACAGGTATTGGTTATTTTGAATTAGGCCGCCCCGGTACATCAATGGATTGGACTGTAGTTATTCACTTATTAAACAGATTACCTTAATAGTATATACGCTTGCTGAGGTAAACGGTTTGTTTTCAGGCAAAAAAAATGCCACCAATGGTTGATGACATTTAAATCTTTTGTGCTTTATATTACTTAAAACTGGAAATAAATAAATGAACTGCTGCTTTCCTGGCTCCATATCAACAGTAACAATAATACGGCCCATACAATTCCCAGCAACCACCAGGGAATTTTATACGCTGCATCCAGCACTTTAGTGTTACGCATTATCCAATGAAACAACAGCATTACTGGTATTATAACTGCTACTTTAATAATGGCAAGCGTAGAAAGCAGGGGTTCACCTTTCTGCATACCAAACATGGATTTTAAAATATCTCCTGCTTTGGTAAAAGTGTTGGCCCTGAAAAAAACCCAGGTAATATTGATAAGAAAAAAAGTAAATAGTGCATAGATGAATCCTGCAATTGTCTTTTTATGAGAAGAAACCAGTGCCGTTATCCTCCCTGTTTTATCATCAATAAATTTTTCAACCCATAAGTAAAAGCCATGCAGACCACCCCATACCACAAATGTCCAGTTGGCCCCATGCCATAAACCGCCAATCAGCATCGTTAGCATCAGGTTAACATAGGTTCTCACATTCCCTTTTCTATTGCCGCCTAATGGAATGTATAAGTAATCTCTTAACCATAATGATAATGTGATATGCCATCGCCGCCAGAAATCACTGAAACCAATAGCCGCATAAGGATAATTAAAGTTTTGCGGTAGTATAAAACCAAGGCACAAAGCAACACCAATGGCACAGGTAGAATAGCCGGCAAAATCAAAAAATATCTGTCCGCAAAAAGCAAGCACGCCAGTCCAGGCATCTAAAGCTGTAACCGCACCTTGAGAGCCAAACATATCATTGGCTGGTGCAGCCAGCATACTATCCGCCAACACCACTTTCATAAACAAGCCAAGTGATAATAACAACAGCCCATCATACAATTGTTTTTTTGTTGCCTTTCTTTCTATTTCAAATTGTGGTACCAACTGGGGCGGACGAACGATTGGGCCTGCCACCAAATGAGGGAAAAAGGTAACAAACAATGAAAAATCAAGCAGGCTTTTTACCGGCTTGCTTTCCTTTTTATACATATCAATAGTGTAACAAAGCGTAGTAAAAGTGTAAAAAGAAATACCGGCAGGTAGAATAATATTTGGTTTTGCCGGGTGAAAATCGGCTCCCATTAAATTAACCAGGCTGGTAAAATTTTCCAGAAGGAATGTTCCGTACTTAAAAAAACAAAGCATCCCGAGATTGCCAATTAAACTAACCACCAGCAGCAGCCGCTTTTTGGCAACATTCTCCTGGTTGTATAATGCCCTGCCTACAAAATAGTCAATCACTGTACTAAGCCATAGTAATAAAATGAAAGGCGGGTTCCATGCTGCATAAAAAATATAACTGGCCAGCAGCAGGTTTATCTTTTTTACTTTCCAGCTAAAAGGCAGGTTATGTAAAACAAGAATGATGATGAAGAAAACGATGAATGTATATGAGTTGAAGATCATGAGCTGTTAATTAATGTGGTTAGTTCCTTTTTGCAAACCAGTTTTGTCCTTCAAGAATTTTTATCAATCCTTTTGTATAAAGAATGGCATCGGCATGTGTAAGATGCGACCATTCAGGACAGGTAAAATTTTTCAACTCCGGGTAGTCCATAAAATGAATACCTGTACAATTAGTTACTGATACTAACTTATCATAGTATTCTGCTCTTGGATGTGATATAGGTTCGTTTTCCCAATACACTCCGCTGGATGGAGTTCTTACAAAAATTACCTTGCCGCCTCTTGCCTTTATTTTGCTCACGGCCGTTTGTGCTTCTGTAAAAATCTTTTGCAATGTATCGCCGGTAATGCCATGGTCTTTTGAATGTGCTCCCCACATCGACCACAGGTTGGTAACCTGCCGTTGCATCGCAGTATCTTTTGCAAATTCATCTGTCATTGTTTCCTGGCGGCGAAAATTAGTATAGGAGAATTTTTTGGGAAATATACCGTCCGGCCTCATGCCTTTCCGGTCAGCAATTCTTAGATCGGCAAGCAACGCACTCATTGAAAAAAGTTCTTTGTCTATAAAAACAAATTGGGATTCTAATCCAAACCCAACTTTAGCGCTAACCCTTTCCGCAGGAGTGGCATCATTATAAAATTTTACCCGGTTCTTTATACGTTGGTCTTCCCATCCGCCAAAATATAAACCCTCCGTTATATCAATGATCAACTTGCCTTTAAAATTTTCATCATTACCCAAATCAACCAGTGCCCCCCTTGGGCAGGAACCATGCAATGCCAGTTGCACCACATTTTCGCCGGTGGTCGTTTCCCAGGTGGGAATGTCAAGGTCAAATTTTATACGGGAAGAACCGATAAAAACAGTTGCTTTATCCAGTGGCTGGTAAACATCCGCCCTGTTTTTTGCCCACAAGCCTTCGTCATCATTGTAGGCAATACCGAAGCCTTTGTGGCGCCAGAAATATTCCCAGCTAATTAAGGAAACAACAACAACAAACAGCATCAGCAAAGCTGCTTTGGAGAGATTGGCAGTTGGCATGGTTATATATATTATTTGTAGGATAAAATCTAATCAGACACTTATTCCACAGGGAATAAATAGTTTTCTGCAACTGCTCAAAATGTTTTCGGAAAAATAAAAAAGGTAAGGAGTAATAAAATCATGCGCCACTACCCCGTTGAAGGTTAAAGATAAAGAACGGTTTGAAACTTCCGGAAGAAATATTTAATGAACCTATTTCAATACGGATAGCTCTTTTCCAATTTTTGTAAACGCCGCAATAGCTTTATCCAGATGATTCATTTCATGAGCCGCACTCAACTGTACCCTTATCCTTGCCTGGCCTTTTGCCACCACAGGAAAGAAAAAACCAATTACATAAATGCCTTCCCCTAATAATTTAGCCGCAAAATTTTGTGCTACTACAGCATCGTATAACATAATCGGAACAATCGGATGTTCTCCGGGCTTTATATCAAAGCCAGCTTCGGTCATTTTTGTACGGAAGTATTTTGTGTTTACCTCCAGTTTATCTCTCAGTGATGTTGTTTCACTCAACATATCAAGCACTGCAATGCTGGCGCCTACAATGCTTGGGGCTACTGTATTGCTAAACAAATAAGGGCGGCTGCGTTGGCGAAGTATTTCAATAATTTCTTTTCTGCCGGATGTAAAACCGCCGCTTGCACCACCCAATGCTTTCCCCAATGTTCCGGTGATAATATCAATCCTTCCCATCACACCACGGTATTCATGTGTGCCTCTTCCTGTTTTACCAAGAAAGCCGGAAGAATGACATTCATCTATCATTACAATGGCATCATACTTATCTGCCAGGTCACAAATCTTATCTAATTGTGCAATGGTTCCATCCATGCTAAAGCTTCCATCGGTAACAATAATGCGGCTGCGTAAATGAGCGGTTTCCTTCAGCTTTGCTTCCAGATCATTCATGTTGTTGTGCTCATAACGGTAGCGCTGAGCCTTACACAATCTCACACCATCAATAATACTGGCATGGTTCAATGTATCGCTGATGATAGCATCCTGCTCATTAAACAATGGTTCAAACACACCGCCGTTGGCATCAAAAGCCGCCGCATATAAAATGGTATCTTCTGTTCCGAGAAAGTCAGCGATCTTTTTTTCAAGCTCTTTATGAATATCCTGCGTACCGCAGATAAAGCGTACGCTGCTCATGCCATAGCCACGATGGTCAATATATTTTTTTGCCGCTTCCAGCACTTTTGGGTGAGAGGAAAGTCCGAGATAGTTGTTGGCACAAAAGTTCAACACCTGTTTCCCGTTTACGGTTATTTCCGGGCCCTGTTCACTTTCGATGATCCGTTCTTTTTTAGTTAAGCCTGCAGCATCTATTTCCTGTAGTTCGACGGTTATACGTTGTACAAATTTGTTATTCATATAAAGCAATAGTTTGAGTTGCAAAAATAGGATAGGACAGCCATGATAAAATAAATACAGCCCTGCCTATTTGATTTTTTTATAAAAACTCATATTTTACTAAATCTCCAAAGTCTCCTGCTGAAAAAACTGCCTGCCCGCTTATCGTTTATTTTAAAAAACTTTTTATGAAAAAATTTATCCAAAGCATGCTTGCGTTGCTCTTCATTTGCTTTTTTGCAAACTCATCTTTAGCACAGGTATCAGGCACCATCACTGTGCCCGGCAATTACGCCACTCTCGGCGCCGCATTATTTAACATACAGGTATCCGGGCTGTCTGGCCATGTTATAATAGAACTGCAGCAAGGCTATGATTACCGGGATGAACTTTACCCGCTTGTAGTTCCGGAAAATTTTCCAACTTCTCTAAATGCCACTGTCACTATACGGCCACGGATAGGCGCAATAGATATACATATAGGCACAGGTTATTTAGGTACCGGCCCGGCAAACACGGGCAGTGTTCCAATATTTAAAATTTATGGGTCGAATATTATTATTGACGGAAGGCCTGGTGGTGGAGGAACCATCAGCCAGCTCTTTATTTGGAGTGAGGATGAAGCAGGGTCTGCTATTGAATTCGCCAATAATTCTTCGGATAATATTATTCGGTACTGCTCACTCTTGGGCTCAAATAAATATTCATCTACTAATGGGTTTCATGGCATCATTACATTCAGTACCGATGGACCTTTCCCGGCAGGTGTAGAGGGTGGAAACCGTAATAACTTAATAGAAAACTGTACGTTTAATAAGGGATTAAGTAAACCTGATTTTGCAATATATAGTTATGGCTCTGCCAATGCCCCCAATGTTGGTAACAGGATACTTAATAACAATATCGCCAGCTTTGGAACCAGTGGAATGAGAATTGAAGAATGGAATAACAGCGGCAGTTCATGGACTATTACAGGCAACAGCATTTATTCTTCGGATTTAAATTACAACTATCCCCAGGGTTCGGGTATTGACCTGTCAGTTTACGGAGTAAGCGGCACACACACTATTGAAGGCAACTATGTAGGAGGAAATGCGCCATTCGCAGCAGGAAAATGGAATGGTGGCATTGAAAGGGCCATCCAGGTATATTTAGACCAGGGCGGCACCTACACATCGGTAAACAACAATGTGATAAAAAACATGGAAATAATTGATGGTGGATTTGGCACTACTTTTTTACCTATTAATTACGGTATCAACATTACTAATAACGGGCCGAACGTGGTAGAATGTAACGGCAATTTGATTGGTGCTGAAAATTCAAGCGAACATGGTATAAGTATTGGGTCTTCTGTGGGAGTTGGTCAATCATATTTTAATGGCATTAATTATCACAATTGCGATAGCGGAAGCGTTTCTGATAATATTATACAATATATAAGCCTCAACTCCCAGAACACTTCACTTTTTGAAGGCATAAGAGTAGACTTGGACCATAATCCTGTTATAGTAACTAATAATACCATACAATTTTTAGATATTCTAAGCAACGGGTATGTGCAAGTGTTCGGTATCATTGATCCGAAAGACGATGTTGTTCCATGCGGCTCATCTCTTCAGGCTCCAGCGATTGGCGGTAACAGCTTTAAAAATGTATCCGTTATTTCCGAAACCGGCGACGCTACTGTTACAGGTGTGCATATAAACGGAAGGCTTGCTACCAACGATGGGAACATAATCGGGTCTTTAACAGAAGCTAACAGTATTTCTGTAACAGCAAAAAATGCCATTGTAAATGGAATATTGATAGAAGAGAACCCGGACAATGTATCCGTTTCAAATGATGTGGTGGCAAATATAACTGCTAGTGGAACTGTCAGTTCTGAAATAAATGGAGTGCATTTTAAAGCTGCTGGTAACACAACAATATCTGGCAACACCATCCGTAATTTAAATGCAGGTACTGCAAGAGGCATTTTTGTTGAACCCATTACCGGCCTGTCGCAGGCAACTTTACAAAATAATTCAGTAAAGGGCATCAATGTAAATACCGGAACCGGTGTGGAAGTAAATGTGCCAACAACTGCCACACTTACCCTGGTGGCGAAAGATAATGTGATCAATACCTGGCAAACGGGATTTCTTGTGACTGCAGCAGCAGGCAGTACACTTACCCAAACAGTACAGAGCAATGCTATCAGCGGTAACCAAACCGGTTTTGTAAATAATTCAACATCGCCGCAAAATGCCACCTGCAACTGGTGGGGCAGCGCCAGCGGGCCAAGTGGCGCAGGGCCTGGAACCGGCGACCCCGTTGGATCCAATGTAATTTTCAGCCCATGGGCTACCGTATCTACATTTGTGGCAGTGGATGCAGGCGCAGATCAGACTATTTATATTGGTTATGGCCCAACCAGCAAAACAATTGCACCAATTTATACTGTGTGCGGTACACCAACTTACTTATGGTCAACCGGTGCCACAACACCAAATATTACGGTTAGCCCAACTGTTACCAGCACCTATTCTGTAACCGTTACTGATGCCAACAACCACAGTGCAACAGACAATGTAACTATTGTGGTGAATGATATCCGCTGCGGAAACAACAAGGTTAAGATTTGTCATAAAGACATTGGCGGCAAAAAGAAAACCATTTGTATCAATACGAATGATGTAGCCAGTCATTTGACGCATGGAGATGCTTTGGGAGAATGCAGCACAAATGCTGCAAGATTTGCCAATGCTGCTGATGAAATAAACAGTAGTAATGAAAAAACTTTTAGCCTTTATCCTAATCCTGTTGCTGGTGATATAAAATTACAATGGCAGGCAAATACAAATGGAACAGCATTCATACAAATCAAAGACATGATGGGAAGGCTCTTAATGCAACAAAACATTACACAAACAAAGGGTGCCAATAACAGGCTGCTTTCACTTAAGGGTGTTCAAGATGGCAATTACATACTTGTAATGCAAACAGGCGATGAATTGAAAGTACAGCGGTTTACTGTACGACATTAGTAAATAGTTAAAGGGCTGCAATTTTGATTGCAGCCCTTACTTAAAATAAATTTAACATCTTTAGCCATTTGCTGTAACTTTTAAGGCCTACTTTCGTTTTGCCAATACTAGTCATGATAAAACGTTCCGCCATACTGCTGCTGTTCCTCTTTGTAGGATCTTTCAGTTTACTGCTGTTTGCATCGTATAATACGGCGGCACAATTATCACCCACACAGGAAAAACAGAACCCGGTAAAATGCAGCGGCCCTTGCAATAAAAAAACCAATCCTCCTGTTCCCTGGAATTTTATTTCTCCGGCTATGTTCCATCACCAGGGTTAAATCAGCCTGTTATTTCTACTTTTGCTGTAACATTTCTTTTCATCAGCCGTATTACTGGCAGTATAGCCATGTAAAACAAATTTTGCCGAACAAACTGTATGACCGAAAGAGAGTATAACCAATGCGTAAACCTGTATGCAGACAATGTGTACCGCTTCATCCTGAAAAACCTCAGGCATGAAGAGGATGCAAAAGATGTGGTGCAGACAGCTTTTGAAAAATTGTGGATCAACCGGGCGCAGGTGGAAAATGAAAAATGTAAAAGCTTTTTATTTACCGTTGCCTACAACCAGATGATCGACCATATAAGAAAACATAAAAGGGTGGTTTTGAAAGAAGATTTTAGCGAAGGGACAAAAACAAGCAACCGCCAGCAACACGATTCTAAAAAAGTATTGCTGGAAGCATTGAACCGCCTGAACGAAACCCAAAGAAGCCTTGTGATGCTGAAAGACTATGAAGGTTATAGTTATGAGGAGATCGGTAAAATAACAGGATTGAATGAAAGCCAGGTGAAGGTTTATTTACACAGGGCAAGATTGCAGTTGAGAGAATATATTGTAAAACCGGAGAACATTATTTAGTTATTCGTTAATAGTTAATCGTTCATGGCAGAGAATGCTTCGATGAATCAGGACCGAATAACCAATAACAATTAACAAACATGAACATCAACAGAAATAATTACGAAGAGTATTTTTTGCTGTACATAGACAATGAATTGTGTGTGGCAGATAAAAAAATGGTGGAAGCTTTTGTGGCTTCCAATCCTGATCTTGGTGAGGAACTGGTGATGCTGCAGCAAAGTATTGTGAAACCTGGTACTGTTGAATTTGCCGGGAAGGAAAAACTCCTGAAATCACAAACTATCAATGCAGCTATTGAAGAAAAATTATTGTTGCTCTTAGATAATGAATTGCCAAAAAACGAAAAGAAAGAAATACTGCAGCTTGTTGCTAATGATATATCCGTAAAAGAAGAATGGGAATTATTACAGCAAACAAAATTGTCTGCTGCTGATAAAATTACTTTTGAAGATAAACCATTACTCTACCTGAAAGAAACTAAGGTTATTCCTTTTGCATGGTGGCGTATGGCAGCAGCGGCTGTTTTAATCGGCTTTGGGCTTTGGGGTGGAATCAGTTTTTTTAATAAAGATGGCCAGCATATTTCTCCTGGCACTGTTACGGTAAAAACTTCTCCTGAAAAAGAATTGCCATCAAATACAACAAATAACAACACAATACCAGCAGTAACAAATGACAGCAAGAATGAAACTTTAGTAGCCAGCGAAGCAGATAATAATATCAAAACAACTACGGCTGAAAAAGGTACCAGTAATACATCAAAACTACAAACAGCAACACAACCAAAAGATAATAATGTTGTAGTGAACAACACACCCAATAAAGAAGATAGCAACAAAGATGATTTAGAGAATATTAACAATGAGGAACGTAACAAAAGAATATTTGTAAACGTATCACCTGAAACAAACATAAACAAAACGGGAAGCAACGTTGAGATTACATCTTCTCCCAAAAATGAAAATGCAATAACAGCTTCATTTAATAATTCAACAGCCCAGGAATATGCAAGTTTTGAGGAGGAAAATGATGAAGACAAACCAAGAAAAACAAAACTCGGCGGCTTTTTTAAAAAAGTAAAACGGCAGCTTGAAAGAAAAACAAAAATTAAAACCGGCAGCGACGACGAAGTAAGGATAGCCAATATGTCTTTCGCCATGCATTGATCCGCTGCCTTTTTCAAAAATTAATAAAAAAAGATGACCATGAAACAGCTATTTACACTAATGGCCTTAGTAATTTTTTGCACTACCGCATCAGCACAAAAAGAAAGCGATACTATACGGGTGGGCAATATGATAATTGTAACAAAAGGCGATAAGAAAACAGATACTAAAAAGGAAAATGAACCTGTGGCTACACCTGTAGATAGTATATCCGCCAACACAATTGACACATTGCATATCGGCAACATGGCAATAGTTAGAGACGGCAATAACAAAGAAACAAACAATGAAAAAGATCGTGACGGACGTGGATGGGATTATTGGGGGAAAAGAAATAACAACCGTTCTAACGTAAGTACCAACTGGCTTATCATTGATCTTGGTTTTTCAAACTATGTAAATAACACAACAGATTACAGCAGCAGTGGCGGCTACCTTTATAACCGTACCGGCGCAGCGCCACTCGGTGAAAATGATTTTGACCTGAACGTTGGGAAAAGTATTAATGTGAACATCTGGTTTTTTATGCAGCGGCTTAATCTTGTCAAGCATCATTTACATTTAAAATACGGCCTTGGGCTTGAGTTGAATAACTACCGCTACAATTCACAAATAAGTTATTTAAAAGAAAATCCGTTTACGCCGGGGGCAACGCCAATACCAACTATTATCAGGGATTCGGTAGTTTTTTCTAAAAATAAACTGGCAGCAGATTATCTAACTATTCCGCTGATGCTTAACTATAGCACCAATCCAAATAGCCAACACAAAGGTTTCAGCATAAGTGTGGGTGTAAGTGCCGGGTATTTGTACAGCCAACGTAATAAACAAATAAGTGAGGAAAGAGGTAAACTAAAAACAACAGGCGGTATTGGTTTAGAGCAATTTAAATTTTCGTATGTTGGCGAAATAGGGCTTGGGCCGGTAAGGTTGTACGGCTCCTATTCACCCACCAGTTTTTACAAAAAACAGCTTGATATGCGGCCATATACACTGGGTATACGCCTGAGCAATTGGTAAAATTTCAATAGATTTTTTCTAAAAAGATGAAGGCTGGCCTTCATCTTTTTGCATTTAAGCCCCAATATTTCGTTATCATTAAATTTTGTTAAGTGTTTTTCAATGTTTTAAAATATTTTTGACTGGCACAACGTTTGTTTTTAGGTGAATTATAATTTCCGTTATGAAAAAAACCGTTCTATATCCTGCATTCCTGGTAACATCGCTTTTTTTGCTGATGGCTTTTGTTGTTCCCGGCAAAAAGAACAATAAGCGGTTTGCTGTAAAATCTGCAAAAGCTAAAAAAGCTAAAACGGCGGCTGTTAAAAAAGACAGTGCGGCTGCTTACTACATTATTGTAGATAAAAGCGATTACGAATTAAAGGTATATGACGAAGAAGGCTGGTATGCTACTTATCCAATTGTGTTTGGCAGCAAAGACCTTAGTGATAAAATGAAAGAAGGGGACAGGCGTACACCTAATGGAAAATTCAAAGTAATACTTAAAAAGATACATCCTAAATGGGGACCGGAACTGTTACTGGACTATCCCCTTCCCGGTGATAAAGCAAAGTTTGAAGAAAGAAAAAGAAAAGGTGTAATTCCTAAGACTGCAAGGATTGGCGGCGGCATTGCCATACATGCCACCAGGCCGGAAGAAGAATGGACTGTAGATAATTTTTACAACTGGACCGATGGATGTGTTTCGGTAAAATATTCAGAAATGAAAGATCTGTTTACCTATATACAAACCGGCACTGAAGTAACTATACAGCCGTAAATGCCCCAATTTGTCCCAAACCCCTAAAAGGGCTTCATTTAGGGGCAACAAATAAGATACTTCCATCTCCATAGCTTAAAAAGCGAAAATCGTTTTCCATAGCATATTCATAAATCTTCTTCCAGTTATTTTCAACAGCAGCGGCCACCACTAACAATAGCGTTGATTGTGGCTGATGAAAATTAGTAATGATAGCTTTTGCAATTTTATATTGATAACCGGGGGCAATCAGTATTTGTGTATAGGTAAACAAACGCTCTAATTCAGCCTCCCTCATCCATTTCAATAAACTGTTCAGCGATTCTTCAGCTGTGTATTTTGTTTGAGCTAATGGTCGCTCATATACATCCCACTGATGAATGGGTAAGTCCTGAACAGAAATAACCGGCTGTAAAATCGTTTTCACTCCCATCCAGTAAATACTTTCAATTGTACGCAATGATGTGGTACCAACCGCAGTAATATTTCCTGTGTTTTTTATAAGCTGTTCTAACGTATCAATACTTACATCAATCCATTCGCTGTGCATTTCATGCCCTTCCAATACTGCAGCTTTTACAGGTTTAAATGTACCTGCACCCACATGCAGCGTTACATACGCTTTGCGGATATTCTTTTCATCAAAAGAAGTAAATATGTTTTCTGTAAAATGTAATCCTGCTGTTGGCGCTGCCACACTGCCTTCATGCTTTGCATAGATAGTTTGATACCGTTCTTTATCTGTTGATTGTGCCTTTCGTTTTATGTATGGCGGCAATGGCATATCGCCAAAAAACCCTAAAACTTCGGCAAAATTGTATTCAGCAGGTTGCCACGAAAGTTCCACCACATAAGCATCAGAAAGTTTTTCTACTAACCTGGCTTTCATTTCAAATTCCTCATTCCTTATTTCTAATTTCTTATTTAACTCACCTTCTTTCCATTTACTGGCACCACCAATCATACACTTCCATTTCACACTTCCCTTTTTATTCATTATCACATTGTATTCATTCACTTCGTCATAAGGTTCTAAACAAAATATTTCAATTGCACCACCAGTAGGTTTTTGAAAAAGGATCCTTGCCTGTATCACTTTAGTATTATTGAATACAAGTAAACTGTTGGCAGAAATATAAGCTGCTATGTTTTTATAAACATCCTGTGAAATATTGCCATCCTTGTAAACCAATAGTTTTGAAGCGTCTCTTTCTTCCAATGGAAAAGCTGCGATCCTTTCTTCTGGTAAATGGTAAGTAAAATCAGCAATAGAAATATCCTTAGGGTGCATGAGAATTTTATTGATTTAAAAAAGTGCTTACAGATGCCATCCATTTATCATGTTCTTTATCGCACAGAGATTCATGTGCAGCATTTTCATATACAACCAATTGTTTCTTTCCGGCCAGGCTTTGATAAACCTGGTCTGTCTCATGTTGTAAAACACGGGGATCGTTTTTTCCCCATTGCAGCAGCGTTGGCACAGTTATTTTTTTGGCAAACTCCGCTGGTTTCATATCATACACCCAAAAGCCTTGTTCAACGCTTCCCCAAAAAGCAACCAAAGCTGCCAATGGTTCACCGGGCAGACCCATCATTTTTATTCTTCCTTCTGCAGCCTGCAGTATAGAGGCAAATGGCATTTCTAAAATTATTTTTGATGGCTGCAAAGGATAATCATTCATTGCCTTTGTAACCGCAGCTGCACCCATTGATATACCCCACAGAACAATATTTTTTTCACCTGTATTCTTTACATAATCATACGCCAGTTTCACATCTTCGCCTTCAAAATAACCAATGGTGCAGGTATTGCCACCGCTGCTGCCATGTGCCCTGAAATCAACCAGCAGTGTATTATAGCCCAACTGCCTGAACCCAATGCTTTCATCCAGTACGGAAGACTTTTTGCTTAAATGTCCATGAAACAGGATAACTGTACCCACTGTTGGTTTATTGGTTTTTAAATACCAGGCATCTAATTTAATACTGTTTTTTGTTGTAAGTATAACGGGCGTGTACACTGTATCAGGCTCTCCATTTTGCAGTTTTACTGCTTTGGCACCGAAAAGAATATCGCTGGTTTTCTCCCATGCGGTTTTCTGATCTGCACTTTTAATAGTTACTTCATCCCTGTCATAAATATGTGTGAACTTGTACGCATGAAATGCAGTGATAATATTTACCAGTACAAACAATACCAATATTGTTTTTAAGAGAGAACGCAACAGTTTTTTCATACAGAATAATTGAAGTGGGTTGATCGCAGGCAAAAATATTTCAGGCAAATCTAAAGAGCTTCCTCAAAAACGACTTAATTTTTTGTACTGCGCCCATTACTTCTTCATTGCTGTAAAACAAACCGTATTGAATAATGAAAATGATGGTCATGCCATAGATCATTAAAAAAGCATAAATGCCAAGATGCATCAGCAGGCAAATGACAAAAATGATATTGCGGCTTTTATTATACCATACTAAAAATGGGAAGCAGAATTCCAGGGCAATTGTACCATAGCCAATGATAGCTGACAATATATAAGGTAATGCTATATGCTTGCTGCCTGCTGCAAAAACAGAATAGCGGTCGTCATTAATAAAATAATATATGCCTGTGCCATTTTGGTAGTATTGATCCAGAGACTTAAAAACACCTGCCATAAAATAAGAGAGGCATAAATTGATCATCATAGAATAAGCAGCAATATTACTCACCAGGTTATAAACCTTTTCTTTGCCCGGCTCAAATGGTTTTCTTTTAAACAAAGTGAAATGTGAAAACGAATTAGCAAAAGACAAATAGAACAGCAATAACATAGACATTTCATCACCGCTATTGGCAAACTTATTATTAAGATGATATAAAACAGTAAAAGAAAGGAAAAGTAAAAACGAAGTAATATTCCTGCCAATACCAAAAATATTAAGCACTAAAAGCAACATACAAAATGTTATCAGCACCATATAATGCTCTCTTAAAAGATCAGCATTAAAGCCAAATGCCTGTAACGAATAGGTTGCATCAAGTTTTAAAAAACTGTGATTACTGTACAGTGTTTCAAAAGCAGGCCAACGGGAAAACATTTCTTTTATAAACCATATACTTACCAGCACACGAAGTACAGCAAGGTAATATGCCTTTTCGTTTTTCTGCTGGAAGCGCCATATTATCTGCTTTACATTAAACAATGCTTAAAATGGTTTATAAGATGAAATAAAAATAGTTTGTTCATCAACTTGGGGAGTTGATGGTTCTTTAGGTAACGCCGGCGAAATATATTTATGAACAATGCTGACCTGGTACTCTTTTCCTGTAGTGTCTTTTTTTTCTCTCTGCATCATATATCTTCCGTAAGCAATTATATTATCAATATTCTGATGATAATGGGTATTTGTATCCACCTGCATGCTGGCTTGCTGTAAATAAAATTGTGCTGTGTTACCAGGTAATTTTTCCTTTAATTTTTTTTTCTGGTCATTCATCAGCACTTCCACTCCATTCATTTCCAGGTACAAGATCCTGTCTAGGGCATCTTCATAATTATTAAATGGTGCATACTTTCTTTTTTCTATAAGCAGGTACTGCACAAGATCTGTTGTATCTGCATTATGTGGGTTTTGTCTATCCCTTACAATAAAATTCATCTGGCGGTTATACACTTTTGTTATAGCAAACAAACGCCAGTTTTGTCTAAGGAAAGTCCGGTATAGAAATGTTTGATTAGGAATGGCTGAAGAAACAGGTTTGCTGTAAAAAACAAGACCAAATGTGATAAGCCAGTAATACACAACAAGCGCTGCTATACAATATGAAAGC
Source organism: Bacteroidota bacterium (assembly GCA_040385725.1). Taxonomy (GTDB): domain Bacteria; phylum Bacteroidota; class Bacteroidia; order Chitinophagales; family Chitinophagaceae; genus Ferruginibacter. The sequence goes on along the minus strand of JAZKGV010000045.1, from coordinate 27,095 downwards.
CATTTGTATGCAATCTTGTTTGATGTGGTTTCTCCCGGTTTCATTGCGTTCAAAGATAAAGATTAGAAAAACCAGTTTTGTATAAATGATAAAAATCATGAGAGGCAGGTAAGGAAGGTCATGTCAAACTCAAGAGGCAGTATTTAATCTGTCGTAGTCCTGCGGAGTGTCAATATCAAAAATCCCAAGGGGAAAACTAACGGTTTCAACATCTTCATTAAAATTTTGTATTATTTTTTTTGCTCCATGTTGTCCGCTCAATATAGCAAGATGCTCAAAATATTTTTTAGCAAACAATACCGGTGTGCCTATGGTATCATTATAAGCTGAAGCGATAATGCCTTTGCCCGTTTTTTTTGCAGCATTTTGCAACTGATTTAATAATGCAGAAGAAAGATAAGGCTGGTCGCAAACGGTGATGATAATATTGTCTGCTTCCGGGTACTGGCGGGTAATATATTGTATGCCTTTCTGAATGGAAGAGCCCATGCCTTCTTCCCAATTTTTATTCTTAATAAGATCAATCTGCTGCGGCAGTAAAATATCTTTTAATAGCGAATGATAGCAACCGGTTACTACTACTAATCCATCCGCATCCGAATTTTTTATTTCATCAACCGCATGTTGCAAAAAAGTTTTCCCATTAAACGGCAGCAACATTTTTGGAGTGGCTTCCCGGTGGGCACCGCAGGTCAGGCCGGTTTCTTGTTCTCCTGTTTGCTGGAATGGCCTGTGGTGCCGGCCAGTGTTCATCCTGGAGGAGCTGCCTGCTGCCAATAATAAACATACCGTCATACATTACTATTTTGCAGCAATATGGTGTTCATGTATAAATCCATTTTTATCTCTCAGCGTAGCGGCATTTCTTTTTGCCAGCACTGCTTTTATTTCTCCCATAATGGAAAGGGCAATTTCTTCTGCAGTTTCAGCACCAATATCAAGACCTACAGGGCCATAGATCTTTTCTTTCATTTCGTCATTCACTTCAATGCCTTCGTCCAGTAATGCAGCAAACATTTTTTCTAATTTCTTTTTGGGGCCCAACACACCAATATAATTGCAGTTGCTGTTTATCAATTCTTTCAGCATGGCAAGGTCATAGTTGTAATTATGGCTCATCAATACAAAAACAGTTTGTTCACTGATGGCAATTTGCTTTACTGCTTCAGCAGGTTTGGCAACAATAATATTTTTGGCTGAGGGAAAACGGTTTGTATTGGCGTGTGTCTTTCTTCCATCAACCACTGTAACATGCCAGCCTAAAACATTTGCCATTTGTACTAATGGAAAAGCATCATTGCCTGCACCTGCAATTATTAGTTCAACCGGTGGTTTTATTAATTCTATAAAAGCAGTTTCAGCAGGCCCGAATTTTTTCATGGCGGAAACGCCAGTTAAGAATGCACCAGCTATTTCATTTTTAAGAGCAGCCTGTAATACTGCATTTCCTACAGTTTCATAATAAGTATTCTCGGTTGCAAGTAAACAGGTTCCTCTTTGTTCAGCAATACTATCAAGAGAAAATAAGGTTACTAAAACAGCATTACTTTTTTGTTGTGTGGTTTTTTCTAATAATACGATTGGGTTATTTTCTTTTATTGCATCAATGGGTTCAAATAAAATATACACAATACCATTGCATCCTAACTGTATGCCAATCGTATTATCCTCTTCATCCATGCTATCGTAAGTAACCAGCTTGTTTTGTTGCTGGTTGATAGCAAGCAATGCTTTTCTTAAAGCATCTCCTTCTAAGCAACCGCCACTGATAGCACCGGTTAATTCACCATCTTCTGTTACCAGCATTCTTGCGCCGGGTCGGCGGTAAGAAGAACCTTCCACATGCACTACTGTGGCTAATGCAGTTTTTTTATTTTGCTGCTGTGCTTTTTTAAAGGACCGGATTATGTCTTCGATCTCCTTCATAAATTATTTATGTATATAAATTCCGGTTTCACCGGAAGCAATTGAAGCGATTTTCATTTCGTGTGAATTAACAGTAAGAATAATTGCGATGGGCTTATTATCAATGAAAATAGTATCATTCCTCATGTTGGAATCATTTAAAACCAATACATCACCATCTAAATGAAATCCATCATCTCCTTGTTTCCACCAACCGGTTTTAAGTTGTTCATTTTTTGATATACAACCTGGCAATATTTGCAAAAGCAGTATGATAAAGATCGAATAGTTCCGTTTCATCACCTTCAAATTACTTTACTATTTATTAGGCAAATATGCCCCATTATCAATCCACAACTTAAACTGCTTTGTAAATTCGTCATGAGACAATGGTGGCAGTGTTCTTCCATCACCAGGGTTCCAGCCCCAAAGAACTAATGCATCATCACTAACATGTTTTATCAATTGCGCTTTTGTTTTGTTGCCATTTGTTTTAGGATTTAATAATTGTGCGGCCAGTTGTCTTGGTGTTTTTCCCTGGAAAACCATTTTCATATTGGCTGGTGGCAAATGCCATACTGCATTGCCCGGCGGCATATTCAATCCAGATGTATTTTCTGGCTGGTGACAGTTGGTGCATTTTAAAGCATACAACCCCTTTCCATCTTTACCACGTTTTATGCCTTGTGTATGCAGTCGGCTGTCGTCTCCCTGCAATGGCACATCGCCTGATGGGTGACAGTTCATACATCTTGGGCTCATCAATACTTTATATACTTCTCCAAATGCTTTTTTTGAAAGCAGGCTGTCTTTTGCTGCATGTGCAACTACTAATGTGTTATTTTGATTATTGATAAAAGAAGATGCTGCAAAAGCAACAACAACGATCAATAATACAACGAAAAGGCTTTTTGCAGGAACCAGTAGTTTGAAATATTTTTTTATCATAACCAGAGTTGATATTTGATAGAATGTTTTTTATTGCTGAATAGAATTGATAAAGTACAAGTGAGTGACACAACGATGTTTAATAGTAGTACTCCAGCTTATAACAAAAAATCCTACGCTTTAAAATTTGTATCCCCAAAAGGCATCTGCATAATACGTTTACCAGTAGCCGCAAAAATTGCATTGGCTACCGCAGGTGCTGTTGGCGGAAAACCCGGTTCACCCACACCGCCCATTTCACCACCACTGTCTGCAATATGCACATCAATTACCGCTGGCGATTCATGCAGACGCAACACACGGTAATTATGAAAATTGCTTTGCTGCACCACACCATTTTTAAAAGTGATCTCTCCGTAAAACGCCATTGACAAAGCATAGTTCACGCAGCTTTCGATCTGCATTGTTACGCCATCAGGATTTACCGCCAGGCCACAATCAACTGCTGCCGTTACTTTATGCACTTTTACTTTTCCATCATTGCCAATAGAAACTTCTGCTACCTGCGCTATAAAACTTTTGAATGATTCATGCACCGCAATACCGTGATAATGCCCTTTTGGTAAAGGCTTGCCCCAACCTGCTTTTTCAGCAACAAGATTGAGTACGCCTAAATGCCTTGGATGATCTTTCAACAATGAGCGGCGGAACGCAACAGGATCTTTTTTTGCCGCATGTGCCAGTTGATCCATTGCACATTCCATTGCAAAAGCAGTATGTGTGTGGCCAACAGAACGCAACCACAAAGTTGTTACATCCAGCTTTGGCGAATGCAGTTGCACAAAATGATTGGGAATAGATTTTAAATAAGCAGAATCGCTGACACCTTCGTGTGCTGCGCCGCCTTCATCCCACGGAAGGTTTTGTCCAACAATGGTATGGTTCCAGAAAGTTGGCGTGCCGTTACTGTCAACACCCGCTTTTATTTTATGCAGAAATAACGGCCTGTAGTAGCCGCCATGCATATCATCTTCCCGGCTCCATATCATTTTTACTGCTTTGCCGCTTGCCTTTGCAATTTCAACTGCCTCGGCCACAAAATCCGAAGTGGGTGTTCCCCTTCTGCCAAAAGCGCCTCCAAGGAACGGTGTATTTAGTTTTACCTGCTCCGGCTTAAAGCCCAAAATTTTTGCAGCTATTGCCTGGTCAGCCGCAGGCATTTGTGTTCCTGTCCATATTTCACATGAATCGCCAGTGATCTTTACTGTGCAGTTCATCGGCTCCATTGCTGCATGTGCCAGGTAAGGCATGATGTATTCCAGTTCAATTGTTTTAGCCGCATGGCTTTCTGCTGCAGCAACATCGCCTGCCTTTTTAATTTCTTTTCCGATGGTAACGGCTAACTTCTTATAATCTTCTATTTGCGTTGGCGTGTTTAAGTTGGCGTTAGGTCCTGCATCCCAATGTATATCCAATGCTTTTTTACCCTGCAATGCAGCCCAGTAATTTGTTGCTAACACCGCAACACCATTGGGCACCTGTACTACATCCACTACGCCTGTTATTAGTTTTGCTTTGGTTGTATCAAATGATTTTACTGTTCCGGCCATTACCGGGCTATGTGCAACCGCTGCTATTAATAAGCCTTCCATTTGAATATCCATACCATAAATAGCTTTGCCATTTACTTTATCCGGTGCATCCAAACGCTTCAATCCTTTGCCAATATATTTCCATTGATCTTTTGTACGCAATGGAATTTCTGCCGGTGGAGTTAAAGTAGATGCGGCTACCACCATTTCGCCATAGCTTAGTTTTTTATCGCCACTGGTTATAAATCCATTGGCTGTTTTGCAGGTTGATGGTTGCACACCCCAATGTTCTGCCGCCGCCTGCACCAATAATATTCTTGCGGTGGCACCAGCTTTTCTATACCTGTCAAATTCAGAATAAGTAGTGGAAGAGCCACCGGTGACTTGCATACCCCATTGTGTATGGTTGTATTCTTTGCCGGGTGGAGCATGTACTATATTAATATTTTTTGGGTCTACGTCCAGTTCATCTGCCAATAGCATGGTGAGTGTTGTCCAGATTCCCTGGCCCATTTCCACATGTGCCAGTACTACTTTTATTTTGTTATCAGCAGTTATTTGTAAGAATGCATTGGGTATAAATACCGC
>JAZKGV010000045.1:10406-22112 GCA_040385725.1 Bacteroidota bacterium | reverse complement strand
ATCGTAGCCAGCCACCCGCATGCCTTTATGCTTGAACCATCTGGCGATGGCACTCATGCCAATACCACCAATTCCTAAAAAATAAACGCTATCGTATTGCTCTAACTTCACTTTCTATTCCAATAATTTTTTCAATCCACCCTTTGCAGGTATCATAAAAGATATAATAAGCCCGCCGCCTAATGTAGCACCTGCCTTTAAAAAACTTCTGCGGTTAATTGCTGTTACTTCTTTCATTTTACGCCTCCTTCTTTTTGTAACCTTGCGGCAGTGTGAATGGCTTTTCTTATTCTGGGATAAGTTCCGCAACGACAAATATTTCCACTCATGGCATCATCAATATCCTGGTCGGTGGGGTTTGGTTTTTCTTTTAATAAAACCGCTGCACTCATTATTTGTCCGCTTTGGCAGTAACCACATTGCGGTGCATCTTCTATCAGCCATGCTTTTTGCAATGGATGATCGTTATCTAATGACAATCCCTCGATGGTAGTAATAGCCTGGTTGGCGGCTCTTGATAATTTTGTTACGCAGGAACGTACCGCTTCTCCATTAAGATGCACTGTGCAGGCACCACATTGTGCCATACCGCAGCCATACTTGGTTCCAGTGAGGTTGAGCACATCCCGTAATACCCAAAGCAAAGGCATTTCAGGCGGAGCATCTACCGAGTATGATTTTTTATTTACTGTTATCTGTATCATAGAAGAAGGTTTGGATGAGAGAAGTGGTTACCCTTTTGGTAGATGAAAAATACAATTTAATGCGGAGAATTTTTTTATTCTTTTTTCAAAAAGAAAATTTATCAGGTACAATTCAAACAATGATTCCTGCAATTCATACAACAGCCTGTTTGCCTCCATTCTTCATCAATATACTTTCGCTGCTTCAAACCAAAGCCATGAATAAAAAATTTTATCTGTTATTGCTGGTACTTATTCCAGCCATTACACAAGCCCAGTTCGGTAAACTTTTGAACAAAGTAAAAGATAAGGCCAACAGCAAAGCCACCCAACGGCTTGATGCAAAAATTGACAAAGCTATTGACCAGGGGCTTGACAAAGCCGAAGGTAAAGGCGGCAGTGCCGGAGCCACTGAAGCTAACAGTGGAGGAAGTTCATCAACAGAAGCCGAAGAAAAGCAACAGGAACCAGCAGGTGTAAATGCATTCAGCAAGTATGATTTTATCCCGGGAAATGAAATTGTTTATTACGACAATTTTGAGCAGGATGCAATGGCCGAACTACCTACCGGCTGGAACACTAACGGCAGTGGTGAAGTGGTTACACTGGATAAGTTTGCCGGAAACTGGTTACGTATTCATAAGAACTTTGTTTATCTCACTGCCAATGAAAAAGCATTCAGTGAAAATTTTACTGCTGAATTTGATGTGGTGATGCAGTTAAAAAATAACGGCTGGATGTTTCCTGTATTTACGGTGGGTTTATTTTCATCGGGTACTGAAAGTGGCACAGATAATAGTTTTTTAAAAAATTGCAATACAAACAGCGCCGTTGCAGCCAGTATTTTCCCGGGCACCTACAACAGCAGCAAATTGCAGGTAGAATCTTTTGAAAACGATAAGCCGTATTTCAGGGGCGACCATAAAGAGTATGCTGCATTAGAAAAATATTATGGCAAGCCAGTTCATATTGCCATACAGGTACAAAAACAGCGTTTCCGTATCTGGATAAATGAAACAAAAGCCTTTGATCTACCAAAGGCGGTGCCGGCAGGAAAAATTCTGAACCAGTTATTTTTCAAAATTGGCTCTACCAATTATCCGGAAGAACAATATGGCATGTACATCAGTAATATTAAAGTGGCAAAAGGTGTGGAAGATACAAGGCACCGTCTTGTGGAAGAAGGAAAGTTCACCACTACTGCTATTTTGTTTGATGTGAATACAGCCACATTAAAACCAGAATCTTTTGGCGTGATAAAAGAAATTGCAAGTGTATTGAAAGAACATGGTGATATTAAGATCAGTATTACCGGCCACACAGATAGTGATGGAAGCGATGCAGCCAACTTAACACTTTCTCAAAAAAGAGCTGCGGCTGTAAAAGATGCTTTAGCAAAAGAGTTCGGCATTGATGCTGCAAGAATTGAAACAGATGGCAAAGGGGAAACAAAACCTGTGGCAGATAACAAAACAAAAGAAGGGAAAGCGGCAAACAGGAGGGTGGAGTTTATAAAGTTGTAATTTCTTCTTATAAAATTCTTTTTGAAGACGAAGCAGCAGATAGTTTTTTATCTGCTACTTTTTCTATTAAAACAATACTGGGTGTTTTTCCTTTTTCAAAACTGCCGAGTTCATTATCCATCTGCAATGCTTTGGCACCATTTATTGTTGCCCATTGCAATAATGCTTCAGTTGATAAAGAAGGAAAATGTTTTTGCAATGTTTTCATTTCTTCTAAAATACTTAATTGGTGGTTGGAAGCAAGGCTGTCGGTTCCTAAAACAATATTGCATTGCTGCTTTATCAAAAGATTTACATCGGGCAATGTATCAGTAATGTAAAAATTGGCATTGGGACAAAGACAGAAGAACGTTGTTCGTTGACCGTTGGCCGTTGGCTGGTGTTGAAATTCTATGTCTTTTTTGTTTGTGTGAACGTTATGAACAAGAATAAGCGATTCGTAATTTTTTAAATAAGGGAGATAAGTTTGCAAACTGCTTTTTCCTGATGGCTTAAAAAATGAAATATCAATACTCATCTTTTCATATAACCTTAAAAAATCTCCCTTGCCATTTTCAAACAATTCATTTTCTGCTATTGTTTCCTGGTTGTGGATTGTAAGCACTCTATTGTTGGGAAAGGTATCGATCATCGCAAACAGTTTCGGCGAAACAGAGTATGGCGCATGAGGAACAATTGAATTATTTGCAAATGATCTGTTGTATTCCTTATAAAAATCGAGGCTGCGTTGAAAACGGGTTTCGGAAACCGATGGGGGAAAACCGCTTGTTTCAATAAAATTGTAATACCGCAGTTTACTTTTTTGTTTTTGTGGAATGGTTAAAGTGTTATTGCAAATATCACCAACTGCTACAATACCATTCTCAAACATTTCATTATCTGCTTTTTCAATGGCTGATAAAATCTCTTCTTCACTAAAATGCCTTTCATTGATCACTTTAAAAACAAAGTCAACCAGGCCTGTTTTTTCAGGAATTAAACCTTTCATGTGGCTGAGTTCCAAATGGCAGTGAGCATTAATAAAACCAGGGCTGAGAATCCCGTTGAAATGCTGAATATCATCTCCTGCTTCTGCAGAAGAAACTATTTCAATCACCTTTCCTGCCGAATCTGTAATTAAAACATTACCGGATTCCAGCATTTGATGCCCTGTAAAAATGTTGCCTGCACTGAATTTTCTATACAAAATGATTGGTTGATATGATGTAAATTTGCCGCCGCTTTGATTGTGCATTCAAAAATGCTGCACAAAGGTATGTGGTACAAGAGTGCGACGCAAGGTTGCCGCCACAAAGGATGAAAGCTTGTAACAAAATATTTATAAAACACAATAAAATTCCCCTTTAGGGGATAGGGGTATGTTAGACAAATTAGATGCAATAAAGGGGAAATTTGAAAACCTGGGTGTGGCACTGACCAACCCGGAGATTGTGGCTGACAATAAAAAATTTGCTGCCATCAGTAAAGAGTACCGCAGCCTGGAAAAGATAGTGATTGCAAGGGATGCATATGTAAAATTGTTGGAGGATATAGAGTTTAACAAAGAAGTGCTGAACAGCGATGATGCAGAAATGAGGGAAATGGCCAAGCTGGAACTGCCGGAACTGGAAGCGAAAAAAGAGGAACTGGAAAAACATCTCCGCAATTTGCTGATACCAAAAGATCCGTTTGACGAAAAGAATGCAATACTGGAAATAAGGGCTGGCACCGGTGGTGATGAAGCTTCTTTGTTTGCTGGCAACCTGCTGCGGATGTATATAAAATACTGCGAAAAAAAAGGATGGAAAACAGCCTTGCTGAGTGAAAGCGAAGGAACGGTTGGTGGATACAAAGAAGTGCAATTAGAAGTACAGGGTGATGATGTTTATGGCTTATTGAAATTTGAAAGTGGCGTACACCGTGTACAACGTGTGCCCGATACGGAATCAAGCGGAAGGGTACATACAAGTGCAGCCACTGTAGCCGTAATGCCTGAAGCAGAAGAAGTGGATTTTGAACTGAAAGAAAGCGATGTGAAAATGGAGACTGCCCGAAGCGGCGGTGCTGGCGGACAGAACGTAAACAAAGTGGAAACAAAAGTTTTTCTTACGCATAAACCTACCGGCCTGGTAGTGGTTTGCCAGACAGAGCGCAGCCAGCTTGGCAATAAGTTGAAAGCTATGGAAATGATGCGTACAAAATTGTATGATGAAGAAGTAAGAAAGGCAGAGGAAGAAATTAGTAAAAGAAGAAAAAGTTTGGTAAGCACCGGTGACCGCAGTGCCAAAATAAGAACCTACAATTATCCACAAGGCCGTGTAACTGACCATCGCATTGGACTCACCGTTTATAACCTGGATGAAGTACTGAATGGTGGCGTACAAGAATTTATTGAAGCCCTTCAGTTTGCTGAAAACGCTGAAAAATTAGCTACACAGAATTAAGATATTTCCACGAAATTTTTTGCCACAGATTGCACAGATTAACACAGATTGGTTTTTAGGATTAGTGTTCATTTGTGTGATTCGTGGCTGATTTATTTTTGCCGTTTACTAAGTTGCTTATTGATTTGTCTTGCATATCACATAGTATGCAACGCATAATAATTTATTACAGTCAAATGCTATGAGTTCTGAAAAGAACGCATTAACTTAACTGACTAAAAAAATTATCATGCTAGAAAACCTTTTTAGCCTTGTAAAAGAGCAAGGCCTTGATTCAGTGATCAACAATCCTGAAGTACCCAACGAACAGAATGACGCCGTGCTTGCTTCTGCTACAGATTCAGTAGCAGGTGGTTTGCAAAATGCTTTGGCAAGTGGTGGATTGCAAAATGTATTGTCGCTTTTTGGAGGCCAGGAAAATAATAACAGCGGTGGCATCGGCAGCCTGATGAACAACCCCATAGTGAGTAATATTATCAGCAGCTTTACTCAAAAACTTACCAACGAACAGGGGATTCCCAGCAACCAGGCAAGTGGTATTGCAGGCAATTTGATACCAAGTGTAATAAGCAGCCTTATTGGCAAAACAAGAGATGCAAATGACGGAAGTTTTGACATGAACAGCATTATCGGTTCCCTTACCGGTGGGCAGTCACAACAGGCTGGTGGAAATGGTTTTGATTTCAACGGCATCCTCAGCAAGTTTACCGGGGGCGGCGGTTTAGATACTGATGGTGATGGGCAGGTGGAATTAAGTGACATTATTAGTAAAGTAAGTGGCGGGGCACAACAACAGCAGCAACAAACTGGTGGCGGTGGCGGCCTTATGGATATGATAAAAGGCTTTATGAAGTGATGAACGCAAGAATTAAAAAAGCTCTTTTAAATTATTGTTAAAGCAACTGATTACTGAGGCTATTACTGCTTAGTCATTAAACGTTTGATATAACTTTGTGTCATAAAAGTGAGCGGAGAAATAAAAAAATAAAAGCCGTCTCACAATACACAGTTCTTATTTTCGTTATATCATCAGCAAGTGAAAATTGCGAAAGCTGTTATGAAAGATTTAACAGGCATTAAAAAACTTTCGGCACCTCATTTGCGTCTATAGTAATAACAACATTTAATTTAAGATTTTCTCATAAGCAGTTAGTTTTGGTAAACGGCCCCGATTTCCATCGGGGCTTCTCTTTTTCTGTCAATTCCTCTTTTTGGCATTCATAAAAATGCCTATCCTTAAGCTTAATAGATTTAAATTTTTAGCCATCTCAAAATATCCTGCTGATTCTTGCTTTCTTCCCAATTCATACATTCAAGGTGGTAAATGAATGATCATTTTGCAAGGTTAAAGGCAAAACCTATGTTACAAAACGTCTTCAATACTTGCATTTTTAATCCTTACTGCCTATCTTACTTCTCTCTTTTATTTGTCGTTTCCCTTCTGATTACTGCGGATTTTATCCGTAACCGTGTGAGGCTTTCTGGCCATTCTATATTTATTCACACTTAAATTCAGCATTATGAAACGGATCATTTTATTTGCATTACTCTGCATTTCAGCTGTATGCTTTCAATCATGCTCAACAATTCCCAGCTTATCAGGAGGTAAAACATGGTACACCGGCGAAGAAAGTTGGAGAGACCCTGTAGGTATGCAGGTGGCAGTTGAAACCAAAGTGGTGGAGGTTAATAAAAGCGCTTACGTTACAGCAGGTATTGGTTATTCGCTGCAGGGTTCAGCGTATGAAGAACAAAGCTTCTCAGGCAAGGTTACTGCACAGTATCTTATTGCGCCATTGTTGTATTACTACCAGCATAACCGGGGTTTTTATGCCGAGTGTGGTTTACAGCCATCAGTATTATTAGCTGCAAAAGATAAATACAAAAGCGGCGGTGAAGGTGGATACAATTACGAAGGTTCGGATGATTATAAAGATCAAATGAAATCTTTTAACCTTGGTTTGCCTGTTGGGGCAGGCTATCGATTTAAAAACGGTGTTGGGCTTGGTATAAGAACCATTTTTGGCCTTACCAAAAACCACAAAGAAGGTAACAGCCGTGATATGCTGATACTGCTAAGGGCTTCTGTAGTACTACAGGATTTTATGAAAAAGAGAAAATAAGAAATTAATTGGTTTGTTTCCAGGCATTTTTAAAACATTACATACTCAAATATTAAAATCCTGTTATAAACATGACAGGATTTTATTTTTTAAAAAAGCATTTAAAAATTGAGCCGGAAACCAATGCCATGTATGGTTTCTAAAATAATATCCGGGTCAGCTTTAAAGTGTTTACGCAGCCTGGTGATAAATACATCCATACTTCTACCCAAAAAATAATCATCCTTGCCCCATACACTCAGTAGTATTTCTTCCCGTTTTAAAACCTTGTTGTTGTGTTCACAGAAAAACTTCAGCAGGTCGGCTTCCCGTTGGGTAAGTGAAAATTCTTCTTCGCCATTATATAGCTTTAAGCTGTTGTATAAAAAACGAAGTTTGCCAATTTTAAATTCCGTGGTTTCATCAGAGTGCATTTTTTTAGTTCTTCTTAAAAACACCTCCATACGCATCAGCAGTTCTTTTATGCTGAAGGGCTTGGTAATGTAATCATCAGCCCCTGTTTTAAAACCCTCTAATTTATCCTGCTCCAATGATTTTGCCGTGAGGAAAAGTATGGGCACCATGTCGCTTTTCTGTCGTATTTTTTTTGCTACGGTAAAGCCATCCTTCACAGGCATCATTACATCCAGCAGGCAAATATCAAAACCATTCTTCTGAAACTGTTGCAATGCTGCTTCGCCATCTGCACACCAGGTAACTTCATACCCTTCTTCTTCCAGGTTATCTTTAATTACAAACGCCAGCGATGTATCATCTTCGGCCAGTAATACTTTTGCTTTGCTTTGCATACATCATTTATTTTTTTGGTAACTGAATTTTAAATTCGGTGCCAATGCCCATCACACTATGAATGCTTATTTTACCATCGTGGGCATCTATCACTTTTTTTACAAAATTGAGGCCGAGGCCAAAGCCTGCCACATTATGTATATTGCCCGTGGGCACCCTGTAAAATTTCTTAAAAAGAAATTTTATATTTTTCTCTTCTATACCGATACCGTTGTCTTTTACCAATATGCTGTAATATTCGCTTTGTCCATTCTTTAACTCGATAATAATATGCGGCTGGTTTACACTATACTTTACTGCATTTTCAATGAGATTGATGATGACCAACTGCAACTGTGCCTTATCGGCATTTATCACGGGCTCATTTTCATCTGGTACAAAATCCACTATAACTTCCTTACTGGCAATTAAAGGCTCTACCTGGTTTAAAGAAGAGGTAATTAATTCATTTAACTGGCACGGCTCTTTTTTCACCAGCAGTTTTTTATTCTCTACTACTGCAGTTTTTAATAACCCCTCCACCTGGTTTTGCAAATGCTCCGTTTGTTCCTTTACCACACGGCTGTATTTGGCAAGCCTGTCAGGTTTGTTTTCAATACCGGGCTGCACCAGCACATCAGCAGCAATTTTCATCACTGCAAGCGGTGTTTTAAACTCATGGGTAAAATTATTTACGAAATCTTTTTGCAGTTCGTTTAAAAATTTTTGCCGGTACAGGTACAGTAATGCAACAGAAAGGCCTATCAATAGCAGTAGTAATAAAATGGCAGTGCCTATCCAAAACGACATTTCCTGTATAATATATTTTCCCCGGTAAGGAAAATACAACAACATATAATTGGCGTCTTTTTTTACTTCGGCCAGTGGCAATAAAGGCCCTTCTGATTTGTTTGTGCTTGCTGCATCAAGATCAAAGGAGTACACAGCTTCTTTTTTGTTTTTGTCATACAAAAATACACTGCAATAAGTCCACACACCAAAAGATTCAAACTCACTGCTGAGATGATATTTCATTGAATCTACCGGTGGTATATACCCCAGTTCTACTACAAATGTATTTTCGTCCATCCTGTCCACAATATCTTTCACTGGTTGCCGGGGATCTGCTGCAGCGCCGGTTTCATCCAGCAGGGCTTGTACACTTTTAAGGACATTTCTTTTAAACTGGTGTTGCTCCAGGTTATAAATATGCCGTAACCAGTACAATTGTGCCACTATTATAAATGCAATGATTATAGTGCACCCAAGCATTATCCATCTTAATGTAGCCGACCTCATAGCACAAAGTTGCAGTTAAGCTGTGATATGTACTGCCTTTGGTGGTTAAGCACTTGTTAAGCAGCCGGCTTTTGCTTTTAAACCACAAGCAATATAAAGCAGGCAACTACAGCATAACAAACCTCCACTCTCACAAAAGAGTTTTATTTTTGCCCACTTAATCAATTATCTTGTTTTAAAACTTAATCATTGGCAACCGAAACATCAGAAAGAAAAACGTTTTTCCGCCGTATCAGGAGAAAAGGGAATGCAGAAGAAACGGAAATGAGTTTCTTTGATCATATTGAGGCTTTGCGTTGGCATATTATAAGATGCATTATTGCATGGCTGGTGGCTGGGCTTACAATTTTTTATTTTATTGACTGGGTGTACGACTATATAATACTGGCACCCGCCAGTGAAGATTTTGTATCGTATGATGCATTGTGCAGGTTTGGCCGCTGGCTCCACATTGGCGACAGTCTTTGTATGCCGCCTGTTAAAATCAATTTCCAGGTAACCGAAGTAAGCGGCACATTTACATCTGCCATTAATATTGCCATCATTGGTGGCATTATCCTCTCCTTCCCTTATATTTTTTGGGAAGTTTGGCGTTTTATCAAACCTGCACTTAGCATTAAGGAACGCAGTTATGCCACCGGCAGCATTTTTTATGTATCTATTTGTTTTTTTACAGGCGTGGCTTTTGGCTATTACCTGCTGGCGCCTTTTACTTTTAATTTCCTCGCCAATTTTACTTTAGGTAAATCTGGTATCATAATATACCGGCCATCTATTAATGACTATATTGACAGCCTCACCAATCTTTTATTAGGCTGCGGTATTGCATTTGAATTGCCTGTGCTGTCGTATGTGCTGGCAAGAGTCGGCATCATTTCAGGTACCTTTTTAAAACGCTATTTCAAGCTTGCGTTTGTAATTATTTTAATTGTGGCGGCAATCATTACACCATCGCCAGACTGGACCAGCCAGTTTCTTGTAGCTGTGCCGCTCCTCTTTTTATACTGGATAAGTATTTTACTTGCCGGCAGGGTGGAGAGAAAAAGAGCGAAGGAGGAGAAAGAATGGAGTTGATAACCTATATACAAAACATATTAAGTTTAATTGTGTTAAGGAGCGGTTAACCCATCTAAATATTACCTGTTTTCGTAAATTATAAGCACTGTAACCAGTAAATTTGCCACTAAATAATTTTAATCATTTTTTTATCACTAAATGCTTTTAGACAAACTTAAAACCAATGATGGGAAACCAATTTTTAATAAAAAAGTATCTTTCTTTTTTATTAAACTTTTTGTGCTTTTCAGCCTTTGGTTTGTATGCTATATAGCATTGTTATACCCGGGCCGGGTTATTGACAGGCCACTTACAAACTTTCTTACTGCATCTGTAACAAAAAGTATCAATTTTCTCTCTTCTGAACAAATTGACTGGATTGCCGATCCAGTAAGGCCATGTACACATCTTACTAAAAAAGGCGTGGCTGTATTTGATATATATGATGTGTGTAATGGTATCGACCTTATGTTCATATACGTTGGTGTATTATTTCTATTGCCATACCCATTAAAAAGAAAAATCGTTTTTAGTATTGGTGGAATCATTGCCATCATTACACTAAATATAATCCGTATAACCTCTTTGTATTTTATCTACCTGTATCACCGCAGTGCTTTCGACTTCAGCCATCATTATCTTTTTACCCTGCTTATGTATGTGCTGATATTTTATGGCTGGCTGTTGTTTGTTAAAAAAAGTAAGGCCCATGGGTAAAGCAGCTAAAGTTTTATTGGCATATTATATTTTCCTGGCGCTGGTGTCACTTCTGTTCAGCGTGTTAAAATTTAAACCGGTTTACTTTGATTATGCAGGTGGCAGAACAGAATTTAACCCTATTTGGGTGCCTACCATTATCGGTGGACTGATCGCATTAAAATTAACGCTTCCTCAACGCTCTTTTAAATTGTTTGTGATTGTTTATACCATACTCTGGATATTACGTTTTGGTTTGCTGTATCTGGGCAATAAGCTGGGAGTAGTAGTTCTCTTTGATCACCCCTATCACTTCGAAAAGATATTTTATACTTACTACAAAAATGTGTCCCGGTTGGATACACATTTGCCTTTTGTACTATATTGGTTTGCCAATTATCTTTTTACCATTGTGATAAAGCAACAGCAGGAAAAAAAAGAGGAAGATAATACCACAGAAAAAACATCAGATGTATAGTTGCTTCTTTAGTATTTTTATGGTATTAAAAAACGTACATGTTTACTTTCACTGCTTTTTACCAGCACCGGCTTTCGTTTACTAATTACAGCACTTACAGTTTTGCTGTAATATTTGTTCTCGGCAATTTGTTGCTGCCGCAGTTAACACATCTTATACCAGGCGGAGGATTGATCTTTTTACCTATCTACTTTTTTACACTCATTGCAGGATATAAATTCGGTCTAACGGTAGGTTTGCTCACCGCCGTTTTATCTCCAGTGGTAAACAACCTGCTTTTTGGTATGCCGCCTGTGTTTGTATTACCTGCCATTTTAATAAAATCGTGCCTGCTGGCTATTATTGCCGCTATTGTGGCTGCTCACTATAAAAAAATTTCGTTGCTGCATATTTTAATTGTTGTGCTGGCCTACCAGGTAATTGGCTCTGCCGCAGAGTGGGTAATGATTGGCAGCTTTAAAAAAGCAACACAGGATTTTACCACCGGCATACCCGGAATGCTGATACAGGTTTTTGCAGGCTATTTTCTTTTAAAAAAATTATCGGGCAATGGAAACAAAACCGTGGAGTGAAATAGAGGAACGCATTAATGCGATGCAGTTTGAAGAACAATTTGACCTGATCGTGGCAATAGCAAATGGAGGGATTGTACCGGCA
>JAZKGV010000045.1:0-10396 GCA_040385725.1 Bacteroidota bacterium | reverse complement strand
AATTAAAAGTACCGGTTGAATTACTCAAAATAAGTTTCAGGGATACTACACACAAGCCTTTGTATGATGTACCACAATTAGTAACTCCAATACATTTTGATATGGCGGGAAAAAAAATACTGCTGGTGGAAGACAGGGTGAAAACAGGCGCTACTTTGGGCTATGCCAAACAGTTATTAAGCAGTGCTGCGGTTGTAAAAACTTTTGCCGTTAATGGCACTGCCGACTATCCTTTGTTTAATGAAAACTGTTTTTCCTTTCCGTGGATAATAAAGACAGGCTATTAAAAGGTTTCATTGTTGTAAGCCACTTCTGATTTTCTTTTATTAGGGGAATGTGAAAATTCAGGAAGCAGTGTGCTAATCAAATTAAGTATGTCTTCGTTGTTATGGTTCTTGGCCACTTCATGCAGTTCGTTCAGTAAATTATAAAATTCAGGATTTTGGTTGGAGGCCTTTTTAGCCCTTAATATTTTAGGGTGGTCCGTTGGTGCCAATTCTTCAGAATCTTTAAATAACTCTTCGTACATTTTTTCACCCGGCCTTAGCTGTGTGTATTTGATCGCAATATCTTTTCCCGGAACAAAACCCGCCAATTGTATCATCCTTGTAGCAAGGTCAAGTACACGTACCGGTTTACCCATATCAAACACCAATATATCCCCGGTTTTTCCAATCTTGCCTGCTTCCAGTACTAATTTGGCCGCTTCCGGTATCGTCATAAAGTATCTTGTGATGTCGGGATGGGTAATTGTTATTGGGCCGCCTTCGGAAATTTGCTTTTTAAATGTAGCCACCACAGAGCCTGCAGACCCAAGTACATTACCAAATCTTGTGGTAATAAAACTGGTGTTTGATTCAAAACGGTCGTTGAGTGATTGAATATATATTTCTGAGATCCGTTTGGTGGCGCCCATTACATTGGTAGGGTTAACTGCCTTATCTGTTGATACAAGCACAAACGTTTTTACACTGAATAAAACAGACAGGTCGGCAACCGTTTTTGTACCGAAAATATTAGTGAGCACTGCTTCACTGGGAAATTCCTCCATCAGCGGCACATGCTTATAAGCAGCTACATGAAAAACAACTGTAGGCTTGTAGGCATTAAAAACTTTTTTTACCCGATGGTAATCTTTGGCTGAAGCAACCTCCACCTGCATTTGTGTGAAACCGGTTTGCCTCAACTCATACTCCAGATCAAATAAACCTGATTCTGATTGATCCAGCATTACCAGTTTATTCAATTTATGTTTAGTAAGCTGCCGGCAAATTTCGCTACCGATAGATCCTGCTGCACCGGTAACCAAAATAGTAGCATCCTGGTAATTGGCACTTGAAAGATTGCTGGGGATTATTATTTCATCTCTTTGCAGTAATTCTTCAATGTTCATTTCCCTTACCTGGTTTTTTTGAAACAAACCACCAGACCATTGATTAGCGTGGGGAACAACATTTATTTTTACTTTGAAAGGCGCACACACATCAGCCAATGCAATTTTCCGTTCAACAGATAATTTATTAATGGCAATATATATTTGGGTAATGCCTTTTTCCTTTATTAGTTTGGTAAGGTGTGGGTCAACAGCATTGAAGATGGGCAGGTCGCCAATTTTTTTACCAATTTTATAATGGCTGTCATCAATAAACCCAACCAGCGTTGTGTTGATATTGATATCCTGTTCAATTACCTTTTTGGTTATTTGTCCCATCATACCAGCGCCAAAAATAAGGGTACGCTGTGTTGATGCTGTTTTATTCTGGGCAGCCCTGAAGTATATTTCTTTAACCAGTAGCCTAAAAGATACCAGCAGGAAAATAACAACAAAAAGATTGATAAGCAGCAGGGGAACGGTAACAATTGCAGTAACAATGCTATTGGGGTTGATAAGATAAACAGCAGACCAAAAGCCAAATTGCAGAAAACCAAATTTGATGATCCTGATCACATCCTTTAATTCCGAATAGCGGATGATGCCTTTGTAAATTGAAAGGGAGGCAAAACAAATTGTACCAATGAAGGCATTAAAAAGCAATGCTGGAAAAAATCCATAAATGTCCACCTTATCAATCGAGAGATGATTGATAAGAAAAAAGGAAAAGGTGAACGAAGCGCTGATAAGCACTATGTCACAACAAAATATTATCCATCGGGGAGCAAAGTTTTTAAAATATCTGTTGGGCATACTGAATTTTTTAAACTACAAGCAAAATGTTTTTAAAACTTGTTTTCCCTGGAGTGAAACAGAACATTAATGAGGTTGCGCTTGTAAGAGTTTGAGGCAGACAATAAAAATTGTTAATAGTTATTAACGAAAGTAGTGTTTTTTTTAGTTTTCCGCTACACTTTTGAGTAAAAGGCAGGTGAAAAATTCATTTCTGTGATATAATTTACAAAGTGTTGCCGGCATAACAAAAGCGGAATGCCAGGGCATTAAAAAACCCGTTTTAATACAAAACGGGTTGATTATAAGCTGTTTATATTAATACGGTCAATTCATCTTTTTAAACAAGGATTGTATTATGGCCACTACACGTTCTAAATCATTGCTGTTAAGATTGCTGCCCGAAGGAAGGCATAAGCCCTTTTCAAACAACTCTTCTGAAGTTCCATCGCCATAAAATGGGTGATGTTTAAATACAGGCTGCAGGTGCATAGGTTTCCACAAAGGGCGGCTTTCAATATTTTCTTTTTCCAAAGTCAGCCTTATGTCTTCTCGTGTAACGCCACCGGTTTTTTGCGGATGTACTATAATGGTCGATAACCACCTGTTGCTAAAGCAGCCAGCCGGTTCCGGTAAAAAAGAAATACCTGGCAAATTCTTCAAGGCATTTATATAAAACGAATAATTAGCTCTTCTTTGTTCAACTCTTTTTGGCAATACTTCCATTTGCCCACGGCCAATGGCTGCACATACATTACTCATACGGTAATTATATCCAATGTGTGAATGCTGGTAATGAGGAGCTGCATCCCTTGCTTGGGTTGCCAAAAATCTTGACTGGGTAATATAGTGTTCGGTATCGCTTATCAAAGCGCCACCGCCGGATGTGGTGATAATTTTATTTCCGTTAAAAGATAAAACACCCATATCACCAAAAGTGCCGCAGGCTTTTCCATTTATTGTGGAACCCAATGCTTCTGCTGCATCTTCAATTACAGGAATATCAAATTCCCTTGCAATGGCCATGATGGCTTCCATTTTTCCGGGCATACCATACAAATGCACAGGTATAATTGCTTTAGGTTCTGTTCCTTTTTGTATTCTGTCTTCAATGGCTGTACGCAAATGTTCCGGGCTCATATTCCATGTTTCCTTTTCTGAATCAATAAATACAGGAACAGCACCCTGGTAAACTATGGGGTTCGCCGAAGCAGAAAAAGTAAAACTCTGGCAAAGCACTTCATCACCAGCTTTTACACCAAGCATTATCAATGCCAGGTGAATAGCAGCCGTACCGCTGCTTAATGCCGCCGCATTTTTTGAACCTGTAAATGTTGCAAGGTCTTTTTCAAAACCATCTACATGAGGGCCGAGTGGCGCAATCCAATTGGTATCAAACGCTTCTTTCACATACACTTCTTCCTTACCACCCATGTGCGGAGAAGAGAGCCATACTTTTTCAGTCATAATTTATCTAAATATTTTTTCATTCAACAATTAAAACGCAGCTTTCACCGAAGCAAAATATTCATGCAGCACCCTGTTGGTGATATAAAGATTTTCTTCTGAAGGCCACCACTTAAAAGGAACACCAGTACTTCCATTAAGCGCTTTAAAATTTACAGGCGCTGCAATGGGTGCAAAACCTTGCTCATTAAAAAACTTCATGGCTCTTGGCATATGTATGGCATCTGTCACCACAATAACGGTGGCATTTGTCCCAATAGATTTTGCCAGGTCTTCAGCTTCTTCTTTTGTGGTGGAAGGGGTATTCAAAGCCAGTATCCTGCTGCTGTCGGCTCCCATTTCAATCGCTGCGGCGCTTGCGGTCATAGCTTGTGTCTTCTCTCCCAAAGGGCCGTCTGCCGAACATACCAGTGTGCTATTACTTATTCCCCTGTACAAACGCATAGCTTCTAAAAACCTGCTTTGTGCTACAAGGCCAAGTTTTGCTGTAGATGGTAATCGTTTGTCTGTTTGATAACCGCTGCCCAAAAGATGTATATACACTTTTTGAGCAGCGCTGAATTTTGGCAAATCTTTTAAAGGTGGATACTGTATTTCTAAACGATATGCCAGGTAACGTGGCAGCCAGGCTGTGGAGAAAGCATAAAATAAAACAACTCCAAATATTAAAAAAACGATCGCTGCTTTTCTTTTTTTAAACCTGTATAGAACAAAGGAAAGAATAACAATCCAGGTAAGAATGCTGATGATGTTTGCCTGTGCTAAAAAGAATTCTTTCACTAACGATTATTTTAGATCCTGAATTTCTTTTGCAGGAACGCCAGCAACTTTAGCCGATGGTTGTACATTTTTTACAAGCATCGCCTGCCCACCAACTACTGCTTCGTTACCTACAACAATATTCTGCTTTGTGGCAGCACCAATGCCAATGTCCACCGCTTCGCCAATTTTTGTGAATCCACCAAGATTTACACCTGGCGCTAAGGCGCTGAATTTTCCAATGGTACAATCATGCCCTACGGCACAATTCATATTCATGATAACAAAATCTTCCACCACGGTTTGATAATTGATAGACACACCAGGATAAAGAATAACACCCTTACCCACCGAAACACTATTTGAAAGCCATGCATTTTGTGAAATGAAAGAAGGGAAATCGTTTCCATTGCCCCTTATCTTTTCAAACACTTTTCTTTTTGCTTTGGGAAAGGCAATGCCTATCGCAACCGCAACATTTTTACTCATCGAAAAAAGGCTTTCGGTATTGCCTATTACTTTCAATCCATAAAATTCTTTGCCGAGTTTACTGGCGTCATCATCTAAAAAGCCAAGTACATTAAATTGCTCTGCAAATAAATTTTGATTATAAGCTAAAAAGCCGCCAACATTACCGGCGCCAATAATTATCAGCTCTCTCATTTAATTATATTGTGATAAGTGTTTGCAATTTTTTTTCTTTTACCTGATGCCAGCAAAGGAATTTCGTCCACATACTCCACGGTAAAATTTGCATCTGCACCAAGATACTGCTTAAATTCCTGTATCAATTTTTCTTCCTGCGTAAATGTGCCTTCCATGTTTATTTTAAATAAATAATCTTTGGGGCCATACTGCACCAACTGGTATTGCAGTATTTCTGTGTATTGCCACATGTTCTTATAAACAATGTATGATGATACCAATGTGCCGTCTGTTGCGTACAGCAAATCTAATTTTCTTCCCTCCACTACATCTAAATAACTATTGCCTGCTGCATCTTTATCTTTTGATAAAATACCTATATCGCCTGTATCATACCGGATCATTGGCATAGCGTAATTGTATAGATCGGTTACTACGATCCTTCCCAACTCTCCTGCATCCGCAGGAACGTCTTCATCTATCTTAAATATTTCAAGCACATAGCTGGCAGTGTTGATGAGGTACCTGTTAGCACTGCCTGGTACCTGTTGTGCCAGGATACCGTTTTCCAGGTTTGAATAACGGGAATATACCGGCACACCAAAATATTTTTCAATAGTGTTCTTTGTATGATCATTCAATGTTTCGGACATGGAGATAGCTGAAGACAGTTTGGCTTTTACCTTTCCATGGTTTGTTTTTTCAAGCCATTGACAAATCAATTCTAAAGCAGATGAATAGCCCAAAAAAGCAAAATTTGAATTGTCGCTTTCCATTTGCTTTATCAAAGCAGATACTTCCTTATCATTAAATGTTATTACATCTACAGGAACCATATTCTGCATAATGCCAGGCAATGTTGCTTTCTTATTATTGGCGCTCCATATTTTCATATACATCAGCTTGTCGCCAATACGGTAACCAGCTTTCTGTGCAAAATACATAGTATCTGCACTGTTCCTTTTTTTCTTATCAGCATGATGCAATACTTTAAATGGCGTACCTGTAGAACCACTTGTTACAGTTGGTATCTGTTGCTCTTTTGTAAAAGCAGCAGAAACAAATGATTCAAAGTTTTCCCTGATGATCGTTTTACTGATAACAGGAAAATGATTGAGTGAAGAATAATTTTTATACTGCTGGTAAAAAGAAGTTGTTGCAACTGCATGTTTTACCAATGAAGAAAGTTTTTGTTGTTTTAATGTACCAGTTGCTTCCTGCAATCCTTCCAGCAGCATCGCAATATCTGCGTAATGCCGCCTGATGGCTGCACCCTTCAAAGTGTCGAACAACCAGAATATTTTTTCCCTTCCTGTTTCTGTAATTTTTCTCATGATCAGTTGTTGCCGTTAAAGGGCATCATCGGCCTTTCACCTGATTGGTTAACGCCTTCTTTTTTCACTACTTTCAATACAGTAAGAAATAAAATTTTTATGTCAAATACAAAAGAAAGATGATCAACATAGTAAACATCGAGTTTGAATTTTTCTGTCCAACTGATACTATTCCTTCCATTTACCTGTGCCCAACCGGTAATACCTGGCCTCACCAGGTGTCTCCTTTTTTGTTCCTCACTATACAACGGAATATATTTAAACAACAGCGGCCTTGGGCCCACCAAACTCATATCCCCTTTCAATACGTTTATAAACTGCGGCAACTCATCTAAAGAATATTTTCTTACAAATGCACCTGCCTTTGTAATCCGCTTATTATCCGGCAGCAAATTCCCGTTTTCGTCTTTTTCATCCGTCATTGATTTAAACTTGATGATGTAGATCGGTTTTTCATCTTGGCCGGGGCGTTGCTGACAAAAGAATGCTTTTCCTTTATTTGCATAAGCCAGCACAAGTGCCACTATGGTTATCACGGGTAAAAAAATCACCAGCAAAATAAGTGCAGCAAAAAAATCAATGAGCCTTTTAAAGAATGATCGATACATATATTAAGATTGCCACTTCCTCAATTTTAGTTTTGCCAAAAACCTTGCAACCTTCCCTCTTTTTTTTAAGAAGGATGTGTAGAGGAAATTTTTAAACCTGTCATTATAATCAATGTAAACAGGCACTAATATTTTTTTTCTCCTGTTTTTCTTGAAATAGCTCACATATTCATTACCTGGTAATGATGGATAAGGAGAATATTTTTTTAACAGCTCTGAATCATCAAATGATGAAGATTCTTTTAATTCTAACGTATGATGGCCATTGTCATTTTTATAATAAAACCAATGGCACTTAGCCTCGTTGTTTACAGGGTTCCATTCAAATGCAAGTTGTAATCTTGACATCTCAGGAAAAGTGAGTTTGCCATTTGCAAATACATTATATGGCAAAAAGAAATTGCCCAACCCGTAAACTATATAACCATCTTTATATCTTTCCCCACCCTGCACACAATGCGAATGTGTGCCGATAACAGCATTGGCACCTGCATCAACCATACTCATCGCCATTTGCCTGTACATTGGGAAAGGCAATATTTCCAGATCAAAACTCCAGTGGAGATAAACAATAATTTTTGCTGCAGGTTTATTTTTTTTTGCAACGGCAATATCTTCCAATAGCCTTTTTATCGAAATTTCTGCTACATAAATTTCATTGCTTGGATTATCCTGGTGATACAATAAAAAATTCCAGCAAAAATTAAATAATACAATCTCTGTATCACCATCAAAAAATGATGCCGGTGTATCTGCTTCTTCTTCTGACTCACCTGCACCAGAAAATGCAATATTGCGTTTTATTAAATGCCTTACCGTGTTTACAAAACAATGATTGTTGGCCAACCCTACAGCTTTTGTATTGGCGGCATCCAGCGCTTCCATCACCGAAGAATGGTTGTATAATACAGGTGTATTGGTAGAGGGATCAATATCATCACAAACCAACCCTTCAAAATTGCACACCAAACTATTGTTAGAAAAAAGGCTGTTGTGCTGAAGAAAAATATTTTTCAGGTCAGTGCTGCAGGCTGCATTAGGCGATGCTATATCTCCAACAACGATCATAAGTTTTTAAAATAAATGTCCACGTATTTACCTGCATTTGCCATTGTATAATTTTTAGATGCTGCAACAGCATTGCTACTGTATTCCTGTTGTAATGCAGGTGTATTCTTTACTTTCAAAATATAATCTGCAATCTGTCGCACCTCTTCTTTTGCAAAGTTGGCACCAATATTATATTGTTGCACCAGCTTATTTATTTCTGATTTCTCTGGCGAAATACTAAGAATGCCGGAGCCCACCGCCATAATATTATATACTTTACTCGGCACACTTACTTCAGCGATCTTGTCTTCAATCAATACCACACTTATATCGGCTGCTGCAATGGAATAGCGTATCACTTCATCAGGTTGAAATGGAAGCACCATGCAATTATCCAAATTGTATTCTTCAATCAGCTTGTTTACAAGCGGCACTTTTAATCCACGGCCAATGATGAGAAATAAAATGTCTTTTTGCTCTTTCAATAATTTAGCCGCCTCAATCATCACTTCAATATTATGTGTGCCACCCATGTTGCCGGAATATTGTACAATAAACTTTCCCTGCAACTTATGTTCTGCAATAAAAGGATTTTGTTCTTTTGGTACAGGCTGTACATTTGTTAATCCTGTCCACAATGGTATCACATATATTTTTTCCCTGGGTGCATACTGCGTCATCAATGTCGCCAGCGAATCGCCAATAGTATAAACACGATGTGCTTTTGTAAATAATTTCCTGTTCCATCCTGCCCACATCCTGTAAATAATATTGGTCTGTTGTATGTTCAGCATTTTTAACACATCAGGATATACATCAAACATGAGCAATGAAAATTTATTCCGCAGCAACAAAGAACTTAAATAGGCAAACGGTGGCAGCGACACATAGAATATTTCGTACTTACGAAAGCGGAACAATAAAATAAAGAACACTTGTACTGATGCTGCAAACCATGCCAGGAACCTTGTTATATGTGAGCTTCGTGATTTTTTTAAAATCCTTGTGTACTTTACTTTTTTATCAATCTCCACATCCTGCACACGGATATTGCCATAGATAACATGCACTTCATCGTAATGTTTTGCAAAACTATTGATGATATCTATGGTGAGGTATCCTGTGGACTGGTTAACGAAAACTATTTTCTTACTCATCTAAATTCTTCAGTTCTTTCAGCATATTTGCCGTACTCTTAAATTCAACATCGGGCCAGCGTTGTATAATGGCTTTTAAAAGTTTTTCCAGTTCTTTTAATCCTTTATCCCTGTTTTCTTTATTTAAACCACCAACAAAGTTTACACGGTGTGTGCTGATGATGGCAGGCTTGTTCCAGCGGAAGGCAGCCGCAATTTGTTTCATCGTTCCGTTAATTGAATGATAACCGTTATCAGTTGGTTCAAATGCACAGTTGCGGATATAATAATTGAGTTTGCCTTTTTGTATTTTTTGCCGGAAAGTAAAATTGGTAAACGTAAGTTCCCCATTCACACCTGGTGTTGGGTTTTTATGTGCCACCACTAAAAATGGAATGCCTGTTTGCAAAACTGTTTCTTCAAAATCAGGATGAAACACACTATTGCTTGGCATAAAGGCAGATGCTGTATACCCAAACAATTGCTCAAACAGTTTTACGCCTTCAGTAATTGAATTGTGTAAAAAGGCTTTTTGTTTATCGTTTGTAAAGAAAAACTCCGGCCTGAATTCCTGTGCATATGCAGGAATGCCTTTTATGTTTGCCACCGCCACAAAACCATAACTGGCAGCAAACTGTAGTTGCGGATTTCCTTCCTGCAACTTTTCCAACCATGGCTGCACACTCACATGTTCACGTCCATGAAACTCCGGTGTAAAGATGCCGGCTTCAATTCCCTGCTTCCACAAACTCATTATCCCGTCATTGTGCCCATACTTCTGCAATGTTTTAGGAAAAGGCTCATAAAAATATTCCTTGTACCCGTTTGCTTTTATCTTTTCAAAATCAGGATTGGCCACATTTACAAAAGGAGACATTACTGCAGCATTGCCATCTGTACCTTTTACTATTTGTAACGTTTCAAATAAAGCCGTAAGGTCATCCTTATCTTCTAATGTATCCAGCAAATTATACCTTGACCCATCAATAGAAACGCCGGCTGATCTCATTTGCTTCATCGCTTCTAGCGAAGGCATTCTTATTCCGCCATAGTCATCACATTCAATCACCACGATCTTTTTCTTCACCACTGGACCGGGTATATTCTTAAGGTTGAGGATGATACTATATTTTAAATCGGCTATGGACATTATCAAACTAAGTTTTATTCAGAACAGATTCATACAGTTTTACATAATCGCCAAACCTGTGTTTATTATTAAACAATTGCTCC
>JAZKGV010000044.1:3764-6135 GCA_040385725.1 Bacteroidota bacterium | reverse complement strand
ATTAGATGATGGCCGCCTCACTGATAATAAAGGGAGGGTGGTTAATTTCAAAAATACCATCGTCATTATGACCAGCAATATGGGTAGCCAGGTGATACAGGACAATTTTGAAAACATTACCGAAAAGAACAGGGAAGAAGTAGTGGAGGGTACCAAAGCGGAGGTAATAAGCCTGCTCCGCCAAACGATCAGGCCCGAGTTTTTGAACCGGATCGACGAAATAATCATGTTTCAGCCGCTGATGAAAGCCGAAATAAAGGGAATTATCACCATTCAGTTAGAACAATTGAAGAGCTTGGTGGCACAATCTGGTATCCAGTTGGTTTTTGGCGACTATGCTCTCGATTACCTGGCAGAAAATGGCTATGACCCCCAGTTTGGGGCAAGGCCATTAAAACGGCTGATACAGAAAGAGATTGTAAATCAATTGAGTAAGCGGATTTTGGCAGGCGATATTGACAAGTCCAAACCGGTAGTGGTTGATGTATTTGATGGTGTGGTAGTGTTTAGAAATGAAGTAGCGGCCCCAAAATTGAAGGCCTGATTGCTAAAAAACTGTTAATAGCGGCAAAAATGGCAGGATGTTGATTTCGTGTTGAGGAAAAAGTTACCGTTGGGTTTTGAAAAGTGGAAAAACTGTT
This sequence comes from Bacteroidota bacterium, assembly GCA_040385725.1. Taxonomy (GTDB): domain Bacteria; phylum Bacteroidota; class Bacteroidia; order Chitinophagales; family Chitinophagaceae; genus Ferruginibacter. The sequence continues at coordinate 5,494 of JAZKGV010000044.1, read as the reverse complement.
TATCTTCACCGCATTCAGAATTTCGGTTAAGCCTATCCGCTTAAAAAGGCAACCAAAGAGACGAATTTTTGTTAATAAGCAAGGAAAAATTTAAAAGTTATGTCATTTAAAAAAGATGTTATTGAAATTATCGAACCCAGGGACATTTTCGTGGGAGATAAAAATGCACCCGTAACCCTTGAAGAATTTGGGGAGTATGAAAGCGAGGCCTGTGCAAAAGCAAATGAAGTAGTAAAGCAAATTTTAGAAGAATATGAAGGAAAAGTAAAATTAAACTTCCGTCATTTCCCCTTAACTAAAATCCATCAGCGTGCACTTAAAGCAAGCGAAGCTGCCGTAGCCACGGCACAGGAAAGCGAACAAACTTTCTGGCAAATGCACAACATTTTGTTTGCCAACCGCCGCAACCTTGGCACAACCAGTCTTAAACTGTACAGCAGGGAAGCAGGAGTAAGTAACAAGAAATTTTTGGAAAATCTTGTGGATGCCATGTTTGGCTGGCAGGTACAGGGCGACATCAAAGAAGGCCACGACCGTGGCGTGAAAGATGTGCCTACCTTCTTCATTAATGGGGAACGTTACAGCGGCAAGGTCACTTACCAGGAATTAAGCAAAGCAATTGATGTAGCGCTTAAAAGCAAAAAGAAAAAAGCACCTGTTAAGCAAAGAGCATAAAAAAAGCCCCGTCTAAAAAACGGGGTATTTTTTTGTTCAATTGTATTTTTTTCCAATGCCCACCACAAGCTGCTCTAAGTTTTTCTCTTTAAAATATGTTTTACATATTGCCTCTGCTTCATCTAATAACACGGGCAGTTTAGTTTGCTTACTGCCAAGATATTGGTATGTTTTTTTGGTAACCGTTGCTTCGTTTGCACTTTCAGTTTCCTGCAATGCTTCATTTATGGCAGCGATCAGCAGGCCGCTGTCTTTTAGTTTGCCCAAAGCATCAATCATCCAGCTAAGTGTAAGAAAATATTGTTTGTTCAGCAGTAAAAAATGTTTGCTGTTGCCTGCATCCGGCATTTTATTAAAAGGGGAGTTTACTATTTCTTTGGTAAGATATTTTGAAAGTTGTTTTGATTTCTTGTTTTTATCAGCCAATTGTATGGTTCCCTGTAAAGCCCTTGGATATATGCTGAGCCAGCGGAGTTTGCGGCGTAGCTCATGCACATCTTCTTCCATATTATCAAAATGGTAAGCAGTGCTGTGTGTAAATTCAATAATGCCTTCAATCGCTTTGTGATAAAAAGATTCAATGGCGGCAATTTCTTTTTCTTCATCCAGCCAATCAGTTTCAGATAATTTCTTTCTTATTTTTAATACCCTTTCATTTTTGCTGTCCACCCATTTTTTTTCAACCAGCACATCATTCAGGTGTTGAATTTTTTCTCTCGTTTGTGCCTGCAGGTATTGTAAAATTTTTGCCGGTATTTTTTTATTCTTCGCTACATTTTTAGCGATAGCATCATAATAATCAATGGCACCCAATCCATCTTCCAGCAATTTAAAATGTTCTTTCAGCTTGCTGAACTTTTTCTTATTTTGAATGCCAGCATACATTTTCGCCAATGATTCCAGCATAAACAATGGGGTACGGGCATCATTCTGATATAGGCATAATGCAGGGTTTTTATGTTTATCCGCTTTGCTGATAAGCGTTTCTAATCGGGATAGAAAAAAGTCAAAGCGTCCTGGTCCTTTGTTCATAGTAAGTGTTTTATTTTTCAAAG
>JAZKGV010000044.1:0-3754 GCA_040385725.1 Bacteroidota bacterium | reverse complement strand
CCGCCAACCCATTCTTTATCCTTGTTGTATCGTGTGCCAATCATTTTTCCTTTACTTAGTCTTGATAAGTTGTGTGTACCTACAGGTCTTGCCCAGCCTTTTTTCCAGAAATAAAAAAGCCTTATCTCTGCCTTGGCAGGAATGTCTTTCGTTTCTATTACATCCGCATATTTCACTTTGCGTTGCAATATCCAGTTTTCCGGATCTTTTACTTTTTCAATGTCTTCTTTGGTTACATCAATTACCACGCCCATGCCTGCAAAAGAAAACAAAGGTTTCAAAACATAGTTTTCCAAATCAGTTGGCATTACTTTCAGCTCATTCAGGAAAACTGTTTTTGGTACATATTGGTTGCTTATTAATGGCAATGTAAACTTGCTCACCCGGTAAAACCAATTGGGGTGTGACACCCATTCCACTTCCCAGGGATGTTTAAAGTCAATAATATTGCCTAAATCTTTTTGCTGCTGCAGGTCATCAAATATCACACGGTTGTAAATTCTCTTTACCTGTATTTTTTTACCATTGTTTTTGTAAAATAATTTATTGCCTTCCGGGATAAGCTTTGTAAGGCAAACAGTTTTTAATCCCAACGTATCTTCTGAGCAGTAAAAATCAATTCTTGTTTTTTGTTGTTCAGGATATATTTCCAGCAGTATTACATTTTCCGGGTTTTCATCACCCATTACAATGTCTTTTAATAATTGCAAATAAGTTTCTTCATTGTAGTTGTTCAAATAAGCGTCATGTGTGGCAGGTACATCCGCATATTCCCTTGTAAACCTTGTATGAAAGGCCTGGAAGGCAAACAGGGTGGGGAAGCCCTGCATTTCTATCAATTGCGGCTCCAGTTCACCGTTAGCGTTTTCACATACGCCAAAATCAAAAGCAATAAAATCGGTGTGAGCAGTTTCATTTGGCACCACAATATCTTTTGGTATTGACCTGTTGGTAAGTGAAATAAAATCCGGCTTTACAATTACATCAATAATATCTTCACAGGCATCCAGCATTTTCTGTGTAAAATCTTTTGGTACAAATACTGGTGTTTCTGCATTCCTGAAATCCAATGCACCGGGATGCAGGTTTTCTATTCTCTCCACATATGCTTTGTATTTTTCTTCGCTGAAGTTTTTATTAAATGCCTCTCTTAATTCCTTTTGCATGGCAGAAATATTTGTTTATGGTTATGCAGCTTAAAAATAGCGATATTTAATTAACCTTATTGCTTCTTTGTTTCTGTACGGCAAATAAAAAAGCTGCCGTTAAAGGCAGCTGTAGAAAATTTGTTTAACTGATTTTTATATTTCCGCCAGTTGCATATTTTCAACTGCTATGTTTAAAAAGTTTGGCAGAATGTTTTTATATGTGTGTGAAATTTTATCCGGGTCATTCAGGTGTTCGATCATGCTGGCCCATTTTTCTTCACCGTGATTTTCTATCACCGTTTTTTTCTTTTCTTCTGTCTGCAGGTACATACTCATGCCCACTGCATCTGCTTCAGGATGAAATTGGGTTCCAATCATGTATGTGTTAAACCTTATGGCCATTACAGCCCTTTCAAGGTGTGCCACATGCGGCCTTTCTTTTTCTATAGCTAAAATACAGCCTCCCATTTCTTTTAACCTGTTGTGGTTTGGTCTGGTTACTTGGTAATCCCGGCTGTCAACAGCATAAAAAGGGTCCTGCATATTGTCAAACACAATTTCATCTTTCCCATCATTGAGCAGGTGAACAGGGAAAACACCAAACGAGGTGCTTTTTCTTTTATCAACTGTACCGATTTTATACTGACGGCAGATCAATTGAAAAGAATGACAAATAAAGAAAACATATTTCTTTTGAATGTTCGCCTCATTGCTGTTCCAATGCTCCACTTGTTTCAACCACTGGAAATAAACTTTCTCCCATTCGATTCCTTCAGTTTCAAGAGGGCTTCCGGGGCCACCACTTGATATGAATATATCATAATCCATACCCGGGGCTTGTTTCTTAAGCCTCACATCAAATTCGTCTACATCTATATTAAGATTATTATAATCGCCAAACTGGTTCAGTATTTCACGGATACAGCGCATGCCCTGGTTGGCATAACCTTCATAAAGGTCTAAAATGGCGACTTTAATGGTTAGTTTTTCAGCCGAATTCATGTTTCAAAAGTACAAATTTTTGTAAACGTGGTTACAGATTTGGCGCAAAATCAAGGCAAAAGGAGGTTTATTGATAAATATTCAAGGATAATTGAGGTTTTTTAGCATGGATTAATCACATTTTTCTTTTTGTATGTGAAATACTATTTCTATAAGCCCGGGTTAATATTTGGTTAAATTAAGTAACTTTAGCCCTTGTGTGAGAACTGCTACCATTTGAAAGCGCTTTGGTGAAATTAGCGAATTTAAATCACCATTTATTCCCTCAAAACAATGCCCAAACGACTGATTAACAATCAAGCACTCAATGATTCATACAACAATGAAAAGAATTTTACTCGTTCTTCTTACGTCCATCCTTGTGAAAAATGCTGCAGCACAATTTAGTTTTAGCTGTGCAAAAAACACAACCATTGACTGTTCTCAAAACTGTGTTACATTACAAACCACCATACCCGATATACATACTTTTTCGGATGATTATGGTGTAAGCCTTATCAGTGGCCCGGGTGGCTGCTTCAGGCCTCCTGTTAATCCAGGAACTCCGGGTGTATCCACTAACCTTAGCCTGGATGATAGGTATACACCCACTATTCCCCTGCCTTTTCTTTTTTCGTTTTATGGTATTTATTATCTACAGTGTACTGTAAATACCAATGGTATTATTTCATTTGACCTAACCAATTCCTCCACAAATGCACAATGGATAATACAAGGGTTGGATGGCTCCTTGCCAAGTACTGATTACGACAGGGCAATTATAATGGGCGCTTTTCATGATATTGATATCAGCAGGCCAGAGTCGCCTACAAGGCAGATAAAATATGATGTTTTAGGTACGGCACCACACAGGAAATGGGTTCTTTCTTTTTATAAAGTGCCTTGTTTTGATTGTAATAATGAGATTGACAATACATACCAGATCACATTGTATGAAGGGCTTAGCCTTGTAGAAGTGCATGTGTTTGCAAGAGATGTTTGTACTACATGGAACGCTGGTGCTGCCATGATAGGTATGCAGAATTACAACCAGAATAGTGGTGTGATGGCGCCTGGAAGAAGTGCTTTTACAACACCACGCTGGCAAGGGCCCACCATGAATGAAGCCTGGAGGTTTACCCCAAAACAAGGGCCTTCTTTATTTAAAAAAGTTGAACTTACTGACCTTAGCGGTACTGTTGTGGCAACAGGCACTACAGCTCCGGGAACCAATAATGATATTGCGGTAACATTTGATAATATTTGCCCTGCTGCTACTACCACTTATCTTGTAAAATCATCTTATTATAATCTTGAGTACCCTTTCCAGTTTCCTGCAAGAGATAGCATTATTTATGGAATAGATACAATTACGGTTTATAAAAATGGTTCTATCCCTGCATTGAATGTATCAACTACTCCTGCAGTTTGCGGCCCTAACCCTAATGGTACTATTAATATAGCGGCACCCGTGGGGCCAAATTATGAATACTCAATTGATGGTGGAACTAACTACCAACCCGGAAATTCATTTTCTGTTTTGCCTGGTACCTATACAGTAACGATACATGATATTACAGGAACCTGTACAAAAGATACAACTGTAATAGTAGGTTCACCGGCAA
>JAZKGV010000043.1:20848-24996 GCA_040385725.1 Bacteroidota bacterium | reverse complement strand
CCAGAAAGCCATCATCATGGCAATCCATAATAACGAACTGATAAGAAATGCCAGTGGAGATATTTTTTTTGTAAAAAACAAAGCGGCAGAAACTATGGCAAATACATTCACCAGTATTATCATAAACTTTATTTCCCTTCTTGAAATAAAATGATACCGCAGTGCCTGCACCACTTTTTGCTTTTCATAAGTAAAATACTGAGAGGTCATACAGCAAAGATAGCGGATAAGTAAAAGCTGGTTTTGTGTAGTTAAAAAACCAGGTGACAACAGGCTGCCAAAAACATCATTGCCGCATGGTGAAATAATAGCGTTTTCGTATCTCTTGTAATTTTATATAATAATGAAATCAGAAAAGTACCGCCTAACTAATTAAAGTTAAACGGTAGCCTTTCATAAAAGCAACGCTCTAAAGCGCCACGATAATTTTATGCAACTCCTCCAGTACACCAGGAACGGCTTGTAAAGATTACTTTCAAAGCCATAAAAAATGTTACACAATGCTGCAGGATATTTACATTATTCACAGTTTTGTTGGCAGCCTGCTTACTAATACAGCCAAACATTCGCAGTAAAGCAACTGGGATTGGATCAAATATTTTCCAGCCTATTGCGCCTTTTTTTCTTAAGGTTTTTAAAAAAAGAAGGTGTTAGCCCGGTGATCTTTTTAAACTGTGCGGAGAGATGTGCCACACTGCTGTAATTCAGCACATACGATATTTGGGTAAGGTTCATTTCATCATACAGCAATAGCTCTTTTGCTTTTTCAATTTTGTGAATGATGATATAATGTTCTATTGTGATGCCGGTTACTTCAGAAAAAATATTGGAGAGATAAGTATAATTATGCCCCAGCTTATCGCTCAGGTATGCCGAATTTTTCAGCTTTGGCAGTTCATCAGCATAATGTATCATTTCTATGATAACATTTTTTATTTTTTCAATCAGTATGGCTTTCTTGTCTTCCATCAGCTCCAACCCGGACCGGAGTAATGCAATGCCCAACTGCTCCTTCTGCTGCTCTGTCATTTTTTCCTGCAGGTCCACTTCGCCCAGGTTTACAACAGCATGCAGCACACCCAGCTTTTCCAACTCTGCCTTCACCAGCATTTTGCAGCGGATGCTTACCATGTATTTTATGTAGAGTTTCAAAGTAGTTTTTAAAAGTGATGTGCAACTTTACTTTACAGTAAAGCAAAACCTGCAAACTTTTTTTTGGCCAATATTTGATTGAACATTGTGGCAAAGCAGCCCTAACAACTTTTAGTCTTCGTAACCGCTTTTGATAATGGTGGAGATCATCTTAAACTGTTCGTTTGCATTAAAGCAATGTCTTGAATGGGCGGGAATTACAATGCCATCACCCAAAGAAAGCTTGTATTTTGTCTTGTCAATAATCAACTCTGCCACGCCATCAATGATCTGTATGAAATTATCAAACGGCGAAATTTTTTCCGCCAGTTCTTCACCGGCATCAAAGGAGGAAACAGTGATATTGCCTGTTGCCCTGCGGATGATTGTTTTGCTAAGTACAGCATTGGGTATGTACTCGATGATTTCCACAATGATATGTGCTTTTGCCTTTTCAATTTCAATTATATCCATGATGGAGAGTTGGTTTTGTAAATACCAGAAAGAAAAACAGGAATGAAATGTTCTGGTATGAAGTTAGCTTGCTTTTCTGGATTAGTAATATATATCTTGGGCAGTAGTTATAATTCAATTAAAAACAACATGGATGAAGATGACTGACTGGTGAAATATAAATACAGGTTTATAACTGTGAAATTATGTTCCTGTTTTAAATAATTTTCATAAGAGCTATTGTATTTCTTTTTCATTCACACTCCACTCTCCCAACTTCTCTCCCTTCAATCCTAAAAACTCAATTGCCAGTACCCTTTCATTTTTCTTTCCACTCACAGTTACTTTTGTAAAGTTTTGTGCTTCCACTAAGGTGCCGGGTATCCTTGCAGGATTATTGAGTTCTTCGCCCCTTACTTTACCAACACCACTTGTATAAGGTGAGTTGGTTACATCATACAGCGTATATAAACCTTTGCGTTCCAGCTTTATCACTTCACTGTGATGCCGGTCGCCGGAGAAAAATAAAACACCTTTTACTTTTGTATCACTTAAAAACTTCAGCAGATCATTGTATTCTGCACTATATGCTTTCAGGCATTCATAATCAGAATAAGGATTTAAAATTTGTCCACCGGTGGCAATAATTTTAAAGGTAGCCTTGCTATGCAGCAGTGCATTCTTCAACCATTCCATCTGCATTTTGCCAAAATATGTTTTGCTTTCATTCTGTTTTCCATCAATACTGTCAGGCATATCATCTTCACTACGGAAGTATCTGTCATCGGTTAAAAAAATATCTACATCACCATAAGTCACCAATGAATAAATGCCTTCTCCTTTTTGTCCATAACTTGGATTGCAGCTATAGTTCATAAATATTTTCCTGCTCTCTTCTTTTAAGATATAACTCTTACCCATATCATTCGGGCCATAATCATGATCATCCCAGATAGAATATTGCGGCATGGTGGCCATAAACTTTTGCAATACAGGTAAACTTCTGTCATGACTGGCACGATAGTTCAATCCCCATCTTGTATAATAATCAACCTCCCTTGTGTACCAGCTATCTCCCAGCCATACATGAAAAGCAGCAGTGGTGTTGGCCATTGTTTCAAAAATGGATGAATCACCACCGTAAGGTTTACCGGGACGGTCAAATTTTGGTTCATTGAAGTAAGCACAACTGCCGGTGAGGAAACTAAAGTCGGGTGCAGGTTTGCGATGCTGCCATAGATCTTTGGTGGTAAATTTTGTTGTAAACCCTGGTTCAACTTTCTTTCCATCAATTATAATATCATAGAGATAAATCGTATTCATCTCTAATCCATTCACCTCTATCTTTAATGGATTAAAATCTTTACCGAGTTCTCCTTTGTATTCAACTGTTCTTTCTTCAGCCGAATTTTCTGCATGATATTTTACAGCGACATTTTTTACATCAGGCGTTACTTCCAGCCACACCGTTGCATTGCGTAACTCCACATTGCCAGCCCAGGGACCGCTAACCAACCCTTGTTTATTTTGTGCAACACAATGAATACAGGCCAATAACAATATTGCGGTAATACAATTTTTCATACCAATGATTTTGAGATAACCAAAGGTAGAAATAATGGCAGTGATGTGAAGCAGTTTTATGTTATTGAATGTTTACGGAATAAAACAGCCCAGATGACGTAACTATTTTTTCACCATTATCAACACCACTTTATTAAAATCTGCACTGGCGTTAATTACTTTTCTGAATTCTTCAAACATTGCAAGCGGATATTCAGTTACTTTATAAAACTCATGTATGCTTATTTTTAGTTCATTACCGTTCAATTTATAAGATGAGATAAAGCCCATTGTTTGCTGGCCGTTGTAATTATCGGTAACATTTATATTTATATCAGACAGGTTTTTTATTTCATATCCATCAGGAATAGTAAAAACAATTTCCCTGTCAAGCGCATGAGGATATTGTATAATGATAGGAAGCTTACGTGGTTTCTCCTGGTACATCTGCTCCTGTGGCCCTATCACATCTCCGATTTTTATAAAATACCTGTTGCCCGCTTTTTCAACCAGTTCCGGGCTTTCAATATCTGCTTCTATTGTTAAAGGCTTCCCGGTACTGCTTTCTGCATACGATGTATTCTCCACTTTTATGTTACTGATATTTTCGCTTTTGGATATAGATTTTACAATGTCTTTTGTAAACTCATCCAGCCTGTCTTTTGGTAATAAATTAAAAGCAGGGCGGTAAGGCGATGCACTGTAACCCATTAAAATCTGTTTGCTGTGCAATATCACTGCATCCATACCATCGGCCATTTTTAAACGCACTTCCATATTGGTAGCATTTTTTTCATACGGCTGCATGGGAATACTATCGAAAGAAGCAATAGCCGTTTTAAGTGAACCGATAGTAGTACCTTTTAAGAAAAGCCCTTTAGTGCCCGCCCAATATGGTGGTATAAATGGATAACGCATGGCGCTGGCAGCCGGTGCTACAAAATTGCCGGTGCCGGGAAAATAAAAAATAAAGTCGTCTGTTAACCTATAGTTCTCAAACT
>JAZKGV010000043.1:0-20838 GCA_040385725.1 Bacteroidota bacterium | reverse complement strand
CGTCAATCGGCAGGTCATCTCTCTTACTTGGAAATACTATCTGGTAATTAATGCCCAGTTTTTCAAAACAGGCAGTAAATAAATTATTTACTCCATCTTCACTGGCCAATTTTGTTTTTACGATCTTTTCAATTTTATTGGCGTCTTCTCCTATTCCTTCTTTGTCTGAATTGATATTTTGTTTTATATATGCTTCCAGCGCTATTATTTTTTCTTCTTCTGATGCAGATTCTTTAATGCCAATTTGTTTAACAAAATCGCCGGCAGCTTTTAATTCCTTATCAGTAAAATTGGTATTGCTGGTGTAAATTCTTTTTGCCAATTCATTCCAGGTAAAGAGCCTTACATCTTTATCCCTGGCCAGGTTATACGACAACTTGTACTGTATGTTGCCTGAATAGGGTCCGGTTTCTGCATACTTTTCATCATCCAAACCTGGCAAATTTGTTGCTTTGGCATTGGTGATCCTTTTACCGTCTTCCACTGTTTCTTTTTCTACTACAAATCCATTAGAGCCTTTTACAGTAAATTTTAAATGTTCAGGAACCACTAGTTTAAATATTGCTTTTTCAAATGGCACATTACTGTATTGGAACATTTCAACACCAAAATAATATATATCCTTTTTTACCTGGTATGAATATTCTATTTCACTGTTTTTTTCAACACCTTCTAGTGCAAATTTTTTATAGCGCTTGCCATCCTCTTCCACATCCAGTATTTTATCTGCGGGCAGATCCACCACTCTACCATCGGGTTGTATCGTCCTGGCTTTTATATCAAAAACTTCTGCATTGGCATAGTAAGGAATGTATATCCTGTTAAAGAGTTCCACTCCTTTATCATCCATCACTTTTACCAACCTGTGGTTAGTTAGTTGTACATATATTTCTTTTTTACTGTCCGTCTTGTACTCATGTATTCTTTCATCTAACAATATCACAGCGCTTTCTTTTGCAAACTCAGCGGCCGTTATATGTAATATAGGTTTTGCATCCCATGCGGTTAATTGTGCATGGCAAAGGCTGCTGCAAAAAAAGGTTGCAACAATAAAAGGGATCTTTACTCTTTTCATGTGTGAGTGGTTTGGGGTAATTATGATAGCTGGTTTACTTTTTTTCAAGCACCACCATTTCTTTGTACTGTGGCTGTACTAATTTGATCGTTTTGTTCCATTCAGCAAAGTCAGATGGATAAAGCATTAATTTTTTACTGGTATACTCCTGCGCCGCAATGATCTTACCGTTTTTAATTTCATACGAAATACTCAGTGCAATAAGATCGTTGCTGAAAGTAAAATTATCCGGCTTATAAGTAACAGTATAGCCCGCCGGTATATCCAATATATGATATTGTTTTATCAGGTACTTATACTCTATTTCCTGCGGCACTTTTCTTTTTGCTGTGTCAATTACCTGCCTGTCAAATAATTTTTCAAGATTAAGATTGATATAATATTCATTGCCGGCTTTTTTACTATATCCTGGTATTTCAAAATCGGCAGTAAGGTTAATGATGTTCTCATCAGGATTTATTTTATTTATAGCATAGTTACCTAAAATAAATTTATTACTTGCCTTACCCATTTTTGAAGTCATATACACTTTTGTTTCTTTCTCATCTTTATACATCAATGTATTGTATATGCCTTCGCCAAAATAGCCATAGTAATTTACTTTTTCTGTTCCTTTTATTCCTGCATCAGTTAGTTGTATAAATGTACTATCAATAATAAGATTGTCTTCTGCGGCAGCCACCGGCACTTTGGCCACTTTGTATTCCTTTTCGCTTATAGCGATCAATGCTTCTTTATCCTGTATAGATGATGGCGGCAATTCAAGCTTTGAATAAGGATCGGTGCCATCTAAAAAATACCATTTGTCATCAATATTAGCAACAGATATCATGTGGTTATCCACCAATGGAAGGGGCAGGTCTGTATATTCATACGGCAATGATCTTGTGCCTATCCAGGTATAGTAAGCTTTAATGTTTGCCATCCGCAACATTTGTGTAATGATGCTGCTCATGTCTTTACAATCGCCATAGCGTTTGTTGCATACTTCTGCTGCCTGTCGTGGCCGGAAGCCTTCAAGCCCGTCTTCAAAAGCTACATACTTTATATTATGTTGTACCCAGCGATAAATGCGTTTTGCTTTTTCTTTTTCGTTCAGTTGCCCTTTAGTAAGTGAGTCAACAATTTTTTTCAAATTATCATCGCCTGCTGTATTTAATTGTTTTGTAAAAGAGGTATTCCATTTATACAGATCATCCAATGAGCTTAAAAAATTCTGCCTGCCATCTTTATTTTCATACGATGCTACATACACTATCACATGTGGTTCAAAATAACGGCCTGATGGAGCATCGCCATAATAATCCGGGCCCTTATTATTATTAACAGACCAGCGATAAATAGTTTCCTTTCTCTTTTTTTCTTCGGTAAAATGAAAGATGCCACCGGGATCATTCTTTACAACAAATTTTACACTGATATCATTGGGCACCACCACAGAATAGGTTGCATTGATAACAGGTATACTGCCGGGAATATAAAATGGCGTAAGCAGGTGTGCATCTTTATGAAACTGTGTGTATTCAAGATGCCCGATAGCATCACGGGTGAGCGAAGGAAAATTAAAACTTGTTTCTTTTGTATCATCATAAAACACACTGTTACCTGGACTGCTGGTTGTTTTTTGATCGTTTATTTTAACTTTTTTATACTGGTTGCCGTCTGGTACTTTTGTATAAGCTTCCAATCCTGTGAGTTCGCTGTAGCCGCTATGATACACTGACTGCCGGTTATACAGGCTTGCATTTTTATCACTTAATATCATCAGTTCTCTTTCATGCCGGCTTTCAGCTACAGGCAAATCGTTCTTCATAAAAAGCCGCAGCTCCTGGGTATAGTTATAATACACCAGCTCCTCATCAGGAAATTTCTTTCTTACTTCTTCGGCCGTTTGCGCCTTTACATTATTAAAACATGCTGCACACATTGCAAGCAATATCACCACTCTTCTACGCATATTATTGTGCACTTAAAAGGTTTCCATGAAAATATTTTCTCGTCTGTTTCAGCTTTCCCTGTATGTCGTAATATTTACAGGTGCCATGCAATTCATCATTATAATAATTTTCTTCGCTTTCAATTTTTTCATTGGCATAAAAAGTTTTGCGTAGGCCATGAAAATTTCCCAACACATAATTTTCATCTTTCATCAATGTACCTGAAGGGAAATACACTTTCTTTTCTCCGTTATCATAACCAAACTCACGTATTCCATCTATGTAGGGTTTGCCATTTGAGTAAAAGAATTTTCTTACGCCCTGCACATCATTATCCAGAAAATTTATTTCGGCACTTTTCGTACCATTTTTATAATATGCCACCACTTTGCCGCTTGCTCCTTTCATTTGTACAGGTGTTACCAGTTTGCCGGTTTTATCCTCGTAACTATAGCTTTGCAATACATTTCCTTTATAATAAAACACCAGCGCCAACTGGTTGTTATCTCCATAAATTTTAAAATCGCCTTCCAGTTGGTTATTTTTATAATTGATCACTTTATCAAACGTGCCATCAGCATTAAATGATCTATCCAGGCCTTCCATATTGCCTTCTTTATAATTGGCTTCGTCTTTTATTTTTCCATTCTCATAATACACTTTCCAAACACCGGTTTTATTACCATCTTTAAATTTTCCTTCGCTCTTAATTCCGCCACCATAAAAGTACTCTTTAAAAAAGCTGTCCCTTTCATTTTTTGTATAATAAGATGTGAATCTTGTACTGCCATCAAAAAAATAGGAGGTGTAAGGCCCGGCAAGCATATAGTTCTTATAATTGCCCGATCCTGAAATTTTGCCATTATCATGTTTGTATATCAATGGGCCGGTTCCTTTTTCAAACACATTGCTGCTGATAACTTTTCCACTGGTATCAAATTGCGTGATGGTTTCCAGCCACCCATTTTCATATTTGTATTCGTAATAACGGGTATTGCCGGGATAGATAAAATCGGTGTAACCATCCGGTTCATTATCGAGGTAAAAAACCTTTTCAATAATATCACCAAAGTAATTGTAGTAGATGATATGTTGTTGCTGTGAGCCTTTTATTACCCAGCCTTCGTAGCTCAGCTTGCCGTTGTAAAAATATCCTTTTACATATCCATCTTCTTCGCCATTGGAAAAAGTGTGCTCCAGCTTTTTCTTTCCATTGTTATAATAATCAACAGCCGGTCCATCTTCCTGTCCGTCTTTATAATTTACTTCCGAACTTATTTTTCCTGAAGCAAAATACTGTGTGTATTTGCCCTGCTTCAACCCTTCTTTATCAAAAAATCCTTCACTGGTTTTTATGCCTTCCGGCGAAAAAAAAGTGATATTGGCTGCGCCTCTTCTTGTGGTATTGCTGGAGATATTGTTACCTTTTTTATCATAAAAATTAATTTCTTTCAGGCGGCCCTTTTCATATAATGCATCCGTGTATTTAATGCCATCATCATCGTAAGATTCTACCAACCCGTCTATTTTCTTCCTGGTATAGTTGCCCTTACTGCTCAGCTTTCCGTTTTCGTGGTACTCAGTAAATTCGCCAGTGATCTCATCGTTTGCATAAGTTGTTTTATCTTTTACTGCGCCATCTTCATAATTGGCTGTCCAAAGACCCTGCCTCATACCATCAACAAATTCTCCCTGTTGATTTATTGCACCATTTCTATGATAACTTTTATAAACACCTACCGCTTTGTCATCTACATAATTCAACCGGTCTTTCACTTTTCCATCTGTATAGTATGTAATTATTTCACCATTTATCTTATCTCCTTTATAGCTCTGTGTGCTATACAATTCGCCTGTGCTGTTATAATTTTTTTGCACACCATTTTTTTCTCCTGCCCTATATTCAATTTTATTTTTCAGGAAACCATTGTAGTAATAAGTTTCTGCACCGCCTTCTACATTTCCTGCCACATAATTTTCAGCATACCATTTGTTACCATTGCTGTACCATGCTTCAGTAAGCCCTTCTTCCACATCATCTTTATAATTTAATTTTTGTTTTAGCTGTCCGTTCTTATAATAATAAAGCCATTCGCCGGATTTTTTCTCTGCTTCATTGTACATGCCTTTTGCACTGGTACGGCCACTCTCATAAAAAAACTCCCAGTTTCCAAAGAATAGTTTTTTATCATCTTTTCTTTTGTAGCCACCTTTGCCTGTAAACTTGCCTTGCTCAAAGAGATACCAAACAGGAGCATCCTTTCTTTCTGTAGCCGTTAACACCCTGGTGTTTCTTATTTCATTAAAATAATCTACTGCCACTTCGCTGAATTTTTCAATCTCCTTTTTGTTCTTTTTATTCCAGGCTTGTATGTTTTTCAGATCGAGGCCCGAAAAAGCCATAAACACCATTGGCTCAAACAATTCGTCTTTAAATATTTTGATATACAAGGGAACATAATACTGCATACAAAATCCTTTGTCATTCCGTATGTACTCCAGTTTTTCATCCACCACCTGTATTTGTCTTACTATCTGGTCTTCCAGTTCAGCTTTTAATTTATATCCTTTATCCAACGCAATTTTCGATAACAATATCTGTTGCTGCAGATCAAAATTGTCTTCTTTTCCCGGCTTGTATTTTTTTACATTCTCCAATACTTCATCTGTAACCTTTGCGATATTGCTGAGCTTTTGTATAATGGTATTGGTGTATTTTCCCCCTGGGGATACAAACAGGTAGGTTTTAAATGCCAGCATGGCGGCTACTATATTTCCAGCATCATAATACATTGTTCCCAGGTAATAATGGGCAGAGGAATAGTAAGGATTGATCAACAGGCATTGCTCAAAATCTTTTCGGGCTTCTGCCAATTGTTTGTCTTTAATAAAGGCCAGGCCCCTGTTAAAATACAGGATAGCAGAATGCGGATTGCGGCTCAGTGCATCGCCATACAATAACAATGCATCTTTGGCACGGTCCATTTCATCAAGTATGTTGCCATCCATCAATGCAAACCGGGTAAAGTCATCGGGAAATAATTTCATTCCATCCAGTGCATATTGATGGCCACGCTCATGCTGCCCATCGCTGTAGCAAGAATAGGCCAGTTCATACAAAGCATCTGTGTAATTAGTATCGCTACGGGATATCTGTGAGTACAAGTCAATAGCTTCTTTATACTTTTTTTCGCCGTGCAGTTTGTTTCCCTTTTGCAATAATTCACCACTATTGATCAGAGGGTTGTTTTGCTGTGCAGATAAACGATCAGGACAAACAGCTAAAAGAAAAAAGAAAAATACAATTGCATATCTACGGGGAATCATATTTTAAAGGTGGTTGAGGTTTTTTATAAAATGTTGGATAAAAATATTGATTTTTACGATATACCCAGAAAAAGCTTGAAAAAGTATATATACAGAATAACCCCATCTTTTGTTTTATTTTTTTTATAACAAACGCCCCCATAAATGGAGGCGTTGATGTATATAAATGGTACTTGTAAGCTTAACTACATCCCATGCTGTTGCCGCAGTTCAAACATTTGTAGCAGGTACCACTACGGATAGTGATGTGGCCACAAGTGTTGCAAGACGGTGCATCGCTCTGCATGCTTTTAGCTGCTGCATTCACTGCATCCATACCATTTGCTTTCATTGCTTTGGCAGATTGTGATTGTGTATTGCCTGCAGGAGAAGCACTGCCAATTACCCTTACTTCACTCAGCTCTGGCTTCCTGTCACCAATAGTTGGTGATGATTCATTCCATGTTTCTTCTCCTAAATTTTCTACTTCAGGCTTATCCAGTACATGAACTAAATCGTTGCGGCCTAAATATTCATACGCCAAAGAGCGGAAGATAAAGTCGATGATAGAAGTGGTGGTTTTGATATTCGGATGATCCACCATACCTGATGGCTCAAACCTGGTGAACACAAATTTCTCAACAAACTCTTCTAATGGAACACCATATTGCAAACCGATGGAGATTGAAATTGCAAAACAGTTCAGCATACTTCTAACCGTTGCTCCTTCTTTTGCCATGTCAATAAAAATTTCTCCAACCGTTCCATCACCATATTCACCTGTGCGGAGGAACAATGCCTGCCCGTTTATTTTTGCCTTTTGTGTAAAGCCGCGACGTTTGGCTGGTAATGTTTTGCGTTCAACAATTTTTGCCAGCTTGCCTTTCAATACCGTATCAGGACTGCTTTGAACTCTCTTGGCTACTTCTTCCAGCAGATCATCAATGGTGAGTTTACTCATATCAACGATCTGTGATTCGTTGATTGCTGATTGTTGTTCGTTGGCCGTAGCTTCAGCAGTTGCTTCTTCTTTTTCGTTGGTCGATTTTTTCTTGTCTGATTTATTGCTGAGCGGCTGGCTCAGTTTAGAACCATCACGATATAATGCATTTGCTTTTAAACCAAGCTCCCAGCTTAAACGGTAGCAGTCTGCAATTTCTTCTATAGTTGCTTCATGCGGCAGGTTGATTGTTTTGCTGATGGCGCCACTTAAGAAAGGTTGTGCAGCACCCATCATACGGATATGTCCGTGTGCATGAATAAAGCGTTCGCCTTTTTGTCCGCATTTATTAGCGCAATCAAACACTGGTAAATGTTCATCTTTTAAGTAAGGAGCTCCCTCCACCGTCATGGTACCACATACATAAATATTAGCAGCATCAATTTCTTCATCAGTAAAGCCTAATGCTTCCAACAGGCTCCAGCCAAAATCATTGTAGTGCTCTGGTTTAAATCCTAAGCGCTGCAAAGTTTCTTCGCCAAAAGTAAATACATTGAATACAAACCCAATTTCAAAAGCACTACCAAGAGAAGCTTCCACTTTATCTAATTCTGCTTTGGTAAAGCCTTTTGCCAATAATGATTCTGTATTAATGAAAGGAGACCCTTTTAATGTAGCATGACCTTTTGCATAGTTTACAATTTCCTCCATTTCTTTTTCACTGTATTTCAAATTACGCAACGCTGCAGGTACACTCTGGTTAATGATCTTGAAATAACCACCACCGCTTAATTTTTTAAATTTCACCAAAGCGAAGTCAGGTTCTACGCCGGTAGTATCGCAATCCATTACCAAACCAATTGTTCCTGTTGGAGCAATTACGGTTGTTTGTGCATTACGGTAACCATATTTTTCACCCAACTGCACTGCATCATCCCATGCTTTGGTGGCAGCTTTCAATAAATTGTCAGGGCAATATTTTGCATTGATGCCTTGTGGTTTTATCTGCAATCCTTCATACGCATCCTGTGCATCATAAGCAGCAGCACGGTGGTTGTGCATTACACGGAGCATGTGTTTTTTGTTGGCTTCGTATTTATCAAATGCACCAAGGAAGGAAGCCATCTCTGCAGATGTTTTGTAAGCAACACCCGTCATGATAGCAGTGATAGCACCGGCAATTCCTCTTGCCTGTTCGCTGTCATAAGGAATACCGCTTACCATCAACATACTACCAAGGTTTGCATAACCCAAACCAAGCGTTCTGTAGTCGTAAGATAATTGCGCCACTTCTTTAGAAGGAAATTGCGCCATCAATACAGATACTTCCAGTACAACGGTCCAAAGGCGACAAGTATATTCAAAACCTTTTACATCAAAACTGTTATCGCTTTCTTCAAAGAAACGGCGGAGGTTTACAGAAGCAAGGTTACAGGCAGTATTATCTAAGAACATATACTCACTGCAAGGATTGCTTGCACGGATAGCACCACCTTCAGGGCAGGTATGCCATTCGTTGATAGTGGTATCGTATTGTGTTCCGGGATCAGCACATTTCCATGCGGCATAAGTAATGTCTTTCCAAAGCTTTCTTGCTTTTACAGTTTTCATTACTCTTCCATCACTTCTTCCTTTTAATTCCCAATCACCATCTGCATCCAGCACTTTAAAGAATTCGTTGGGGATACGAACCGAATTATTACTATTTTGTCCACTAACGGTGCGGTATGCCTCACCTTCATAATCGCTTGCATAACCAGCAGCAATTAAGGCGGCTACTTTTTCTTCTTCTTCAACTTTCCAGTTTACAAATTTTTCAATTTCAGGATGGTCCAGGTCAAGACAAACCATTTTAGCAGCACGCCTTGTAGTACCACCACTTTTAATTGCACCTGCAGCCCTGTCGCCTATTTTAAGAAAGCTCATCAGTCCGCTTGATGTGCCACCGCCACTTAATTTTTCTCCTTCGCCACGTATGTTGCTGTAGTTGGTACCTACGCCACTTCCGTATTTGAATATCCTTGCTTCTCTTACCCACAGGTCCATGATGCCGCCTTCATTCACCAGGTCATCATCCACACTTAATATAAAGCAGGCATGAGGCTGGGGGCGTTCGTAAGCATTAGATGATTTTTTTAATTGGCCATCTTTAGCATCTACATAATAATGTCCCTGTGGTTTCCCGGTAATCCCGTATACAGAATACAAACCAGTATTGAACCATTGCGGACTGTTTGGTACGCAAGCCTGGTTCAAAATAGAATACACTAATTCATCATAGAAAACCTGTGCGTCATTTGCTGATGCAAAGTATCCATATTCTTCACCCCATATCCTCCAGCAATGCGCCATACGGTGAGCCACTTGTTTTACCGTTGTCTCCCTGCCGGTGGTACCATCTGCCTGTGGTACACCTGCTTTACGAAAATATTTTTGTGCAAGAATATCTGTAGCGATCTGGCTCCACTGCTTTGGTACTTCCACATTATCCATCTGGAAAACAACTTTGCCGCTTGGATCTTTTATCACTGATGTTCTGTAATCATATTCGAACATGTCGTAAGGCGATACGCCTTCTTTGGTAAACTGCCTGGAGAACTGCAGGCTGGGGGGTGTTTGGTTTTTTTTCGGCATAGCTGTTTGTGGTTAGCAGGTTAGTAAAATATGGCTTTATTAGATTGTTATCAAATTGTTACTTGTATCAAACAAGGCAACGAAAATATCTGTTGGCATTGGTTTTAGTTATCGCTAAATATTAACAGTTGTGGAAAAACAATGTGCAAAAATTGGAGGTTCACACAGGCAGGGCATTTGGTGAGTTTTGCACTTTTTGTGGATAGAATTTTTCAAAAAAGTTTTGGAAATTTCAGTAAAAAGCAAACCAGTTGATTCCAGTGGGTTTCAGGGCAAAACAGGGTGTTTTCAGGAACGGTCTTTGAAGCCCCGCTACTGCTTCAATGGCCAGGTTTATCCCTGACCTGATCCGGCTCTCTGTTCAAAAGCGGCAATACTATTGAGCTTTCAAAATGCAGTATGACAGCCACTTTGGCTGAAAAGATAAAATGTATATTGTGGCATCATTAAAATTTAATTCAGGAAAATTACTGCAATATGAAATACGGAAAAATGTACACTGTTATTTCGATTATTATTGCCCTCGTATTAGTGTATCATATTGGTTTCTTTTTTTATTATAATTATGAACACCTGCTGGATTTTGATGCAATAACATACATCAGCCAGATCCCTTCTTTACTCGGTCTTGCAGGTGTTATGTTATTTTATTTTTCCCGGTTTAAACGCAATAATTTTTTACGATGGTTCATGTGTTATCAAATATTCTCCCTTCCATTTAGAATCTGGTTTGATGTAGAATATTTTTCAGGAAGACCTTTGAAATATTATTTTAACGATATTGGCCCAAGGTTAACTGTTAGTGAAATAGTATCCACGATTATTCTCTTGTTGCTTACAACAAGTTGTGCAGTTGGTTTATGGCTTTTATCAAAACAAAAAGCAGCAAAGCTTACGGCTGCGGAATATGATGGCAAATTAGCCTGGGAATTTTCACCAGCTGGTAAAGGCCTGCGGTTTGCCAACAGGCTTATTGATATTATTGTAATGCTGTTTATTGTAATTAATCACCTTTATACAATGGCAATTTATTTTGATAACAGTTTTAACCTTAAAAGCTACTGGGAATTATATTTAATAGAATTCGTTTCTATCATCCTGTATTATCTTTTACTGGAAGGTATTTTTAATACCACGCCCGGCAAATGTGTTACCAATACCACTATTGTGAATGAAGAGGGACAACGGCCACGGTTTGGTCAAATACTTGGAAGAACTTTTGCAAGGCTGATCCCTTTTGATGCACTCAGTTTTTTGGGTGCAAGGGGCTGGCATGATGGACTGAGTGGAACTTACGTGGTGTCTGCTGTAAATAACGAAGAAGCAACAGAAGAGATAACCCTTGATGCAGAACAAAATATTGGGTAATGAAAGCAGTGATACAAAGAGTAACCAAGGCAAATGTTACTATAAATGAAAAAATAAAGTCATCCATCAACCAAGGGCTGCTTGTTTTAGTTGGTATTGAAGATGCAGATACCAATGAAGACATTGAATGGTTAAGCAACAAGATCGTAAACCTCCGCATATTTGATGACGGGAATAAAGTGCCTAATATTTCTGTAAAAGATACAGGTGGTGATATTTTATTGGTAAGCCAGTTTACTTTACAGGCCAGCACAAAAAAAGGAAACCGTCCTTCTTATTTAAAAGCAAGCAAGGCCAATATTGCAATTCCCATGTATGAAAAAATGATTGCACAATTAGAAAATGATTTGGGAAAGAAAATATTTACAGGCGAGTTTGGTGCAGACATGAAAGTGGAATTATTGAATGATGGACCTGTGACGATTGTGATTGATACAAAAAATAAAGAATAGTTTTTATTACACGAATTAAAACGAATTACACTAATTTGTTTGGTGCATAACCCCTTTGCTATGGCAGAACTCATCTATAAGGAAGAAGCTTTCAGGATAGTTGGCATTTGCATGAAAATTCATCAAACATTGGGAATGGGTTTAAAAGAAATTAATTACAAAGATGCTATGGAAATTGAGTTTATTGATGAAACTATTTCCTACGAACGAGAAAAGAAGTTTACAGTAAAGTATAAAGAAAGAATACTTCGAAATCCTTATATAGCGGATTTTGTAGTGTTCGATTCTATTATCATTGAAGTCAAATCAACACCAGCAATTATAGAGCCTCACATGGCACAGACATTAAGTTATCTTGCAGTATCAGGTTTAAAACTGGCTTTGGTAATTAACTTTGGAGAACGTACTTTAACATGGAAAAGAATTGTTTTATAATTCGTGTAATTAGTAACAATTAGTGTAATCAAAAAATCATGACTATACAACAAGCACAACAGGATGTAGATAGCTGGATAAAAACAGTTGGAGTACGTTATTTCAACGAACTAACAAATCTTGGAATACTCATGGAAGAAGTAGGTGAACTGTCAAGATTGATGGTTCGTAAATATGGTGAACAGAGTTTTAAAGAAAGTGATAAAGGAAAAGAGTTAGGAGATGAAATGGCAGATGTGTTGTGGGTGCTGATTTGTTTAGCGAATCAAACCGGTGTTGACTTAACTGCTGCGCTGGAAAAAAACTTTGAGAAGAAAAATGTGAGAGATGCAGAAAGGCATAAAGGCAATGAGAAGTTAAAATAGCTTTACTTCTTTCTTTTCCGTTCTTCATTAAAGTTTACAATGATAAGCCCCAATCCAGTTAACAATACATGTAGCCAATATTCATTTTTTTTGATCAAAAGATAAATTCCGCCTAATATGAAGGCAATTCCAAAAAATACATACCAACTGCTCATATCATATTTATGTGGAGCGAATATTTCAGCGATTTCCTGTTCAGTATAGCCCTCTTCTTTTAACTGATTTTTTATTTCACCCTCTGGCATGCCTGATCTGAGTTGCTTTTTTATCGATTTTATTTTTTCCTGTGTGAGCACTTGGATTATTTATTTTATAATGACTGAACCAGAAAATTGCAGATACCCAAAGATATGCGGATGATCCAGATAGCTATCGGGCAACGCCACTGAAGATGCACAAATAACAAATGCCGGAGACCAAAAGTGCCTCGGCAAGTTTTGCCTCTTTCCTTTTCACTTTTCGCTTATTTTTGCCGCCTTATGGCAAACGAACAAAACATTTTTGCAGCGTTGATCGCACACTGCAAAGAATATGGCTACATTTTTCAATCAAGTGAAATTTATGATGGACTGGCGGCTGTGTATGATTATGGGCAAAACGGTGCACAGCTGAAAAAGAACATCCGGGATTATTGGTGGAAAAGTATGACGCAAATGCATGACAATATTGTGGGCATTGACGCTGCTATTTTTATGCACCCGACTGTGTGGAAAGCAAGCGGCCACGTTGATAATTTCAGCGACCCGATGATTGATAATAAAGACAGCAACAAAAGATACAGGGTTGACCATTTAATAGAAGCACATGCAGAGGAACAAAAGGCAAAAGGCAATGAGCAATTGGCAAATGATATTTTAACAGCAATGGATTCTTTGCTGGCAAAAGATGATTATGCAGGTTTGAAAAAATTGATCGAGGACAATAAGATGATCTGCGCTGTGAGCAAGACAAGTAACTGGACTGATGTTCGTCAATTTAATTTGATGTTCAAGACAGAGTTTGGTGCGGTAGCTTCTGATAACCCTGATGATAATATTGTTTATCTACGTCCGGAAACGGCACAGGGTATTTTTGTAAATTTTTTAAATGTGCAGAAAACAGGCAGGATGAAAATTCCTTTTGGTATTGCACAAACCGGTAAGGCTTTTCGTAATGAAATTGTTGCAAGGCAATTTATTTTCCGCATGAGGGAGTTTGAACAGATGGAAATGCAGTTCTTTATTCGCCCTGGTACACAGATGGAATGGTACAACTACTGGAAGGAAGAAAGAAAAAAATGGCATGAGAGTTTGGGAATACCTGCAGAGAAATTACGTTTTCATGATCACGTTAAGCTTGCCTTTTATGCTGATGCTGCATTGGATATTGAATTTGAGTTTCCGTTTGGATGGAAAGAACTGGAAGGCATTCATTCCAGGACTGATTATGATTTGACACAACATCAGATTTTCAGCAAAAAGAAAATGCAGTACTTCGATAATGACCTGAATGCAGAAGGAAAACCTTATGGCAATTATGTTCCTTATGTATTGGAAACATCTGTTGGTCTTGACCGTTTGTTCCTTACTATTTTGAGCAATGCGTATGCAGAAGAAAAATGGAATAAAGAAGATGGCACAGAAGACAGCCGTGTGGTGTTGCGTATCCCTGCAAAGATCGCTCCTACCAAATTAGCGATACTGCCTTTGTTGAAGAAAGATGGTTTGCCTGAAATAGCAAGGGAATTAATGAACGATTGCAAAGGCAGCTTTATGTGTTTTTATGAGGAGAAAGATGCGATTGGCAAACGCTATCGCCGCATGGATGCGATTGGTACACCTTTCTGTGTAACGATCGATCACCAGACCAAGGAAGATAATACAGTTACGATCCGTTACAGGGATACGATGGTGCAGGAAAGGATTGCGTTGAGTGAGGTTAAGAGGTTGGTTCTTGAAAAAATAAGCTAGGTTTTACATTCAGAATAATATTTTAAGGAGTTGTTTTTTCAGCTCCTTTTTTTATCTCTCATAATAAGGTACTTCATCTTTACCTGAATTTTCTTTTTGATACCAATAAGCCTGCGTAACAATAAAACCTTCCGGTGTTTTTAATAACCTGCCAAAGATGGCATTAATGGGATTGAAAGTATAATCAGTAACACCAACTGTAAAAGTTGTGGCAACAAAAGGTGGTGGCGGAGGTGGTGCTTCTTCTCCTTCTGCAACAGGTTTGGCAGGAGCAGCTTTTGGTGCAGGTGAAGGAACAACTACCACCGTATATTTATTAAACTCTAAAATCTTTTTTAAAAACTCCACTCTTTCAGGAGAAGCGTTCTTCTCTACGATCCCGCATTTAACTCCATCAAGTTCTTCAAATTCATGATTTTTATTTATAGCCATTACTTACATTATTGTTGTTTTGAAATAGCCATTGAAAAAAAATTTATGCTTTTTTTCTCCTGTTTTAAGGCTATTAATTGTTTCCTCAAATTCCATACTTATATAACCTTTAATAATATCACCTTTTGAATAAACTGGTTTATCAAGAATCAATTTTTGTTTCAATGTAGTACAATATTTTTTCTGCCTGGGTAATACTACCGGGTAAATAGTTTCAGCATCACACCAAAATATACCTGTATCTATGTACACATAAAATTCGCTTGCATAAGCAGGCAGTCCATCCTTAAAAGTTAGTTTTAGAAGGGTATCGTTTTTTTCAGCATAACAATATCTTATATCATAGCCACCCTGAACATTTGTTGTACATCGGGCTGTAAAAAACAAATGCGTTGTATCTTCTGCTTTAATCGCCCTGTCCTCATCTATTTGAAAATTACCATCATCATTCTTGAAAGTATAATCAGGATATTCCCATTCCTTTATAAAAGAAAATGTATCCCGAAAATTTTTGTCAACTATTATCATATCACGTATTTGCTTTACTGCAACATTATTTCCACCGGATAGCCGCCTCTTTTGTCCAAATAAAAAAGCTGGCAAAGCAAACAATAATATAACAAGCAAATTCCGCATTACAAATTCAACTTAAAGAATGAATGTAATCATATATCCAGCTAATAAACCCTGTCAACACAATACCCGCCGCACAAATTATCAAACCAAGTTTTACAGAACCCGGAACCTTTATAGCAGCAATAGGTTCTTCATTCTTATCCATAAACATTGCCCTCACGATCTTTAAATAATAATACAAAGAGATAACAAGATTGAGCGACACGATAATTACAAACATATAGCTTGCGCCTTGAGCACCTGCGGTTATCAAAAATAATTTGCCAAAGAAACCGGCAGTTGGTGGCACACCTGCCAAAGAGAATAAAGCCAAAGCCATCATCCAGCTAAGAAATGGATTGGTTTGGTACAAGCCTTTGTAGTCATCAATGTTCTCTTTATTTGCCTGCGATGAAATAATGGCTGCCACAGCAAAGGCTGCCAGGTTTGAAAAGATATAGATCAAAATAAAATAAACAACTGCAGTAATACCTGCTATCGAATTACTGCTGATGCCCACCAAAATAAAACCAACCTGTGCAATGGAAGAAAAAGCAAGAAAGCGTTTGATATTTTGCTGGCGCAATGCAAACAGGTTTCCTATAAGCATAGTAATGATAGAAAGGATGATGATCAAATTATACCAAACATCATGCAATGGTTGAAACACTTTGTACAATGCTGTGATAAATACAAATGCGAAAGCGCCTTTTGATATCACTGATAAAAAAGCCGTGGTGGCAACTGGTGAGCCTTCATATACATCCGCCGTCCATAAGTGGAATGGCACGATGGATAATTTGAATGCGAATGCAGCAAATAAAAATACAAAAGCCATTATTTGTAAAGCATTCATTGTAACAACTGAGGGTAATGTTTCAAAACTGATAGTACCTGTGGCGCCATACACCAATGAAATACCAAATAATAAAATGCCTGATGAAAAAGCTGAACTAAGTATCATCTTCATAGCTGCTTCGGATGAAACTCTTTTGTGCAGGTCAAAGTTTGCCATAGCGGCAACAGGAATAGTTGCCAGCTCCAATGACAAATAGAACATCAATAAATTATTGCTTGATAGAAGAAAAGACATGCCAAGTAAAGCACTTAACAACAGGATAAAAAATTCTGCCAGGTTATTGCTTTGTTTAAACCAATCTGCAAACAACAATGAGATAAGAAACACACCCAGGTTTAAAACATTTTTCTGGTATATAACCAGTAAAGATGTTTTATAAAGGCCACCAAACAATTCACCTTCTTCAACCGCTACAAAACCTGCTGCAAAATTTACCAATAACAAAACCTGTATCAGCACAAGCAGGCTGCTGTTACTCATTCCCTTTCCTATTTTAATAAATAGTAAAAGAAAGATGATGACAGTAATCATCAACTCAGGTTTCATTAAAATTAAAAACTCACTCATCCGTTTATTTTACAGAAGTAATTTTTTGCATAATAATTTCTGCTCCCGGTGTTACCAGGTCACTTAACCACATTGGCGCCAGCCCTATTGCCAAAATACCCACTAACAAAATGATCGCTGCTGTTTTTTCATACCAGTTGGCATCGGTCAACACTTCATAACTTTCTTTTACCGGGCCCATTGCCACTTTACCAATTGCTCTTAGAATATACACTGCTGTCACCACGATAGACATACAGGCAATGATAGTTGCAATGCGATGAAATGCATCTGTGTTCTGCCATGAGCCAACAAATATTGTCATCTCTGCAGCAAAGCCACTTAATCCAGGCAATCCTAAAGAACACAGTCCAACAATAAATAAGATGGTGGATATAAAAGGCATTGTTTTTAATAAACCTCCCATCTCATTCACCTGTCTTGTATGTGTACGTTCGTATATCATACCAATAACTGCAAAGAACAACGCCGTCATTAAACCGTGACTTACCATTTGCATTACAGCACCAGTGATAGCTGTTTTTGTCAGCATTCCAATGCCAAGCAAAACAAAGCCGCAATGGCTTACTGATGAATATGCATTGATGTATTTAAAATCCTTCTGCATCATCGTGGCGAAAGCTCCATACAAAATAGCAATGGATGCCAGTACGATGATGATGTGTGAATATTCTTTTGCGCCGTCCGGCATTAAGTAAGTGGCCACACGTAAACAACCATAGCCGCCCAACTTCATGGATATACCTGCCAAAAACATTGAACCTGCTGTTGGTGCAGAAGAGTGGCCATCTGGTACCCAGGTATGAAAAGGAAACAAGGCTGTAAAAATTCCAAAACCAACAAACAAGAGAGGGAAGCACATTTTTTGCACTTCGTGTGCTATTGGTGATTTTGATAATGCAATAAGGTCGAAGGTTTTTAAACCCGTTCCAAAATAAGTACCCAGCATTCCTACTAACACCAAGGCAGAGCCCAACATGAGCAACAACGCCAATTTATTGGCTGCATATTCTTTTTTTCCACTACCCCAAATGCCAATCAATAAAAATTTGGGTATCACTGCCACTTCAAGGAAAAAGAATAAAACAAACAGGTCAAGCGAAATAAAGAAACCATATGCGCCGAGGCTTAGTAAAATGAGCAGGAAATAAAATTCCTTTACCATCTTCTCTACATTCCATGATACCAGCACGCCGGCAATTACAACAAATGCGGTGAGCAGTATCATTGATACAGCAATTCCATCCACACCTATATGAAAGCTGATGCCCCAGTTGGGAAACCAGTTGTGTTGTTGTTCAAAAGCAAATTGTTCAACTCCTTTTGTGTTTTTGAATGCTACATATAAATTTAGGGAAGCAAATAATTGTACAACAGAACCGATCAATGCCATCCAGCGCACAGATGCTTTGCCGGGCATGAGCAATATTGCTATTGCTGTGAATAAAGGAATTAATATGAGTAACAATAAATTCATTTTGCCTTTCCTATTTCCATAAATAAATAAACAATGCAGCCAATCCTATCACGCCCACCAAAAAGTAAACAGCGTACTGCTGCACCTTTCCGGATTGCAACCCTTTTATTTTTTCTGACACCAACCCTGTTCCATCGCCTGTGGCATTCACCAAGCCATCCACTATATTTTTATCGATCCATGCCGCAGGTTTTGCAATGAGATTGAAAATTATTTTTTGTGTGACGAAGATGTATATCTCATCAATATAAAATTTATGATAGGCTGCTTTGTACAATCCATTGAGTGAGTTGGCTAGTTTTGTGGATTTACCCGTTTCATTTTTATACAACCATAAGGCTGCAAAAATTCCAAGGAAAGCCAATACAACAGGAGCAATTGAAAAAGTAAAGTGTAACTCAGAATGTAACGGATGTCCATCAGCACTAACAAAATTGCCAAATGGAAGAAAACCAGCACTGCAAGCTGCAACAGCAAGAATAACTAACGGCAGCATCATTGCAAAGCCTCCTTCGCCGTGATGTTCACCATGCAGCTGAGCTTCCTTGTTCCAGAAAATTTTAAAATACAAACGGAACATATAAAAAGCAGTAAAAGCTGATGTAAATATTGCGATGTAAAAAACAATTTTATTGTGTTCAAAAGCAGCCATTAAAATTTCTTCCTTACTAAAAAAGCCTGCAAATGGCGGGATACCTGCTATAGCCAGGCAGGCAACGAGAAAAGTAATATGTGTGATGGGTAAATGTTTCCTTAACCCGCCCATGTCTTTCATTTCGTTGCTGTGAACAAAATGTATAACAGCGCCTGCACCAAGAAATAACAATGCTTTAAACATGGCATGTGTAAACAAATGAAACATGGAAGCAGTAAAACCCAAACTGTTTTCTGTATTTGCCACCCCTAATGCAAACATCATAAACCCGATCTGGCTCATGGTGGAATAAGCCAGCACTCTTTTAATATCTGTTTGGGTACATGCAATGATAGCTGCAAACAAAGCAGAGAATGCACCGATATACGCAATAAGGTGCATCACCGGTTGCGATATGCTGAACAAAGGAAACAATCTTGCAACCAAAAACACACCCGCCACCACCATGGTTGCTGCATGTATCAATGCAGAAACAGGTGTTGGGCCCTCCATTGCATCCGGCAGCCAGATATGCAAAGGAAACATAGCGCTCTTTCCTGCGCCACCAATAAACACCAATGCAACACCCCACGACAAAGCAGAAATACCAAAGAGCGATGGGGCAAAACTACTGTTGCCTCTTGCACTGAGATTATGAACGATGGCATCAAAATCAAAACTCTCCGCATGGAAAGAAAGAATAAGAATGCCGATCAAAAAACCAAGGTCGGCAAAACGGGTAACAATAAATGCTTTTTTACAGGCAGCAACTGCACTCGGTTTATCATAATAAAATCCAATTAATAAAAAAGAAGAAACACCAACCAGTTCCCAGAAAAAATACATCTGGAAAATATTGGTTGATAAAATCAACCCTAACATTGAGAAAGTAAAGAGTCCGAGAAAAGCGTAATAAGTTGCAAATCTTTTTTCTCCTTTTAAATAGGAGAGGCTGTAAATATGAACCATTAAAGAAATGAAAGGCACTACGATCAGCATCATGGCTGTGATGGGATCCAATATCGCTCCCATATCAATTGACATGCCTTCGGAAAAACTAAGCCATGTGTATTTGAATACAATTATCTTTTGGTACACACCATTTACTTTACCATACTGGAAGAAATAACCGTAAGCTGTATAAAATGCCAATACAGTTGATACCAGCAATAACATTGTTGCTATGATGCCGGAAGATCGATTGAAATATTTTCTTCCAAATAATCCTAACAGCACAAAAGCTACCAGTGGCAGTAAGACGATAAGCAGTATGTATGTAGTGTTTGGCATTTATATCTTTTTACCTCATCCTCTTATCCTTCTCCTAAAAGTGAAGGACGGTTCTTCATATATTTAATAAACATTTTATCTTCCACATTATCATTACTTCCTTATTCATCAATTAAACAATCACTCCTACGTTTCAACAAGCACTTCAAAATTTTATACCCTTGCCTTAGTTCCCCTTTAGGGGCGGAGGGGTTTAATATTTCATCTCTTCTGCATTCTCCACATCAATTGAATTATGTGTTCTGTATAAATTAATGATGATGGCAATTGCAACTGCCGCTTCTGCTGCAGCAATGGCAATAATAAATATGGTAAAAAACAACCCGTCCATCCTGTTTGGCCACAGGTATTTATTAAATGCAATAAAGTTCAGGTTCACACTATTCAGGATAAGTTCAATACTCATGAGCATTGTGACTAAATTCCTTCTTGTAAGAAATCCATACACACCGATAAAAAACAGTGCGGTACTTAAAAAGAGAATATGATATAATCCAGGTGTT
>JAZKGV010000042.1:0-2600 GCA_040385725.1 Bacteroidota bacterium | reverse complement strand
AAACAGCCGGTGCAATATTGCACCGGCTGTTTAATTAAAAAAGCACAAGCCATTATTAAAGGTTACATTACCCATTCAACCATATACCTATGATCTCCGTTTTGCGTATTGTATTGTTTATAGCCCTTATTAATTGTACAGCCTTTGCACAAATTCCGCAAGACAGTACTGTTATCAGTAAAGCTGTTGCACTCTATAATAAAGGCGAATATGAATTATCTCTTCCTGCTTTTGAAAAATGCCTTGCAGCCGCCAAACAATCCAGCGACAGGCCATCGCAGATAATCATCTTTGATTATATCGGGCATGTATATTCTCAAACAGGCAAGATTGCCAATGCCCTTCAATCTTACCAGCAATCTGCCACCATCGCTGATGATATTGACAATAAAAAAGCAACGGCCCGTGCATTAATAAATATCGGCGCTTTGTATGAAGAACAAAAAGATTATAAAAAAGCATTGGAGAATTACAGCAAGGCAGAAAGCATTGCTGTAATAATGTATGATTCCTCTGTGATTGCTGACTGTGCCAACAATAAAGGCGTAATTTATGAGCAATACCTCACAAAATATCCTGAAGCTATTGCGGAATACAAGAAAGCACTTGACATATATTCAAAAATGAAAGACCAGCCACACCTGGGCATTACCTATAACAACCTGGGTATTGTATATAAATACCAGGGCAATTATGACAAGGCAATTGAATACTATAAAAAGTCGATGCAGATCGGCGAAGCAACAGGTAACCAATTTTTAATAGCGGCCAACATGACCAATATCGGTAATGTATATGCCATGCAAAAAAAATATGCCGAAGCGGTTACCTACAATACAAGCGGTCTTGAAATAGCCTTGAAAATAAAAGCCATGAACGTGGCAGTGGAAGCAGCAGGCAGTCTTGCAGAAGATTATGCCGGTATGAAAAATTTTGAGAAAGCGTATGAATGGAAACAAAAATTTTCTCAATACAGCGACAGTCTTTTTAATTCGGAAAGAACAAAGCAGGTGGCCGAACTGGAAAGCAAATATGAAACAGCAAAAAAGGAAAAAGAAATTATACTGTTAAAAGACAAACAGCAGATAAATGAATTGAATATTTCTAAACAGTCAATCTTACTGCAAAAAAGAAATTACCAGTTTGCAGCGATCGGGGGAGCGATCTTGCTGTTGGGCATTATTGCCTTTTTATTGTACAGCCGCCAGCAACTGAAACAAAAACAACAACGTGAAAAAGCCATAGCGGAAGCTGAGAATAAAGAACGCAGGCGTATCAGCAGGGAGATGCATGACGATATTGGTGCAGGCCTTACGCAGATAACTTTGATGAGTGAACATGCACAAACACATCAGCAGCCAACATTCATCAATGATCTTGCAGCCATTGCTGTTACCAGCCGGAAGCTCATCAGCAATATGGGTGAAATTGTATGGAGCCTTAATCCTGAAAACAGCAACACAGGTATGCTATTTTCTTATTTACGGGAACAACTGAACAACCTGCTGGAATACTCAGGCATCAATTACAATATTACCTTTCCTGAAACCGGGCTTGACATCAAACTGGGAAATGAACAAAAAAGAAATATCCTGCTGGCAACAAAAGAGATCGTTCACAATGCGGTAAAATACAGCCATGCAAAAAACATTTCCATCAAAGCTGCTTTTAATACCCGTGTACTCACTTTTACCATTGAAGATGATGGCTGCGGCTTTGACGCACTGACGACCCATTCTGGCAATGGCATTAAAAATATAAAACAACGGGTGCAGGAAATTGGTGGCGTACTCCACATTCAATCTGTGGCTGAAAAAGGTTCTGTATTTTCTTATGATCTGCCTTTATAATTCACCTGCTTTGCAAAAACATTCAACAAGCAGAGGAATAAATTCCACAACTATAGCTGCAAGTTCAGGTAAAGGAACTCCTTTTTAATGTTTTCCCTTAGTAAACAATGATTATTTGCATTGGTATGATTCATGATTATAATATCAGGTAATCATTATTCATATTCTAAAAACATTTGTTATGCCTATTCTTACAGTCGTTCTCATTCTTATTGGTGTTGGGGTCTTGCTTTGGCTCATCAACAAATACATTCCTATGCAGGGCACTATTAAAAACATTTTGAATGCAGTAGTAGTTATTGTTGTTGTAATATGGCTATTAAAAGTATTTGGTGTTTGGGGCAGTTTGACAACGCTGCATACATAACATTTCCGGTAATCTCTACACATAGCAAAAGGTTCGTGGTAAAACACGAACCTTTATTGCATTTTGCGAAATGGAAAAAGCTGTATCTCAAGCTCTTCAGCACCAGCAATGTTTTCATAAGTTTATTTCATGCTACTTCCCAATCTTATAATTGCCTCATTGTTTGCAATCGTTTTATTTCTCTTGAAACTTTTCTAACATGCTTATCGGGAAAAGTAAAGGCAAAACCCTGGCTATCGCTTTGCCCGTTTAATATTTTATGGAGGTTACTAAAACCTGAGTTTATTGATATGGCCCTGACAGAAAGAATGTCTTTATTCTTTTGCAGGTATTTGATGATTTGATTTTTCGTCATAGCATGCATGAAATTTTGGTTATGTATA
>JAZKGV010000041.1:0-18687 GCA_040385725.1 Bacteroidota bacterium | reverse complement strand
GCAAACACTGCAATTGATAAAAGATGCCGGTTTAAAAATTGTTGACCTTGGCTCATCCTGCACACTTCATTTTGCCGAAGGCGCAGAAAGAACAAAAAATATAGACGAAGGCAAACGCTTTATTGACCTGGCAAATGATATTGAATGCCCATACATCCGTGTGTTTCCCAATTTATTTCCTAAAGAACAAACAAAAGAAAAAACCATGCAGCTTATAAGCGATGGATTACTTGAACTTGCTGATCATGCCAAAGGAAGCAAGGTAAAAGTGCTGCTTGAATCCCATGGAGACCTGGTGTATACAGATGATATTGAAAAAATAATGCAGGCAGCAACACATGAGCAAACAGGATTAATATGGGATGTATGCAATATGTGGGTGATAACAAAAGAAAAACCGGAACAAGTGTATAAGAAATTGAAAAAATATATACATCATACACATATAAAAGATGCAAAGCTGGTGGAAGGAAAACCACAATATACTTTACTGGGCAAAGGCGAAGTGCCGATCATTACAGCAATAGATATATTAGCAAACGATAACTACAAAGGGTACTACAGTTTTGAATGGGAGAAATTATGGCACCCGGAAATTGAAGAACCTGAAATTGCATTAGCAAATTATACACAAGTAATGAAAGAACATTTTAAAAAATAGACATGCCCAGGGATACACTTTATATAAACAACAAAGCAAAAGCACAAAATACCTATGATGCTATTGTAATTGGTTCCGGCATCAGCGGCGGTTGGGCAGCAAAGGAGTTGTGTGAAAAAGGTTTACGGGTGTTGATGCTTGAGCGTGGCGGCAATGTGCAACACCCGGGTTATAAAACAGCTACCAAAGATGTGTGGGAATTTCCTCACCGCCTGCGCCTTTCCCCTGAAGATAAAAAAACACATCCCATACAAAGCCGGCACTGGTCTTTCCGGGAAGACAATAAACATTATTACATAAATGATCTTGACAATCCTTATGATGAAACAAAACGCTTTGACTGGATAAGAGGAGATATTGTTGGTGGCCGTTCTTTATTATGGTCAAGGGCTTGCTACCGCTGGAGCGACCTGGATTTTGAAGCCAATACAAAAGAAGGAATCGGGATTGACTGGCCGATCCGTTATAAAGATATTGCTCCATGGTATGATCATGTGGAGGCATTCATAGGCGTTAGTGGCAACAATGATGGCATTACACATTTACCTGGTGGAAAGTTTATGCCGCCATTTGAAATGAACAGCGTGGAGAAATTCTTCAAACAACAAATAGAAACAAAGTATACCGACAGGAAAGTGATAATGGGCAGGACCGCCAACTTAACACAACCAGTAAAAGGAAGAGGACAATGCCAGGCAAGGGACCTTTGCCACCGTGGTTGCCCGTTTGGCGCTTACTTTAGTGCCAATGCCAGCACATTGCCTGCGGCATTCGCCACCGGCAAATTAACTTTGAAGCCACATTCGCTGGTAAATAAAATATTGTATGATGAAAAAAATAATAAAGCAACAGGTGTTGAAGTAACGGATACGGAAACAAATACCACTACAGAATATTATACCCGTATCATTTTTGTAAATGCATCTACTGTTGGCACTACTTCCATTTTGCTTAATTCAATTTCAACCCGTTTTCCCAATGGCCTGGGCAATGACAGTGATCAACTGGGAAGAAATTTAATGGATCATCACAAAGGAATATCAGCTTCGGCAGAGGTGGATGGTTTTGAAGATATGTATTACTATGGCCGCAGGCCTGTGTCTTTATACATCCCACGTTTCAGAAACGTACAAAAAAAAGATGCATCTTTTTTACGTGGTTATCATTTTGGCGGCAATGCTTACAGGAACAGGAAACAATTTGATGGCATTGGTGCTGAACTAAAAGAGGCAATGAGTGAGCCCGGCAACTGGCGCATGGGTATGTATGCCTTTGGTGAATGTCTTCCTTATGCTGACAACCGCATTACATTAAACCATAATAAAAAAGACAAATGGAACATGCCTTTGATAAATATAGATTGTGAGTTTAAAGAAAATGAAAAGGCAATGAATGCAGACATGGGTAATACCGCAGCAGAAATATTAGAAGCTGCAGGATTTAAAAATGTAAAAGTGCAAAATAAGATGTCTTTCCCCGGCAATGCCAATCATGAAATGGGAACGGCAAGAATGGGAAAGGATAAAAAAACTTCAGTGCTTAACAGTTTTAACCAGATGCATGATGTACCCAATGTATTTGTAACAGATGGTTCCTGCATGGTGTCTGGTTCCTGCGTTAATCCTTCTCTTACGTATATGGCGCTTACAGCAAGGGCATGCGATCATGCTGTTGCAGAATTGAAGAAGCTTAATTTATAACTATCTTTAGCGCCGAAACATAATAGTTCAATATCACTACATATATGAAGACAATAGTTTTTTCTCTTTTACTGCTCATATCTTTTCAAAGTTATTCCCAGGATACAGCACCGGATACTGTAAAAACCGGCATCTACATCACCAGCATTCACGACATTGATTTTAAACAAAAAGAATATACTATTGACCTGTGGCTTTGGTTGAAATACAAGAACAAAGAATTTGATTTTGATAAGAACCTTGAAATTCCGCAGGCAAAAAAAGTGGAAAAATCTTACTCAACAATTGACACCAGTGATGGTAAAGTCTATTTATTGATGAAACTACAATGTGTGATGAAGGATTCGTGGAGAATAAAGAATTTTCCTTTCGACCGGCAGAAGCTTCGTTTGTCATTTGAGAATTCGCAATATGATTCCAAATCACTTATTTTTTTACCAGATACATTTGGCAATCACTTCGATCCACGCTTTACATTAAGAGGCTGGAAAATTGACAGCTTTGATATTACCGCCGGTAAAAAATCTTATGAAACCACCTTTGGAGATGAGAGCCTTAGCAAACCGCATGTTGAATACAGTTCTTATAAAGTTAAGATCGGCCTTAAAAGAGATGCTTCAGACCTTTTCTGGAAAATGTTTTTAGGAATGTATGTTGCTTTTTTAATTGCTTACACTTGTTTTTACATTCATGCTGATAATATTGATTCCCGTTTTGGATTGAGTGTTGGTTCTTTGTTTGCTGCCATTGGTAATAAATATATTATTGATTCGTCGCTGCCGGAATCAACATCGCTTACACTGGTGGATATTCTGCATGGTATTACTTTACTGTTTATTTTTCTTGTTGTAGCTGCTTCGGCTTATGCACTAAAATTGGTTAAGGAAGATAAATTAAAAAAGGCCAACCGTTTTGATATGATCACGGCACAGGTACTGCTTGTAATATATTTAATTCTGAATGCATATTTTATTATCACTGCAAGTGAAGGCATTGCAAATTAAACGCAGCAGTATGCAATACATGATAATTGAAAGGTTTAAGCAAGGAAAAATAAAAGAGATATACCAGCGCTTTGCAGAAAAAGGAAGAATGATGCCGGATGATGTTGTTTACATCAATAGCTGGATAAATGAAGCTGTAACTGTTTGTTACCAATTAATGGAAGCGCCTTCAATCGATAAACTAAATGAATGGATAAGCAATTGGAACGACCTTACTGATTTTGAAATAGTGCCGGTGATAAGTTCTGCAGAGGCAAAGAAAAAAGTAATGCAGAATAGCATATAAGCTGCGATAATAATTTTTAACCCAAGCTATTCAAGAGCATACTTTACTACAAGTGAATTAACCATTACATAATTGTTCACCGTTTCATTAGTTGTATAATTTGGTTCATTTATAGTAGTATGCCATCCTGGTGCAGCGCTATCAGCAATTGCAGATAACGGAGGATAAATCGTCCAACCCTGGCTTTCCTTTTCTTTACCTTCAGTAATAGAAATTACAGCCCCAACTTTTCTTTTACTAAGTAAAGCAAGTGTTTCTGCCTTAGTTTGAGCAGATGCCAGTAATTTCTGGTACAGCCTTTTTTCATAAGGTGCTTTATTAAGTGTAAATGATTCTATAAATGCACCAGAGAGATCCCTGTTTTCAGAAACAATATTGTAAAGCAATTTTATTGAGTCAGTCGTATTGGTGATTACATCAACAAAATAATAGTTAAACCCTCCGTACATATAATCTGTATTAAATTGATAAGCTTCTTTAATACTGGCAGGAACACAACGGAAGTTTTTTTGTTTTAATTGCTTTTTTAAAGAATCAAGCTTCGTTCTTTGGGCTACAGCCTTCGCCAGCAATAACAACTTGTATGTATCCGGGTTTGTATAAGCCATTGTATCCAGGGCATTATCACTCCGGCTTAAACTGATCCTGTACATAAAACAATCTGGTTTTATCAATACAGTATCACTTACGGTTACTTCAATAAATTTTTGCTGAGCAAACCCCTGCAAGCCAGACAGTAGCAGTACTATGGATAATAATCGCTTCATCTATTTGTATTTTGATTAAAGATTCAGGACTAAGATACTGTTGTTTTTGCTATTGTTGTTTTAAGATCCATACACTTGTAAACACTGTTTCATCCTTATGCTTTACATCAATGCTATATGTTTTTATGCTGTAAGGCTGTAAACGATCCATAAATGATTTAGCAACTAATCTCTGCGGTGTGCTTAGCAAAACAGTTGTTCCCTTTTCTAAAAAACTTACAAGAACTTTATGTAAAGTGTCAAAACTGGCTGGCTCATAGTTTACATCACTTAATAACAATACATCAGGTTTTATTTTTTTATCCGGCTTATTCCAATCCATTACACGGCATTCCAAATTGCTTAGTTTATTATACTCAGCGGAACGTTTCAACATCTCTACTGCATCTTCCATATAATCAGTAGCAATTACCTGCGTTGCAAATTGTGCTGCTAATAAAGAAGGTAAGCCAAGCCCGGCAGCAATTTCCAATACCAGTTTATCTTTTACCCAGTTTGGTTCATTTGAAATTACTTCACACAATGCTTTGGCAGCAGGCCATACTTGTGCCCAATAAGGTGCAGCATTATTTTCATCTTTGTCAAATTGCTTTTGCATCCATTCAAGTGAGGGTGTATAAGCCTGCACTTGTGTATTGGCAAAATGAAAAGTTTTTATGGAAGTAGGAATGTTCATTAATATGGATAAATATTCCATGATTTCAGAATGGAATCAGCCTGATCTCTTGTTATTTTGATATAAGGAGGCTCTCTGTCGTGTAATTCACAATCCCATAAATATTTATTGCTGATAGAATCTTTATAAAGGGAAATAAATAGAGTTTCCAGAAAAGTGCCATCAATAGTTACATATTTTCTCTTCCCCAAAAAACAACTTTCGTCCCTGTTTAATGCTCCCTTAACTATTGTCATAATTTTATTCGACATGATTAAAGAATCCTTATCATCAGACTTGGAAAAAGACAAATAACATATACTATCTTCTAGTTTGTGTTTGGCTACAAGCCTAAAAGAAGTATCCAGTAATGGTATGTTTAATTTTTTTCTTTCAGAATTAAAGTCTGGTCCAAATTTTGTCACATAATTATTTGTAACATCTTCTTTACATGAAGAAGAAGAAAGCAATATAACGAATAAAAGGAAGAAAAATATTCTATTCATAATGTTACATTTCAAATTCCCATACAGTTCTGTATGTTCCGTTTTTTTCTATATAAGTAAGAAAAGAATTATAAAAATTATCTGCCCCAATGGTGGCGCTGTCACCAATAACAAACAATTGTTCCTTCGCTCTTGTAATGGCAACATTCATGCGGCGGTAATCTTTTAAAAAACCAATATCGCCATCGTCATTGCTTCTTACCAATGATAAAATGATGGTTTCCTTTTCCTGTCCCTGGAAACTATCAATAGTACTGATCCGCATTTGTGCAGGCAATATTTCCTTTGCTGCAGCCACCTGCCCGGCATAAGGAGAAATAAAAGCTGTTGCTGAAGCATCAAGCGGTTCTGTTTCTATTATCTTGCGAACGATCTGCAACTCGCCTTCATTCTGCAAACTCATACCATCTTTTCCATGTACTTCATTGTAACCACTGCCGGCAGTATCAATAAAAGTAATGTGAGCGCCAGTGTTGCTTAAATGAGCTGCTGTTTGCAACAAACCGTTATAAAAATAATTACTGCTGAAACCTGCAATGGATTCTTTCATCCTGTACTGCACATTCAACAAGAAAACATTTTTTACAGTTGCAATGGCTGTTTCTAAAATTGACTTATTAAACCCAAACTTTGCGGCTTCGTTACTTAATACAGTTGGCGGCAATTGAAAATGATCACCTGCCAAAACATATTTGTCTGCCAATGGAAAAATCGTCCATGCCAGTGGCTCTATACATTGCCCGGCTTCATCAATCACCAATGTTTTAAAATGGAGGTTATTGATTGCTGCATCGTATAATCCAATCGGTGTTCCCAATATTACATTCGCTTCTGCAAATAATTTTTCCTCATTGTATGCCTGTATCTTTTTTATCTCCGTCCTGATACTTTTTACTTCTTTAAACAAAAGGTTGCGCTGTTCCCTTTCTGCTTTGCCAAAACTGCGTTTGTATTTCAGCGCCATTTTACGAAACTCTTCTGCTCTTATTTTTAATTGCTTTATTTCCTTCTGCTGTTTGCTGTTGGCTAACTTCCCTTCAGGCGTGTGGGCAAAAATGGCTTCGTCTGTTTTGCTGGCATTACCTACACGTAATAAGTTGAGTTGCTTTGCCAATAAACCTTTTGCAATATTATCAACCGCTGTATTGCTTGGTGCTGATACCAATACTCTTTCTCCATCTTTTACCAATTGATAAATGGCTTCTATTAACGTGGTGGTTTTACCCGTTCCCGGCGGGCCATGTACAATGCAGATGCTTTCATTTTGTGTAATGGCTTTTACCGCCTGTTGCTGGCTTTCATTTAAACGGCTGTTGCTGAACGTTAGTGCAGTATTTTGTACAACAGGCTGTTCTACCTGAATTGAAGTGTCGCCATGCAGGTATTGAAAAAGCTTGTACAATTCCTTATTTGCTTCGAGGTTATTCAGCACCGTTTTCATAATGCTGGTGGTACGCTGGTCTGGTGCCAGTTTTATTCCCACGCCATTGTCTTCTACCCAGTCAGGAAAATCGGGTGCAAACAAACGGAACTCTCCAGACTTGCCATCCAGGTTTAATAACACTCCTTTTACCGGCTCCTCCCCTGCACAAAAACATTCTATGGCGGCACCATCTTTAAACATATTTGCTTCTGGTGGAAATGCCAACCGGAAACTTATTTCAGGATAATCTGCATAGCCAAAATTTCTTCGTGTAACAATGATAGGATGCAGCGCCAACCCTTCTGCTTTTAAGGATTTTAATGTATGCTGCTGGTCTAAACTATAACGCTGCACCTGTTCTTTTTCTTCCAGGTCGATACAGCGGAGTAAGTTTTGAATATGTGGGTTTGTTACCGGCATGAGGTGAAAATAGGGAGGATATGGGGGATAAAAAAATGGGAGTTGAAAGAAGTGATTAAGTGTCGGCTCATGAAGACAAGGGCTAAAGCGAACGTGATGATGATTTTGTGTTTTATATTTACTGCATGAAGATCTTAATAACAGGCTCTAATGGTTTGCTCGGCCAGCATTTAATAAAAATGCTGATTGAAACAACGGCTCATGAAATTATTGCCACAGGAAAAGGTGAATGCCGTTTGCCTTTTGATATTTCAGATCGTTACAAATATTTTTCTTTAGATATTACCGATGCTCTTGCAGTAAATCATCTTATCCCTTTTCATAAACCGGGTATTATCATTCATGCAGCAGCTATGACGCAGCCTGATCCATGTGAACTAAACCCTGTGGAATGCTGGAACATTAATGTAACTGCCACAAGGTTTTTGGTAAGCGCTGCAGAAAGTATCAGTGCAAAGTTTATTTATATCTCCACTGATTTTGTTTTTGACGGCACTGCAGGTCCATACAAAGAAACTGATATTCCTAATCCTTTAAACTATTATGGCAGCAGTAAACTGGCTGCAGAAAAAGCTGTAATGGAAAGCGGACTTAATTGGGCTATAGTAAGAACTGTTTTAGTGTATGGAAACATTTTAGTTGGCAACCGCAGCAATATCATCAGTTGGGTAAAAGAAAATTTAGAAAACAACAAACCAATTAAAGTAGTAAGCGATCAATGGCGCACACCAACTTATGTAGAAGACCTGGCAAAGGGGGTTTTGTTAGTTGTTGAAAAAAATGCAGCAGGTATTTATCATATTTCCGGTGAAGAAGGTATGAGCCCTTATGATATGGCAACTGCTGTTGCTGATCACCTGCATTTAGATAAAAGTTTGATGACGAAAGTAAATGCGGACACATTTGCACAACCGGCACAGCGGCCATTAAAAACAGGATTTATAATTGATAAGGCAAAAAAAGAATTGGGCTATCAACCAATACAATTTAAAGATGCACTGAAGATGATGCTGGGATAAATATTATCAATTGAAATGTTTTATCAATATCAGACCCAACGTTCCCCTTTAGGGGCGGAGGGGTATTTACATTCTTTCCGGTACTCTTATCCCAAGTAATTCCATTCCACTTTTGATCACATTCGCTGTCATATTCGCCAGTTGCAAACGCAGGTTTTTCTTTTCCTCCGTTTCGGCATTGGTAACAGAATGTTCTGTATAAAATGAATTGAAGGTTTGTGCCACATGAAAAACATAGTTGGCGATCACTGATGGATTGTGTTCGTTACAAGCCTGCTCAATAGCAGCAGGATATTGTTCCAGTAAAACAATTACTGCCTTCTCCAATGGCAACAGCGCAGTGGTTTTAGCGCTTTCCATTTTCCATTTTCCACTTTCAATTTTACGAAGAATACTTCTTATCCTGGCATGAGTGTACTGCACAAACGGCCCGGTAAAGCCATGAAACTCGATACTCTCCTTCGGATTGAATACCATTGTCTTTTTAGGATCAACCCTTAGCAAATAAAATTTCATGGCACCCAATGCCAATGTATCAAACAACTCTTTCAATTCTTCTTCTGTAAAATCTTTTACTTTTCCCAACTCTTCTGTATGCTGTCTTGATGTTGCCACCATTTCATCTACCAAATCATCCGCATCCACCACGGTGCCTTCCCTGCTTTTCATTTTGCCACTGGTAAGTTCCACCATACCATAACTCAAATGATAAATGCCCTCTGCATTCCCCACTCCCATTTTCTGGCAAATAAGTTTCAGCACTTTCATGTGGTAATCCTGTTCATTGCCTATCACATAAATGCTCTGGTCAATTTTGTACTGCTCATATTTTTGTTCGGCAAGGCCAATGTCCTGTGTGATGTAAACTGAAGTACCATCCTTACGCTGTACAATTTTCTCATCCAGGCCATCAGCCGTCAGGTCGATCCAGATGCTGTTATCATCTTTTTTAAAGAATACTTTTTTATCCAGGCCTTCCTGTACAATATGTTTTCCTGATAAATAAGTATTGCTTTCATAATAGGTGATGTCAAAGTCGCTGCCGATCCTTTGATAGGTAACAGCAAACCCATCATATACCCATTGGTTCATTGTCTTCCACAATTCAATTACCTCCGGTTTTCCTTCTTCCCAATCAAGCAACATCTGTTGTGTTGCTTTCATAATCGGTGCTTCCTTCTCTGCTTCTTCTTTTGTTTTGCCGGCAGTGATCAATTCTTCCACCTGCTTTTTATACGCATCATTGAATTGTACATAGTATTTGCCTACAAAATGATCTCCTTTTATACCAGTGCTTTCCGGTGTTTCGCCATTGGCAAATTGCTGCCATGCGATCATGCTCTTGCAGATATGAATGCCACGGTCGTTTACAATGGCGCTTTTTATTACTTCATACCCGTTTGCTTTTAATATCTCACTCACACTCCAGCCTAAAAAATTATTTCTTAAATGGCCAAGGTGCAATGGCTTGTTAGTATTGGGTGATGAATATTCCACCATCACTTTCTTTCCATTCATTTCTTTTTTGCCATAACAAACATCTGCATGATTTTTTTGGAGCAGCGCTGTCCAGTATGTATCTGCAATGGAAAGGTTTAAAAATCCTTTGATGATATTATACCCTGTAAACAGTTGTGGATTTTTATTTACAAGATCATTGCCCAGCGCTGTACCAATTGCATCCGGCGATTGCTTTAAAGATTTTACCAATGAAAATAATACCACGGTATAATCACCTTCAAACTCCGGCTTGGTTTGGTTTACCTGGAAATCCTTTTCTGTAAAAGGCTGGTTGTACAAACCGGCTAAACTGCTAATTACACTTTGCTGGATGCTGCTTACAATGCTCATGCGGCAAAAATAATGAAATCGGGCAAGGGAAGAGATGGGTTTCTTTAATTTAATCACATTGCCCCAGGCGTTAAAAAAGGCTGTCTTGATTGACAGCCCTTTTGTTGTTGGTTACAAATTCGCAATTTTAATTTCCTTTGGATACTTTACGGTGTAAGTAAACCGCACTTTCTGGCTTTCGCCCTGTTTTAATGAAATTTTCCAGGTTAGTACGCCGCTTTCCGTATTCACCATTGCATTGTTGCTTTCTTCCAATTTTATTTCCACATCCTTAATGGTGCTGATGGGATATTGATCTTTTAATAAAAGCTCCACATCAGTTGTTTTATTATTCTTTACTGTTAATTCATAAGTAAATATTTGTTTGGTGGTATTGCCACTTGTTTTGGTGCTGGTATAATCTTTTACAGCCATCCTTTTTACAGCAACACGTTTATCTTTTCCTAAAGAAAGGTTTAATGTATCTGCAGTGCTGTTTGGATCGATCACAGATTTACCGAGATATGTGTTATCCATGATGATATTAGCCACGCCTGGAAGCAGGTCTAACTTTTGCCAGTCGCTTATTTCAGCCAGCAGGTAAGCATCCCTGTCTAATTTAGGCACTGCATAGTTCTTAAGTGTGGCATCAATTTTTTCTTCTTTAATGGTAACACTGTGTACCTGTCCATCGCTTTCAATATTGTAAGGCAGGTCAATTTCAAAATTTGTATTCAATTGGCTTTCGCTTAACGTAGTAAAGCGTTGGAGCGTGGAAGGGTCAACGGTTGTCACCGCTCCAAAAGCTTCTTTTTTCCTGGCTGTGCCATAACCAGTAACAACAACTTCATCCAT
The DNA here is from genome assembly GCA_040385725.1 of Bacteroidota bacterium. Classification (GTDB taxonomy): domain Bacteria; phylum Bacteroidota; class Bacteroidia; order Chitinophagales; family Chitinophagaceae; genus Ferruginibacter. The sequence goes on along the minus strand of JAZKGV010000041.1, from coordinate 7,561 downwards.
CATTTTTTTATCATCAGCAACAATTGACTGAATATTATTCTGATAATAGTTATTCACCACAGGTTGCAATTGTTTATACAATGGCTGTGTGTATTGCTGCAAATACCATGGTGTAAGTAAGGGCGCCGTACCACTCCAGCTGGGGTTAGCGGTGCTTAATGTCAACTTAGTTTGTTTCCAGTTAATCCCGGTTGATTGTGTAATAGAGGCTTTGTACACCAACCTTATTTCATTCGTTTTTGAATTCACCCTTACATCATACAAAGGTGTAAAACCTGCCGTATTGGTAAAGTAGCTGAATGATACCGGTATCTCGCCTGCTTTGTTACAGATCACCTGTAGCGTTAACTGTCCGTATGATTTAACAGGCTTGGTCGGTTTGTTTTGTTCTTCATCTATTTTTACCTGTAAGCCAGTTATTTTTTCCTGCAGCTCATCATAGTCTTCTTTCAACTTGTATAAACCTGTTTTAATTTTTTCTATCTTATCATTGTTTGCATTTATCAACTTCAGCGCTTCGTCGCTGGTGATCACTTCATTTTTGCGGTTGGTTATCACCAACTCTATCAGTTTATTTGTCTTGTCTAAAATATCCTGCTGAATGGCAGTATTGTTGCGGTTACGGGCTCCTTCTTTCTGGTAAAGCCTGATACTGTCCTGGAATTTCTTTATCAAAACATTTGTTACTACAGGCACTGTTGGTGTAAACACAGAGAATTGTTGCGATAACAGCGCTGCACTTTCGGGCAGGCTTATCTGCAGGCTGTTGATGTCAATATTGGTGCTTAGCTGGCTGATGACAATATTCTTTGTGCCGGTGTTTATACTTATTTTGGCATTGTGTGTAAGCTCAGCACCATAACCAAAATATACGGTGGCTGCAGAAAGTGAAGCATCAGCACGGGCAGTATCCTGTGAAAAAGCATTTGTGGCAGTTGTTAAAAAAATGATAACAGCAATAGTAATTCTCTTCATAAAGTTGTGTTTGTTTGGATATGGATGAAAAAAGAAAAGCGATTGCATAAAAGCCGCCAGTATTTTTTTTGAAATAATTTTTATTAGCATTGCAGCATGAAGTATTTACTGGATGGAGAAGAAACTGAAAGATTGCTTTTCCGGAAAATAAAAGAAACGGATTTTAATAACTGGCTGGTTTTTCATCAAGACCCATCCACATCATTATATTGGGTGGAAGAAAAAGGAACTCCTGAAGAAGAATGTAAAAAATGGTATGCAAAACAATTCAATCGTTATGAAAATAATTTAGGAGGAATGAATGCATTGATAGAAAGATCTTCCGGCAAATTAATTGGCCATTGCGGATTGTTGGTACAAAATATTGATGGCAAAAAAGAACTGGAGATTGCTTATTCATTACTGCCTGCATACTGGAATAAAGGCTATGCAACCGAAGCTTGCGTTAAATGCAGGGATATTGCTTTTGAAAATAAATTTTCGGGATCACTTATTTCGATCATCAGTGTTATAAATCTTCCTTCTGAAAAGGTGGCAAGAAAAATTGGAATGAAAAAGAATGGTCAAACTGTTTACAATGGCAATGCTGTAAATATTTTCAGAATTAAGAATGAAAAATAGTAGTTTAGCCAGACTCTTATAATTTATAACCCAATTTTTGATCATGAAAAAAAGTACCACCTTTTTTGCCCTTACTCTTTTATTGTCAGCACAGCTACATGCACAGGTTGTATCTCCGCCGGTTGATGATAAATTTGATTCGACTAAAGCCTATGTAAAAGTTGAGCAGGAAGCTTCTTTCCCCGGAGGTTTAGAAGCCTGGACAGAATTTTTACAAAAAACAATGAAAACAAATGTGCCAAGAAAAAATAAAGCTCCCATAGGCCGCTACCAGGTAATAGCAAGATTTATTGTGGATACAGAAGGGAAACTGAGTGATATAGAATGTGAAACTAACCATGGATATGGATTAGAGGCGGAAGTAATAAGGGTGTTAAAGAAAAGCCCCGACTGGAATCCAGCAAAACTGAATGGCAAACCGGTAAAAGCTTATCGCCGGCAGCCAGTTACTTTTTTAGTTGAAGCTGAATAAAATAAGGCAGGTAAAAATTACCTGCCTTTGTAAAATTATTTTTTCAGGATCTTTATTTCCACCCTCCTGTTTTGCACCCTTTCATCTTCTGTTTTTTCAGGATAAGGATGCAGTGGTGTTGAATGCCCAAAGCCTTTGTACTGCAACCTTGCTGAAGCAATGCCGTTTTTAGAAAGATAATAGCATATTTCCCTCGCCCTGTTTTCTGAAAGGTTAGGCGTTCTTGTTCCCATATCTATTCCATCCGCATTTCCTTCCTGGCAACAGATATGGCCTTCCACTGCTATTTCGAGTTTCGGGTTTTTCTTCATCACTTTCACCAGTTCAAGCAATACCGGTACTGATTCAGGGATGATAACATGGGTGCCGCCATAAAAATTCATGTTCTTTAAAACAATGTTCCTGCCTGACGTTGTTGCGGTGTCTTCTATTTCTTCTGTCAAAGTTTTAAAGGGCTTTTCATCGCAGGGTGTTTTAACAGCAACAACACTCTCCTCGCCTTCCAGCATTATCTCAACACGCCTGTTCAAAAACATTTCCTGCTCACCATGGTTCCTGTTCAATGGCCTGCGTTTACCAAAACCTCTTTCTTCAATGATATTACCAGCCTTAAATCCTTTTTGTATAAGATAGTTTTTCACTGTATGAGTTCGCTTCAATGACAATGCATCGTTGTATTCATAACCTGCCATTATATCTGTGTGGCCATACAATTTTAGTTTTATAGAGTCATTATTCTTTGAAACAAAACTGTCGAGGCTTGCTATGGCATCTTCAGTAAGGTTCCATTTGTCAAGGTCAAAATGAACAGAAAAAGAGTTTTTGTTTTGTGCGTTTGCTTTTATCATTATCAGCAGCAACAAAGGAAGAAGTAATTTTTTCATAAAGGATGTTTTGTATAATAAACTTGGATAAAGAAGGAAATGGTTGGGTAAGTTAGAAAACACAATTAAAATAAAATGTTATGGTTAGTATAAAATATTTCATACAATGCTAAATTTGGATCTCTTAACAACAACTCTCTTCTAAATAAAAAGCTACTTTAGTACAGCAATTTATATTCATGATCACAAGAACTCACAAGATTGTAAGCGGTGTAATATTTTTAATTGTTTCACTTTTAATTTTTGACAACTACTGTTTTATAAAAAAACCTGAAACTGTTGTTGTAAGCAGTAAAGATGTTGTATTGTCCGCCGGAAACAGGGCTTCAAGGCCGGGGCATAGCACTGATTTTATTATAGACACTAAGGGAAATAAATACAAGGTTCCCAACTGGCTATTCAGATATTATCATATTGGGGATTCTTTTTCTGTAACAAGATCATTGATCTTTAACAAAGCGATCAGGATCGAATCTTACGGGTATGATGAGTATGTAAAGGAAAATATAGGTGTACTTAATTCAGATGGATTCAGCATTACAGTTTCAATAATACCGTTGCTGCTTTGTATTGTTACAATATTTTTTGGTCACTTACTGAAAAATGAGGGGCAACAATTTGCCGTTTTAGGATTTCCGATAATCTTAGCGGTGGTTATTATTGCCTTTTATTTTATTTTCTCAACCTGACAATGGAAAATTTTACTTCCCAAGCCATTCTTTAAACCCGTTCACTCTTTCCCTGCTTACAACTGTTTCTGCGGTGGTGGACGGTAGTATCTCTAATTTCAATCTTCCCCCAAGCCAGGTGTGCACTTTCTTTACTGCTTCAATGTTCACCAATAAATGGCGGTTGATACGATAGAAAGAAGATGGTTGTAATTGTTCTTCCAATTGCCCAAGATTATTCTCCAGCAAATATTTTGCACCATTGAAATCAACCGCATAACAAAGTTTTCCATCGGCAAAGCAATAAGCTGCGTTTTCTGTTTTAAGATAACTCAATTGCTGTCCACGCTTTATCAGCAGGCGTTCCTTGTATTTCACCACATTCATTTCCTGCATCATCTTCATCATCCGTTCACTAAAATTCTCCCCTTTCTTTTGCTGGTAAAAGTTGTAGTATTTATTCAAAGCTCTCTCCAATTCTTTTTCATCAATAGGCTTTAGCAAATAATCAATGCTGTTTACTTTAAAAGCTTTTAATGTATATTGGTCAAATGCTGTAGTGAAGATAACAGGCGTTTTTACCTGCACCTGTTCAAAAATATCAAAGCTCTGGCCATCGGCAAGCTGTATATCCATAAACACCAGGTCAATGGCGGGAGAAGAATGTAAATACTGAACGGCAGATTCCACACTGTCTGCCTTGTGTACAATTTCTATTTCATTATTTTGTTGCTGCAGTAATTTACTGAGCCGGTTGGCTGCAGGTATTTCATCTTCAATTATAAAAACCTTCATCAGTTCTCTATTAATGGAATGGAAACAGTAAAGTTGGTTTCGGTTTCAGTTACTTTCACCGGTTTATCGCTGAGCAATTTATAGCGGTTGCGGATATTATCCAACCCGATGCCGGTTGATTCAGAAATTTGTTTCTTCATCTGCAGGTTATTATCTACCACCAGGCTGCCATTGTCCGAAAAAATATTTATCTGCAACGGTTTGTCGGCAGAAACAATATTGTGCTTGATGGCATTCTCCATCAGTAACTGCAATGAAAGCGGAACAATTCTCTTATTCAATTTTTCATCAGGCACATCAATGTTTACTGAAAGATTGCTACCAAACCTTGTTTGTAATAAAAAAGCATACGCCTTTAATACCGCCAGTTCATCTTTTAGTAAAATGCTTTTTTCATCCTTCACTTCCAGTATATGCCGGTATACTTTTGATAACTGCTGAACAAAATCAGTAGCATGTTTTGGGTTTTCAGGAATAAGAGAAACAAGTGTGTTGAGATTGTTAAATAAAAAATGTGGGTTCACCTGTGTACGCAATGCATCAAGCTGTGCATTCAGGCTTTCTCTTTTCAAGGTTTCCGTTTCCTGTATCGAGTGGCGTAGCTGGTGGCTAAAGAAAATACTCTCATAAACTGCTATGATCATAATGGTGCAGAATATGGCAGCAGAATTAGAATGTATTAATTTATCAGCAAGAGTGAGGCCAACACCTTCATCATTAAATGTTTTTTTAAATGCTATAGACATTATGATGTTAGCTGTAAGTGTAAATATCAACATCAATACCGACTGGTAAAATATTCTTTTTCTTACATCATCAAATAATGGAAATTTTTTCCGGCTATAGATCATGATATAACGGTTGCCTACCCAAATAACCGATGTAATGAACAGTGTTGTAAAGTATTTATCCCAGGTAAGAAATGGCGGCCTGTTGAACCGGCAATTGAAAAACACGATCGGGATAATAAACGCCAATAACGGAATACCGATCAGCATCAGCATTCCGTCATTAAAACCTATCCTGCAATTGTGTTTCTTCATTATCATATAAAGTTAAATACATTTCCCACAAAGCCACGAAGCAAACCAAGAAAATACTTTGTCGCCTTTGTGCCTTTGTGGGAAACAACTTAAAACGTGATCTGGTAATTTATATTCGGAAACAATCCCATCTGGTTTATCTGGCTTTCCACTCCTGTCTTTGGATTCAACGTCCTGATATAAATATTTTCCCTGTTGGTAAGGTTCTGTAGGTCTATATACCACTTTTGTGTAACCTTACGCAGGTTTCTTGTGTATGAAAATTTTAGATCCCACCTGATATAAGTGTCATTCTGCAAACTATAGGCTTCATTGTCTTTGTAAACTATGTATCCAGCACTTTCAGAAGCATCCACGTCAAAAGGTTTGTAACGTTGGCCACCCGTAACCGTCAATTTAGTATCAATACCAAAAGTTGTTTTTGTATTCAGTTTCCATTCTTTACCGCCCAATACATTCACCACATAGTTACTGTTGAAAGCTGTATTGCGCCATACATTATCGCTGCCTTTGTATTTTGATTCAAACAACGATACCGTCAACAGGTAATAAAAACCTTTGTGCAAAAATCTTTCTGCCGTCAGTTCAATACCATAATTATATCCTTTGCCATTGTTCACCAAATTGGTTTTATCAGGAAAACCAAAATCGCTGCCTGCGTTCAGCATACTGAAAGAAGAAGGGGTTTTCTCCACGGCTGTATTATAAATGTATTGTCCATACAATTCTGTTTTCAACCGGAAATACTTTGTAATATTAATATCATAGCCTAAAGCTGCCTGGGCACTCTTTACAAAATCCAGTTCTTTATTGGTAAGTATCGCCTGCCCTGCATTGTTGCGGCTTTGATAGAAATACACTTCTAACGGTTGTGCCTGGCTATGCAATCCTGCACCAAACGAAATGGATTGATTGGGTTTTAACTGGTACCTGATATTCCATCTTGGTTCCACACTGATACTGTTGTTCACTGTAAAATCCTGCACATATACACCAATATTTGTAGAGAGTTTATCAGTAAAGCGATGTGCCAGGCTGGCAAAGCCTTTGAGTAATACGGCTGTTTCATTTACATCCAACAAATTACTTAAAGTAGAGTCGCCATCCCTGATGTAATCCTGGTATAATTTCAATTTGTTTATATCTGCCACCACACCGGCGGCAAACTGGTTCTTACTGTTTATCTTTTTATTAAACGTATGGCTTAGGGAATATTTTACCAGGTCATTCTTTCTGTAAAAAGCCGGTTTGTTGGCTTTGTTTTCTTCTACTATCGCTTCGTCATATCTGGAGGAAAAACCAGATACTGCAAAAGTTGTTTTAGCAGAAGTGTTGCTGTTGTAAAAATACAAATGTGATAAACCGACAACACCAGATAGTGATTTAAAATTCCTGTCACGTTGTGTACCATCATTGGAAGAATATAAATTATCCTTGCCCTGGCTCTCCGGTTCAAAATGTATATGGCTTTCTCCACCCAAACCAAAAATGCTGAAAGTGCCTGCTTTGGCTGTAGGCATATTTATTTTAAAAGTTACATCCTGGTAATACGGCGTGGCAGAGCCTGTGCCAAATTTAAGCCCCAGGTTTTGCAACGCCGCCACCATTGAATAACGATAATCAATTAAATAAGATGATCTGTTTGACTTATTGAGCGGCCCTTCTGCACCAAACTCAAAACCATTAAAACCCATCTGCCCGATAAATTCATTTTTATCTGCATTACCATTTCTTAAACGAAGGTCAAACACACCGGCAATGGCATTACCATATTGTGCAGGAAAGGCGCTGGTTAAAAAATCAGAGTTCTTTAAAGTATTAATATTCAAAATACTCACCGGCCCACCGGTAGAACCCAATGTGCTGAAGTGATTGGGATTGGGAATATCAATACCATCCATTCTCCACAACACACCTGATGGTGAATTGCCACGGATGATGATATCGTTTCGTCCGTCATTGCTGCCGCTTACACCAGCAAAGTTTTGTGCCATACGGCTGGGGTCATTTCTTGTGCCGGCGTATTTAAAAGCTTCATCCGTACTTAACTGTCTTGCACTTATTACAGCAGCTTCGTTCAATGCTTTGTTTTTTGATCTGCCT
>JAZKGV010000040.1:9506-10868 GCA_040385725.1 Bacteroidota bacterium | reverse complement strand
GTCTTTTTATTTTAAAACTGCAACAAAAACGCAGTGCCATCTCCTTCCTTGCTTTGCACCTGTATGGTTCCTTTATGCAACAGCATAATTTGTTTGCATAAACTTAATCCAATGCCACTGCCGGTTTTTCTTGTGCTGAAGAAAGGAATGAATATTTTCTCCAATAACTCTTCCGGCATACCAACACCATTGTCAGCAATCTTAATTACAACCTTATTGTTGGGAGTGATATAAGCGGATAATTGTATTCTTGGCTCTGGCCTGTCTTTAACAGCTTCGGCGGCATTTACCACCAGGTTGATGAGTACCTGTTCAATTAAGTTCACATCAGCCTGCACCATCAGGTCGGGGTCTTTTAAAATAATTTCCAATTCAATGTTCTTCTTTTCAAAGGTTGGCTCCATCAGGTTGTGGAGTGTTTCAAAAAGATCACGAACATACACCTGTTCAAGAGAGAGTTTGGTTATCTTATTAAGGTTACGGTAGGTTTCAGCAAATTTTAATAAACCTTCGCTGCGGCGCTTGATGGTTTCTATACCTATTTCCAGGTCATCCACCGGTCCACTTTTTTCAAGGTCACTAACGGCAGCCTTCAACCTGTTTTTTAAAGTATCTGCCAGGGAAGAAATGGGTGCCACAGAATTCATGATCTCATGTGTCATTACATTCAGCAGTTTTGCCCATGCTTTTGATTCCGTTTCTTCCAATGCCTCGTTGATATTTTGAAAAGCAATGAGCTTATACTTCCTGTCTTCTGTTTGAAAGGCAGTGGCGCTCAGCAATACTTTCACAGACGACCTGTCTCCTTTTAATGTTACTACTTTTTTTTCGCCGGGCAGTACAGCAACTATTTCGTCATACATTACCTGATTACGGCGCTCTAATGCCTGTATTGTTTTTATATACGGAACCTGCAACATTTGTTTCAGCGCTTCATTCATCCACATTACTTCACCTGTGGCATGTTCATAAGAAAGAATGCCGGTATCAACCAGCTCTAATATTTTTTGCAGGTAAACATATTGTGTTTCTTTTTCCTTGGTGATGGATTTAAAAGTAGTGTTGATCTCGTTGAAACCTTTACGCATTGGCAGCAGGGCAGTGGAGGCATTTTTTTCATCAAACCTCCTGGAGAAATCACGGTAATGGACACTTTCTACAAACTGCTGCAGTTCTTCATTGCTTTTATTGGTGAATCTATAGAGATCGAAGATCTGGAAAGCAATAATAACACAGCACACAACACCAATAGATGGATATCCATGTGTAAGCATGAATGCCACACCGCTTAAAACCAAAAGCAGTAAAGCAATACGAATGATAAGTGCAAGTTCAAATCTTTTAAATTTCATATTTACTTAA
>JAZKGV010000040.1:0-9405 GCA_040385725.1 Bacteroidota bacterium | reverse complement strand
GATTCAAGCGGAGAAAAAATAATGTCGCTGGCTTTTAATTCTTCTCCTTCACTCATGATAACAGCTCTTTCAATACAATATTGCAATTCCCTTACATTGCCGGGAAAATGATATTGCAGCATCTTCTCTTTGCAGGCTGCGTCAAATTCAGGAACAGGTTTTATGTATTTGTCTGCATACAATTTTGCAAAATGATTTGCCAGCATTATAATATCTTCTTTTCTTTTTCTTAACGGCGGTAATGTTATTTCAACAGTGTTAATACGGTAGACGAGATCTTTCCTGAATTTACTTTCATTCGCTAATTCCTGCAATGGTAAGTTAGTGGCACACACAAGGCGGATGTCAATTGGTATTAATTCATTACTGCCAAGCCGCATTATTTTACGGTTCTGTAATACTGACAATAATTTTGCCTGCTGTTGCAAAGAGATGTTTCCGATCTCATCTAAAAATAGAGTGCCACCATTGGCTGCTTCAAACCTGCCGGCACGGTCTTCCCTTGCGTCGGTAAAAGCACCTTTTTTGTGGCCAAACAATTCGCTTTCAAATAAGGATTCTGTCAATGCACCTACATCCACTTTTACAAAGGCATTTTTTGCTCTCACTGATTTTTGATGAATAGCCTGTGCCACCAATTCTTTCCCAGTACCATTCTCACCAAGAATTAAAACGTTAGCATCTGTGGGGCCGATCTTTTCGATCTTGTAAAAAATTTCCTGCATCACCTCGCTGTTGCCGAGCAGTTGTGTGCCGATAACAGAATCAACAGATGCTTTCATAGAAGCGCCTGCACTTCCTCCCGATTTCTTTTTTAATATTTCGGTAATGGTGCTAACAAGCCTTTCATTATGCCAGGGCTTTACAATAAAATCCGTGGCGCCTTCTTTTACCGAACGTACAGCAAGGTCAATATCTCCATAAGCAGTGATCATGATCACTGCCATGTCTTTGTTCATTTCTTTTACTTTCTTTAACCAGAAGATGCCTTCATTGCCGGTGTTGATGCTGCTGTTGAAATTCATGTCGAGCAGCATAAGGTCAAATTTCTTTTCGGCAAATAAGGCACGGATGTTTTCAGGATTTTTTTCTGTAGTAACATCTTTCACTTCTGTTTTCAACAGCATCTTTACGGCGGTGAGCACATCGGTATCATCATCCACCACCAGTACGCTTGCGTTTTTTAAATTCATGGTTATATTTTTTGAAAGGTTTTCAGGCGGTCCTTTCCTGTCATTTCTACTACAATGTTACCATATTTCAATTTTATTTTTGCAAACTTCATTTTATAGAATACCAGCCACTACATTTGCAATCATTTTTTAAAAGCCGTACAGTACCCGGTTTCTCAAACTTTTACAATAGCATATTGACCTGTTTTTTGAGAATTTCTACCGTAAATCTGTAATACAAATCAATATTCAAAAAGATGAAAGGTCTGTTTATCGTTGGCATTGCCTGTTTTTTTACTGGTGCAGTATTTTCGCAGGAAAAAAAGGATACAACTGTAAAGCCGCCAGCATTATTAATGGATGAAGTAGTGGTGACAGGAAGTAAAATATCCGTTGCAAAAAATTATGTACCATTTAATATTACAGTAGTTAACCGCCAGCAAATTGAAAAGAGCAGCGAATCTGCTTTACTGCCTTTATTATCTGAAAATGTGCCCGGTTTGTTTGTTACCGAAAGAGGCGTAACTGGTTTTGGTGTAAGCACAGGTTCTGCAGGTAGTATTACTATGAGAGGACTGAGCGGAAGCCCTAATAGCCGGGTATTGGTATTGATAAATGGTGTGCCACAGTTCATGGGTATTTTCGGGCACCCGTTACCGGATGCTTATGTTGCATCTGATGTGGAGAAAGTGGAAGTGTTGCATGGTGCAGGTTCTGTGTTGTATGGTACCAATGCAATGGGTGGCGTGGTAAATATTATTACCCGTAACCAGCAGAAAGATGGCTATGCCGTTAATGCAAGGGTATTGTATGGCTCATTCAATACACAGAAATATATGGTGAGCCTTGGTTGGAAGAAAAAGAAGTTTAACATGATGGCTTCGTTTAACCATGACCTGACTGATGGGCACAGGGATTCTTCAGGCTTTAAAATTACCAACGGATATTTTAAGGTTGGTTATGATATTTCAAATCATTTTACTGTAAATGCTGAAACAAATATTGCTAAATACATTGCTACTGATCCTGGCATGGAAGGTGGACCTGTTGGTAATACCATTGATATTTTCCGTGGCTCATCTTATATAAACCTTACAAATAATTATGTAAAGACATCGGGCAACCTGCAATTGTTTTATAATTATGGCATTCATAAGATCACTGATGGTTTCCGCTCTGTTGATGGAAATTATGGGTTGGCATTTTCTCAATCATTACGTTACATAAAAAATAATATTACTACTGTTGGGTTTGATTATAAAAAATACGGCGGCAAAGCGGAAAATATTTTTGCAATGAACGGGCAGGGAATTGTATTTGGTGATCATGAAGTAACATCCTATGCTCCGTATTTGCTTACGCAGCAAACTATTGCTGAAAAATTAATTGTAAGTGCTGGCATACGTTTGGAGCATCATAGTGTGTTTGGCGATGTGCTGGTGCCTTCAGGTGGTATATCATTTATTGCAGGCAAAAACACTACATTAAAAGCTGCTGTATCAAAAGGTTTCCGCAGTCCTACTATTTTAGACCTTTATCTTTTTCCTCCTGCTAATCCATTGCTTAACCCTGAAAAAATGATGGATTATGAATTTACCATCAACCAGCAATTGGCAGATAGAAAACTTACACTGGAATGCACTGTATTTAATGTGCAGGGTGATAATTTGATACAAACTGTTTTTCAAAACGGCGGGCCTAAGAATGTAAACACCGGTAGTTTTAATAATACAGGTGTTGAATTATCCGCAAAGTATCTTATCAATAAACAATTTACGGCAATGCTTGCTTACGGATATACTGATGTAAAAGAACCTGTGCTGGCAGCGCCAAAGCATTTATTAAATGTTGGGGTGAATTATAATCATAGTAAGTTTTCTATGAATGTAAATGTGCAGGCTGTTAATGGTCTTTATACACAGTTAGGCCGATTTTCAATACAAAACAATTATGTTTTGCTGAATGCAAAAGCTGGTTACCGCATCAATAATTTGCTGGATGTGTTTGTAAAAGGGGAGAACCTGAGTGACCAGCAGTATCAAATTAATTATGGTTATCCAATGCCTGGTATTACAGTGATGGGTGGGTTTAATTTTCAATTATCAAAAAATTAAACGCTGAAATATTTGTAAATTAATGGGGCTGCCAAAGGCAGCCCCATTAATTTTTATTAGCTGTAGTTACTTATCTTAATAATGACTGAAATACCATGGTATTTATTTTCCCCGGGTATTTAGTTACCAGCTCTTTCATCCAGTTCTCTTCCAGGTGTTTTTGATATTCATTTATCACCAGGCTTCTTGCTTCTTCAAAGCTACGCTGTACGCCTGCAGGATACAGCCTGATCAGCTTTATAAAACTGGCGCCTTCATCAAAATTATTTTTTACAATTCCCATTATGGTTCCTTCTTTTAATTCAGTTCCTTTTTTTATTGGCAATTGTGATAGTTCATATCTTGATGAATCTCCTTGTATGGAGCCTTCGCTTTGTTCTGCAATTAATTTCCAGCTCATCCCGTTTTTCATGTTTTCAAAAGCATAATCTGCGTAAGCATAGCTTGTTGCATTTATCAACACCACCAGGGCGCTTTCGTTCCAGGCAAATTTTTCTTTGTTTGCCTCGTAGAACTGTTTTAATGAGGCCTGGTCACCTGATGATTTATTCCATACTCTTTTGCCCATTATCTCGTACAGCAAATTTCCTTCCCTGAATTCCTGCATCTCGTATTTAAAATCTGCATTGTATTCTTCTAGGTGCTTGCGGTAATAATTAGCGGCAGTTGTGTGGATGAATTTTTCCAGTAATTGGCTATTGCTTTCACCTTTGTACAAATTCTTGTTCAATTTATATTCTTTGGCAAAAGAAAGCCATTCACTTCCTTTTACTACAGTATTACCTAATGAAAAAATGGTTTCATTGGCAACAGGCCACTGGCGGTTGCTTTGAGAATAGGCTGCACTATCTGCATACAGGTAAAGCATTTCATCCATCACCACAGTATTTTTCTTATAACCTGTCTTTTCAAATATTTCTTTTATCCCTGGTGTGTAATCGTTCTCCAGCCTGTGGCGGAAGTTCATCATATCATACTTTAATGAAGCTGCCGTATCTAATTTCATTTCTTTTGCCGCTGCCACTTTTTGTTTGAAGGTGCTGTACAACTGCAGGTATTCTTTCAACGACTGTTCTTTATTTACATCAGGGCTTATGTTCTTATTAAATGCCCTCATAAATTCATCTTTGCTTACTTCTGTATTGCCATAAGTGAACAACGACTGGGCAAAAATATTTGTAGTGGCACAGGCGCCGATGCATATCAATAAAAATTTCTTTTTCATTTGTTGTTTTCTTTCGGTTTAGTTTTAAAACGGCTGTTCTTATTAATAAGCCTTTTCTACTTTAAACACTGTTTTCTTTCCTGTTTCAAGATCAGTTACTTCAACCAGGTACACGCCTCTTGTCAAATTATTGAGGTTCCTTAATGTAACTGTTGGTGTTTCCCTTGATATTTTTTGAGTGTTGTTTAAAATGGTCCTTCCACCCATATCAAGCATCCTTATTCCAAACGAAGCACTTTTTTCAACAGACACCGTAATGGTAAGGTCGGCTATAAAAGGGTTTGGCACTACTTTAATAACTGCACCATTCTCTGGTAGTTTTACAGTGCTCACATTACTATAAGCATACTTACCTTTAGTGTCTAACAGTTTCACCCTGTAATAAACAACCGGCGAATTTAATCCGCTTACATCATCACTCAATTGGTATTGTTTTTCACCATCGCTGTTGCCTGCGGCAGCTACGTTAGCGCCGACTTTTACATAGTTCCTTCCATCTATGCTGCGTTCAATTTCAAAGTGGGTTGAGTTCATTTCTGTTAATGTCTTCCAGCTCAGCATTACATTTTTTCCTGGTTTTAGTGCGGTAAGTTCAAGGCCTTTTACCGGTAGTAAGGTTAACCAGTTTAATGAATACACTGCTGTTACAGGATCTTTTTTACCTGCTGAGTCAACAAATGAATAGTTGAACTCAGTTGTTTTTGAACCAAGTGTTGCATTGGTAAATTGAATCTGTAACAGGTTAGGATTAAAGTTGATGAGAAGTTGCCCTGCTGTTACCAGCACACCATTATAAAAGAGGTCAGCATTATTTGGCACCATATCAATCACCACATTTCTTGCATCAAGGGTACATCCAGACGCACAGTCTTCAACGTCTTTGCCACTCAATACCGGAGGATTGCTTCCGCCATTCAGAATAATTATTTGCCCTACGGTTGGCTGATCGATATTTACATAGAAAGGAACAGAAGTTGGTAATAGCTCAATACCAAAATCATTGTTTACTACATTGCTGAAACCAAGCGTTCTGTTATCAATTACACCTACAGCGCCAAAATCAATTGTACCATTTCTTGTTTCGCCGGTATTAACCCAGCCAGCTGGCAAAGCTGCATTTGGCGCAGGTGTACCTACCACACCATTTATAGTTGATAGTACCAAAGAGTAGCTGCTTCCCGGGGCCACATCACTAAAGCTGTATGTGCCATCAGCAGCAACAGACGCAGTGGCCACCACATAACCCAATGCATCCACCAGGTTTACATATAACGCACCGTCTCCGTTGGTTACCTTTTCAAAACTTATTTCAGGTATCACATTACCATTACCATCATCCCATACTTTACCACTAATGCTGATGCCCGGGCCAACCAGCAAGTGGAGAATAGCATTTGCACATAATGGTTGTGGCGATACAGGTGTAATATCACAAATGGTATAGTTTACCAGATCAGGCCCAATATACCCCGTTGGTGGAGTGTATGTATATGTTCCGTTTGAATAGAATTGTACACTGCCACCCTGGGCCGTAGCAACCGGTGAACCAATTGCATTGGCCATACTGGCTGATATTATTTTTGTTCCATTTAATGATAATGTATCATCATTTGAATCCCTGTCATTGCTGATAAATGAACCGGTTACAGGCTTGTTTACTGTGGTATAACCAAAGTCGTCACCAGCAAATGGTGGATCATTCTGAATGCCGTTTATATCAGCCAAAACATCAATGTGAATGTTTGCACTAGCAACTGCACCTGCTGTGTTTGATATGATATATGATGCATCTACACTGCCGGTAAAACCACTGGTTGGTGTAAAAGTATAATTCCCATTTGTACTGATGGATAAGATACCTGCATTAGGAACAGCCTTGCCATAAATATCAATACCAGCAACTGTTGCACTGCCTGGCATGGTTGTAACATCCGGAACACCATCTCCATTGGTATCGTAGCTAAACAGTGTTGATGTGAAAGAATAATTTTTAGGATCCCTGTCGTTCACAAAAAGATTACCTGTAATAGCATTACCATAACTTACATCTTCATCGTTATTTGCAATTACCGAATTACCTGTTGCAGGTAAAGGATCTACTGTAATAGAAAGATAGGCAGTATCACATGCCGCAGGGCTTCCGTTATCACATATCCTGTATGGAATGGTTACCACACCTGTGAATGATGGTGATGGATCGAATGTGTAATTACCAGTTCCATCAAAAGTTATATTGCCGGCATTTGGAATTGAAGCACCTGTTTTATCAGTGCCTCTTACAATGGCACCCGTTAACAGGGCACTCATTGTTGATGGGTTAAGGAATGTGCCAAAGTTTTGCGTATTTCCTTCCTGGTCAAAATCATTATTTTTTACGGTACCGCTCACATTCATATTCTGCCATGTACTGTTTTCGTCATTAACAGAATAGGTAAATATTCTTTTCACCCCAAAATCCATTGTGTTAACACAGGTGCCTGCATTATTAAAAGTGAATGATTTTGTTGAAGCGGTTGTTAAGTAAGCGTTAGATGCCAGCGATGCTGTATTGATACCGACCATATAGCACTGGTCATATTGCAAAAACTTGATCGAAACATTATCAATAAAAACATTATCGCCTTCATCAACATTGCTGCTGGTGAGTATGCGGAAGAATGTTTTATTATTGCCATTGTAAGTACCTGCAGGGATGCTGATATTTGATATGCTGATATAATTTGGATTGTAGGTACCGTTGCCTGCAATCGTGTATATGGTATTGTAAGTGCTTCCATCGCTTGATAATTGTACAAACACATTTTCACCTGTTGTAAGAGATGTGGTTGCTTTGCGGAAAGAGAAACTGAGATAGGCCTGTGTGGCATTTTGCATATTGAACTCTCTTTCTGCTGAACGGCTTATATCATCTATTCGTAATGCATATCCGAATATGCTGTCCTGAACAATTTCTACGTCAGCACTGGATGATGAAGTCTGGCAGAAACCACCCGAAGGATCAGCATTATCCTTCCAATCATTTTTCCACTGGGTATTACCATCGTTACCTTTTTCGCAACTATTACCACCATTAGCAAGATCAAAATTGTCAGCAACAATTTTTTCCGGGGCTTTTATAAACTGGTAGTAGCCATTGATATCAACATCCGCAGAATCAACCAATTCATTTGTATTGATCGAATTGCTGCAGTTTCCATCAACATATAAATAAACTTTAGCTGGATAGGAGCCGGTACCACCATCATTCTTTGTTCCATCTGCATTTTTATCAAGGAACACCTGTCCTGAAAGAATATTTTTGCCAGTTGGTGAAGGGCATGAACCAATAGTAACAATTACAGTTGCAGTTGCACATACAACTGGAGTAGGGGTGGAACATACTGTGTATTGGAATGTATCTGTTCCTATGTAACTGGTATTGGGAATGTATATGATACTTCCATCTTTATTAATTTGAAGCGTGCCATGGCTTGGTTGGCGCAAATCATCTGTAGTAACAGTTCTTGGGTCGATAATGGATAAAAAGCCGGCATCATTTCTTATAACGTTTATCGTTACTGGTGTATTCACCATCGTTACTGCATAGTCATCGTTTGCAATAAGGAGTTTTTCTTTACAGAATGGTTGTATCGTACTGCCCACATCCCAGCTTGGGTTTGCCGTTTGTGCTGTTGAAGGGTCTTCACCGTACACGGCTGCAATTTTTGCTCCATTACAGGTATAAACAGCAGTACCACTTTGATTGTTATCAGATGGATCTTTTATCCTGATATGATTGAGTGCATTAACAGGTATGGCCACATCGTACTTCATACCGCAAGGGCTTGTATTTACGCCGTTTAATATATCACCGTCATATTTTACATATACTGTGGTGTTGGCACTGGGGGTTAACCATATAGGGTTGTCGTTCCTTGTCATGTCTGTAGAACCTGGTGCCCATGCCACACTGGCAAAATCAGTTAACCTTGCTTCTGAAATAAGATTAAAAGCCCAGTCTCTTGTATCACCTGCATTACCCCCACCCCCAGGTGTATAAGAGTCAACTATTTCAAGTGCAACAAATGATTCTTTTGTTGGGTTTTCAAATTTATATGCGGCTGTTAATGACTGCGGCATAGCAAAGCGGTAAGATGAATTTGCTCCCAAAGTTATTGTACCATTGGATGGTATACCTGAACTCCAGTTTATATTAATGGGCCTGTTTAAACTATTATAAAGCATTACCACTGCTGTATCAAGTGTGCCAGTAGTGCCCGGTCCTGTAGTTGGCACCGGCGTATAATAAGTATGAGAATACCAGGTGGCCGGGAATAACGGCACTTCTCTTGAAGAATAATTATCTACTCCTGCAAAATGTGCATCCACACCAATAGGCTTATCACTCGTTATAACAGCTCCTGCGTTTACTGGTGTTCCGGCCGGTGCTGTGTTTTCATCCACCATTATTACCTCTCCCTCGTTCAAAATAAATGTGTTGCCAAAAGTTCCGTCATTATTCCTGTCTATATTAACAGTGGTATTATTTTCCGCTGCCCTTATAAAAAGTGCTGTGTATCGGAAATCACGGCTTGGGAGATCCTGGCCCACCGGTAATGTAAATGACATTCCATAATCACTGGGGTATGCGGAAACGTTGGTCTTCATACATTGAACCGCAATAGTGGAGGGTTCACCGCAAACCTGTGTTACAGAAACCTGTCCGGATGAATACAGTTTGTCTTTGCCATCATAAAAAATACTTGATGCTACTCTTGGTGTGGCCATTGTATTATCTAATACTATACTTCCACCAACCGGTATGATATCATTTGTATAACCCGGTGCAATACCATTATAGATATTTCCATCGCCCCATACTTGTGTGGCGGATTGTGTTGGTGTTGTAATATTT
>JAZKGV010000039.1:9746-18527 GCA_040385725.1 Bacteroidota bacterium | reverse complement strand
TTATCCAAATAAGGAATGGCTTTTTTAGTAATTGCCACTATATCTTTTTGCTGCTGTCCTTCATTGGCAGAGATTGCATTCAGCTTTCTTAAATGCCCAATGCCGGTGATAATGTATTGTGTAATATACCTGTCATCTGGCCCGCCTTTAAACCAGACAAAGCCACCATTCTCACTTTGCATTTCTTTCAGCATACTTAAGTTCTTTGTTGTTTCACTGCTCATCTTCACCATATCAAACAATAATGCAATATTCTTTTTTTGCTGTGCTTCATTTTGTGCATCCATCACCCAGGGAGTTTCCTGTAATAAAGCAGATTTTAATTCTTCATTTTTTTGAAGATTACTCATCAATGCAGCAGTGTCTGTTGTTTTCCATTTTTCAAAAACCGCTTTCAGTTTAGGAATAGAATTGCTTACATAAGAAGCCAACGTATTTGCATAATAGCGGTTGAAAGTTTGTTCGGCACATTCATAAGGATACTCCATTAAATAAGGAAGTGCCTGCACTGCATACCATGCAGGGTTACTGGTGTACTCAACAGTTAATGCATGATTGCTGATAGTTTTGCTATTGCCGCTGTTCAGCAATTTTTCAAATTTGAAATCTTTCTTTGTTGTGTTTCTCAAATTCAAAGGCATACTTTCTGTAACCAATGTTCTGTTGGTAAGAACCGGTAAGCTCATTTCTTCTCCATCACTAAAATCATTTGACTTAGCGACAATTCTATAAGTCAATGCGCTGTTGAAATTAAGCGGAATTTCTATTGCATATTTCACCACAGTGCTTTGTCCTGCTGAAGTAGTAAAGTTTTGTGTAGGCGAAATGTTTTTAAATAATCCATCAACAGGTTTATTGGTGGCAGCATCTAACAATTCTAACACAGCCGTTCCATTAATTGCATTATCGCTAAGGTTTACAATCTTGGCGCTGAACTCCATTTTGTCACCTTCCCTCATAAACCTTGGTGCATTGGGCTGTACCATCAATGGCTTTTGTGCTACCAATGTTTTTTCTGTATAGCCGCTTTTCAGATCTTTTGTATGTGCCAGTGTCATCAGTTTCCATTGCGTTAATGCTTCGGGCATGGTAACACTGAAAGAAACATTGCCTTCTGCATCGGTGGTTAGGTCAGGAAAGAAAAAAGCTGTCTCGTTGAAGTTTTTGCGGATTTGGATTTCTTTTATTTCAGGCACCTCCCTCTTTTCTGTTTCAACGGTTTTTTGACTGATAACATTTCCAATTGAGTCATATAAATCTGTTGCCAAAAAGCCCTCATTGTTCATTGCTGCAGCTACTGGAGCAGAGACTAACCTATATGAACCTACACTTTTTTTAAAAGAAACGTTGTCGAAATCGCCATTTCCATTTCTAAATGTTTGAATTATTTCATCATACCTTTTTGAGAATGATAAGGAATAGTAATTTAGTTTATTGAAATTTTCTGATTGGCTATTTTCAAATACATCGCTTTCCCAAAAAATAGTATGAAAAGCAAATCCTACATAGCCGCTTGTTGCCAATCGAATGTCTGGCCAAATATTGATCCTATTCCAATTATGGTCTGTGAATAAATCAAGACTGGCATCATACATCGAAGTAAGAACTTCCGCACTCATCTTTTCACCTTTGCTTCCAGTAACTTTTAGTGTCCATTTCTCTTTACCGCCTGGCATCACCTTATCTCTAAATGTTTCATAAGAAATAATTAGTTCTTTATTACTCCATGGTATTTCAAAATGTTCATCCCCTGTAAAAATCCGATTGTGTTTAACAAATACATATTTTAAAGAAATGCCCCCACGTTCATTATCTGTAATAGGAAGCTCATTCTTAAAACTATTTTCTTGTGTAATTGATAGGTAATTTGTAGTGATAGAACTATCAGTTTTAAGGATTGTTTGTATCAGCCAAATTTTGTCAAAGCCAGTTTTAATATCATAGCTTATTTTTTCTCCCGGCTCTGCTTTTTGTTTTGCAACATTTACAGCAACAGCTTCTGTATTGGTTGTTTCATTGCCTGTCAATAAAATATATTTCTCCGCTTTTACATCTTCACCATATTTATCTTTTGCAGTAGCAACAACTTTGTACCAACCAGCTTTCAACTTTCTATTTTCAACTTTCCACTCCTTGTTACTGCTGTCAGTTCTATCAAACACTTTATCTCCAACCGCATAGTTCTTCACTTCATTTTCATTTGTATAAACATCATACGGAAACAAACCATAGTATTCGTCCTTGCTCATCACAAACTGGTCGGGCTGTTCCCAATATCTTTCCCTGAAAATTTTACCAGGGCTTTTTAACTGCTGAATAGTTACCGTTACGTTTGCCTTCTCTTCAATATCATTAAGATTGGTGCTTCTTACTAAAATGTTTTTCAAACTATCAGCAGCTATTTTATCATCCAGTTTTATTTCTAATTGTAAAGATTGATACGCCACTGCCACAGAAGTTTCACCGCTTCTTGTTTCACCATTCAGGTCGGTTACATCGGCACTAACTTCATAATAAAATGTCGGCTGGTCTTTTTTATTAATGCTTTCATCTGGCAACGCTTTGAAATTGACTATAAATTCTCCTTTGCTGTCTGTAACAGAATTACCGTTTGTAATTTCCACCTCTTCATTTCTTCCATAAGGCGGCATTATTTTTCTTCCGCTGCCACGGTAAGTATAGCCCCAATACCACCAGGGCTGGTAACGCACTTTACGTACAACACGGTATTTCACCGCAGCTCCATCCACATTATTACCAGCATAAGCTTTTGCAATACCGGTAACTTTTATACTGTCATTCACTCTATAAGTGCCAGCAGGTTTTTTAACTTCAACAGAAAATTTAGGGCGTTTATATTCCTCTACATTAAAAGAAGAATAACCATTGCCA
This sequence comes from Bacteroidota bacterium, assembly GCA_040385725.1. Classification (GTDB taxonomy): domain Bacteria; phylum Bacteroidota; class Bacteroidia; order Chitinophagales; family Chitinophagaceae; genus Ferruginibacter. Next base: position 15,635 of record JAZKGV010000039.1, on the reverse strand, counting down.
GCAGAATCATACAAACTGAATTGGCCATTCAATGAACCTTCCGGCAATTTGAATGAACCATGATAAGAACCATATTCATTCGTTACCATTTTCAATTCATTTATCTTTTGTCCATTGGCATCTTTTAATTGTAAGGTTGATTTGAAGGAAGCAATTACTTTACTTTCAGCCGTTTTGTTTGCTTTTGTAATTACAATCCCTTTAAAGTAAACAGTTTGCCCTGGACGATAAATAGAGCGATCGGTAAATAAAAAGGTTTGTGTTGTTGTCTTGGGCTCTTCATAACTATTATAACCATAATAATCATTGTTGTTTTCATCCATAAACAATTCGTCACTGCCATTGGTTACCTGCAATTGTATGGTCCGGTATTCTTTTGTTTTCTTCAGTTTGAACAAGCCATTTTTGTCTGTTGTGTATTGCTCTGCTTTTGTTTCTGTGTACACACTTTTGTTATAGTCATATTTTGATTCCCAAACCTGTACTTTACTGTTGGCAAGCGGCTGCCCATTATCACGGTTCAAAACATAATAATCATTTTCGTTGTTATGGATATAACTGATGTTGCTTACATAAGCCAGTTGTTTGGCAATAATGTTTTTATCTAAGGAAAAATTTTCATCAATACTTGCCAGTAAAAAATAAACGCCATTATCAACTGCATCTACTTTTATTTCTGTCGAATGTTCCTGGTAATCTAAAGGATCAGGCAAGGCGACACTCCAGCTTTTTAATGGTTTCATAGCAACATAGCCCTGCCAAACTTTATCATAATCTCTCCTGTCTATCTTTTTAATTTCTTCCCTTGTTGTTTTTATCAAACGGAAATAAACTTTTTGTGCGTTTTTATATTTTACCAATGTACGGAAGGGCTGCAGCGGCACATTTACTTTCTCTGTTTCCAAACTCAATGCCGGTTGTAAAATGCTGTTCAATAAATTCTGTGCATTAATACCACCTTCGCTTTTTGGATATTTTTTTATGGCTGCTTCTAACAATTCTTTTGCCCTTTTTATTTCATACTGGTTGTCTGTTTTACTAAACGGTTCAAAATCCTGTCCTTTATCATAATAAATTTTTGCCCTTAAATACATGGCCTGTGCAGATGCTTCGTTGCTGGAAAACTTTTCTTCTATATTTTTTAAAGCGGCTTCGTATAGTTTTTCTTTGTCTTCATTCACCGCATGTTGATATGCAAAATTCAATCGTATCAAATCAGCATCTAATAAAGCATCATTCTTTACATCCGCAATATGCCAGATCAAAATATCTCTTAACAAATCGAGTGCGTGATAATGCAGCGAAGCCGTATCTTTTGTTTCAAAACGATGCTGTGCAAATTGTGGTGCCGGTGCAAAAGCAATCGGGTCATTTATAGTAAACTGGGATGCCGGCTTGGTAATATCCCTTTCATCCGTCATAAAATAATCCAATGCCCTGAAGGCAAGAAAATCATACAGGGTAGGGCGGAGGTTCCTGGTGTTTTCTCCTTTGATGATAATGGCATCAAAACCTTCCAACTTTGTTGCTTTTAAAACCGCTTCTGTATTTATATCAAGAGATGCTTTATATAGTTTGGTGATAGCAGCATGTAGTTTTTCCAAACTCCAGGTACTGATATCTTTACTTTTTTCTTCTTTTAGTTCTGTACGGTTATAAAATTGCCAGCGGTGGTTTTGTAAATACTGCCACATCATTTCTGCCTGCATACTTTGCAAAATATTTTTTGCAGGAGCCTTTGCTTTTGCAATCAATGTGTCAACGAAGAAAATATTCTTCTCCTGGCTTTCTTCTTCCCTCATGTTCCTGTACTTGACCTGGTACATACAGCTTTTTATCTGCTGTGCATCATTTTTATCTTTTATCGCCAGGTTATAAATATTAATTACTTCCTTTAATGCAGAAGCAGTGAGCCCTTTCTTTTCAAAAGCTTCCACTTTTTTCCATTGTGCCGTATAGCTATTATTTTTTTGAGCCATTGAAGTAATGCTGATTGCTGTGATGAATACGAACAGCAGGGTTATCTTTTTAAAAAGCATGGTTAGATAATTTAGTTACAAGATACAATTTGTTGTTGTGTGGTTGCAGAACGTTTCAAATATAGCAACTGCACTGTGATGAACAACCAACTGTATTTACATAAAAACCAGGCAAACATTTTCTTTAACTATTTATTAGCCTTTTAAAACAAAGCATCGGCACAGCGTTTGAAAATTATACAACAAAACCAAAAATTATGAAACAGATATTTACCCTCTTAATCGCCACTATCACTTCAATAAGCATGTATGCTTATGGTTCAAAAATGAGTATCAGCAGCACTTCTAATGCAAAGTTGAGAGTGATGGTTGATGGCAACCGCTACAAAGCAAATAATAATTCCGTTGTTATCAGTAACCTGCAACAGGGCTACCATACGGTAAAAGTATATCGTCTTATTAGCGGCAACAGGCCTGGGTCACCTAATAACAATAACGGCAATTACAAATTGGTATATAATGCTAACGTGTATGTAAAGCCACAATACCATGTTGATATTACCATCAACCGTTTTGGCAAAGCCTTTATTGACGAACAGCCTATTGCTGCAACTTACAACAATGATGACGATGATGATTGGAATGACGATAACTGGAACGACAATAACTGGAACAGCAATGATAATAATTATGGCAGGGAAATGAATGTGCAGTCGTTCAGCAGTTTTAAGCAGACATTGGAAAAAGAAAGTTTTGATAACACCCGTATGAATATTGCAAAACAGGTTATAAATACAAATTACTTTACAACTGCACAGGTAAGAGAAGTGTTACAGTTGTTCAGTTTTGAAAACAACAAACTGGAAATTGCAAAGTATGCCTATAAGAATACGCTTGACAAAGGCAACTATTTTTCACTGGCAGATAGCTTCACCTTCAGCAGCAATAAAGACGAACTGATGCGGTATATACAGAATTACAGGTAACCTGGGATAAAACTTTAAACAAGGGGCCGGACGAAAGTTGCGGCCTTTTGCTTTTATTTCCCACAAAGCACACAAAGAAGTACTAAGAAAAAGCCCTGTTGGCTTTGTGCCTTTGTGGGAAATAATATATTTGCTGCCAAACAAGATCAGCATGGATAATAATACCTACACAATACCTATCCGCTACCGCAAAATGGAAAACCTGCATATTGTTTTCTGGCTGCTGAAAGATATTAGCTGGTGTATGCTGTGGCGGCCATTGGGTATTGCTATGATAGTACCAACACTTGCCATTGCCATTATTATTGCTTACCGTACCCGGCAATATATGAGTGAAGTGTGCCATAATATCTCCATCGCTTTCTGGATCTCGGCTAACTCATACTGGATGATAAGCGAATTTTTTCATTTTGAAACCAATGTATTATTTGGCGGATACACTTTTAAACATCTTGCTATCGTCCCTTTTTTACTAGGCATGCTGCCGCTTGTTTATTACTATTTATGGTGGAAGCCACGGCATAAGGGTGAAGAGGAAACGATGTAGGTATTGTGCCAATACCTAAAACTTCACAATGCCATTTTTAACCGCATACATCACCAACCCTATCCTTGTTTTTACATGCAGTTTTTCGAATAGAGTATCACGGTAGCCATCAATAGTACGTGGGCTAACAGATAGTTTATCGGCAATTTCTTTGTAAGTAAGTTCGGTGCAGCACAGTTTTAAAAATTCCGTTTCCTTATCATGCAATTGTACCAGGATGTTCAGATCATCTGTTATATCGCCCATTTTATTGATGGCATAAATGAGTTTGCCATTAAGCAATTCCGAATAGTGAAAACCCTCATTCATCAAACTTTCAATGGCTTCTCCAAGCTGGGCTGGGCGGCTATCTTTTAAAATATATCCTTTAGCGCCGCTTTTCAACATGCGTATAATGGAGCTTTCATTATTATACATACTAAGTGCAAGCACTTTTACTTTGGGGTAATGGTTCCTTAGCCATTCTGTAGCCGCACAACCGTCCATCTCGGGCATGTTAACGTCCATCAAAATAATGTCGGGTAATTTGTGTGGATCCAGTTTTTCAATCAGGTCTTTTCCGTTATCAGCTTCAAATAATACTGTGTGGCCAAGTGTTTTAATAAGCCCTGCCAGGCCGTTTCTAAGAAGGATATGATCATCGGTGAGTACAATACTTGCCATATTTGCGGTTAAGAGGTTTCGGTAAAAGAGTGGTTTGGTTTCAATTCAATACTAATGGTGGTGCCATTATTTAATGATGAATGTAGTGAAAAAACCGCTCCTATCAAACTGGCCCTGTTATGTATATTTTTTAAACCGATACCTGTTTTTGATGGGTGGTTTGTTTCCGGGTTAAAACCATTGCCATCATCCGTTATTTGAAGCACCAGCCCACAGCCCGGCCGGTACATTAATTCTATTTCAATATTTTTTGCACTGGAATGTTTTACCGCATTGTTCAGTGATTCCTGTACTATGCGGAACAATACCATTTCTTTTTGTGGCGGTAATGTAAACTTATTGCCGCCTACATGCAGTTTTGTAGTAAACTTTCCTGTTTTTTGCAATTGTTTCAATTGTTGTTCCAGTGCCGCCTCTATGCCAAGGGAATTAATTTTATCGGTATTCATCGACTGGCTTAGATCCCTCAGGTCTTCAATGGCTTTACTAAGCAACAATTCTGTATCATGTAGTTTTTTTTGCACTTCATCCCCAAGGTTTTCGGGAAAAGTGTTGAGGTTAAGCTTTACCAGGCTCAGCACCTGGCCAATATTGTCATGTATTTCTTCTGAAATATTTTGAAGTGTTTGCTCCTGTATTTCAAGCCGGGTTTTTAGCAGTTCCTGCTTGTGTATTTGCTGGTTTGTTTTGTTGCGGATAAAAAATATAATGATAATAACCCCAAGCAATGTAAGGATAAAAGTACCTGCGATTATTATTATCAGGATGTTTGTTTCGCTGTGCATAAAAAGGCAACTAAATAAGTGGCATATAAAAAATAGTTGAGTACATGATTAATGATCTTTAATTCCTGGGCAAGTGCCGGGTTGGTTTTAAGTATGTAAGCGTATAATCCCATTTGGAAAAAAGTTCCGCACAAATACACCAGGTTACCTGCGTTTATCCAGAAAAAACCAAACGACAGGATATTGATCTCGGTATTCTTAACATACAGGTTATAAAAAAACAATAATGAAAGCAATATGAGTAATAAACTGTTGATAAGAAAACTTAATGTGCATTCATTGTTGATACCTTCTATATAAAACGAAATAAAAGGATATAAAACACTTACAGCAATCAGTACAAAAGGGATTGCCTTTACAATGGTTTCATTTTTATTCTCTTTATTATATACATAGTAGCACATGAGTAAAAGCCATATTTCAATTAGTTGGTAAAAGTGCTCAACCGGGTTTATAATACTTTTTTTCCCATTCATTGAATACTTAAATAGTTCTGTAATAATAACAAGGCCAACCAGCCAGCCGGCAAAATGGAGGTATTTGGGTAATTTTTTTTTGTATGCCAGGAAACAAAGAAAACAGGCTGTTAAAAGTGTTATGTAAATACCAAACATAGGAAAGGCCCTGGTTTTTTTTCGTCCAGGGCCTGTGTAAATTTAATCAAAAATGTCCATTAATTCATTAATGTCATCGTTTACCGCTGCTACACTGGAGCCAAATTTGCCCCATCTTTCAAGTATTTTAAATTCATTATTAGCATCTTTCACAAACTTGCCAGCGCTGTCAAGCCCCATTAAAATTACTGTGTTAGTGTCGTTTTCTACTCCATGAAATGCTACAAAGTCAACAGCACCAAGGTCGGTTAGTTTGCTCAGTTGTGAGCCATCAATTTTCACAGCCATATGTTCTTTTCCTGGCTGTGGGTTAGG
>JAZKGV010000039.1:0-9723 GCA_040385725.1 Bacteroidota bacterium | reverse complement strand
TTTACTCTATTGTTGTACTCAAGAATAAATGTGATTGCTTCGGTAAGTGTGATGTCCATAAAAAAAGTTTAAGGTTTTAAAAATTGGTTTACGCAGCTAAGTTCACACATCGCTTTTGTTTCAACAACCGTGTTTTCACCCCAAAGGCACCGTTTTTTCACGTTTTTTCTGGCGAAAGCACATTTTTTTAATGTCTGATTTTATGTATTGGCTTTCAAAAAGTATTGTAGCATACAATTAAGCCTGTCTTGGCTTTCTGTATGTATATTTGCAGCCGTTTTAAAATGCCTGATAGCAGTACGAGCTTTTGTACGAGTGCTTCATTTTCAGTATAAACTCTGCCAATGAAGCTCAATCAGGATAAAACTGGTTGTTACAAAATAAACTCATAACTCATAACTTATCACTCATAACTCATAACTCAAATGTACCGTTCTCATACCTGTGGCGAATTAAGGATGGCCGATGCCGGCAAACAAATAACACTCAGCGGCTGGGTGCAAACTGTGCGTAAGTTTGGCAGCATCACTTTTGTTGACCTGCGTGACCGTTATGGCATTACGCAATTATTGTTTAGCGAAAGCCTGAATGCAGAATTAGATGCCAACCCGTTGGGTCGTGAGTTTGTACTGCAGGTGAAAGGAAAAGTAAATGAACGCACCAGCAAAAATGCCAATATACCTACCGGGGATGTTGAAATTGTAGTAAGTGAGTTTACCATTTTAAATAAAGCGGCTACACCGCCTTTTACCATACAGGATGATACTGATGGTGGAGATGAACTGCGGATGAAATACCGCTTCCTTGATCTGCGCCGCAATGCCGTAAAGAAAAATTTAGAACTGCGGTATGCGGTTGGTCGTAGCACAAGAAATTATTTGCATGAAAATAGTTTCATGGATATTGAAACGCCGTTCTTAATTAAAAGTACACCGGAAGGTGCAAGGGATTTTGTGGTGCCAAGCAGGATGAACCCGGGACAGTTTTATGCATTGCCACAAAGCCCACAAACATTTAAGCAACTGCTGATGGTGAGTGGCTACGACCGTTACTACCAAATTGTAAAATGCTTTAGAGATGAAGATCTGCGTGCCGACCGCCAGCCGGAGTTTACACAGATAGATTGTGAGATGAGTTTTGTAGAGCAGGAAGACATATTGAATATGTTTGAAGGCCTGGTGAAACGCATTTTTAAAGATGTAAAGAATATTGATTACACCGAAAAGGTGGAAAGAACAACCTGGGAAGAAGCCATGTGGATGTACGGTAACGATAAGCCCGATATCCGTTTTGAAATGAAATTGTGCAACCTGAAATATCCTGCTCATACATTTCCGGCAAAAGAAAATATTGCTGCATTGATAGCTGGTGAGTTTGCTGTATTTAATGATGCAGAAACAGTGATTGCGATTGCAGTGCCGGGTTGCAGCGAATACAGCCGCAAGCAAACGGATGAAATTACAGAATGGGTAAAGCGGCCACAGATCGGCATGAAGGGTTTGGTATTTATTAAATGCAATGCAGATGGTACATACAAAAGCAGCGTAGATAAATTTTACAGCGAGGAAAAATTAAAAGCCATTGCTGCTGCAACCAATGCAAAAGCCGGTGATTTGATCTTGATACTGGCAGGTGCAGAGGAAAGAACAAGAAAAGCCACCAGCGACCTCCGTATGTATATGGCAGATAAACTGGGTATGCGTAAGGATAATGAATTCAAATTATTGTGGGTGCTGGACTTTCCTTTGTTTGAGTATGCGGAAGAAGATAACCGCTGGGTGGCAAGGCATCATCCGTTTACCTCGCCAAAGCCAGACCATATCAGTGTGATGATAAACAATAATCCTAAAATTGAAAACGCAGCAGAATATTTAAAGCATCCTTACGCCGGCATCAAAGCGAATGCTTATGATATGGTGCTTAACGGAAATGAAATTGGCGGTGGCTCTATCCGTATTTTCCAGAGAGAATTGCAGGAAAAAATGTTTGAAGCATTGGGAATGGATAAAGAAGAGCAACTACATAAGTTTGGTTTTTTATTGGGTGCGTTTGAATATGGTGCTCCTCCGCATGGAGGTTTGGCATTTGGCTTCGACCGCCTGTGTGCTATCATCGGCGGCAGCGAAAGTATTCGTGACTTTATTGCCTTTCCAAAGAACAATAGTGGCAGGGATGTGATGCTGGATGCACCGAGTACGATCGATGCAAAACAGTTTGAGGAGTTGCAGATAAAGCTGGATTTGAAATAGGCTGATTATAAACGGAATCAAGTTTTAAATGATATGCTTCTTTAAAAAGTTTGCAAAGCGGAAAACTGACAAATGGGAATACGCTGGAAAATATTCAGGATTGCCAACATTATAGAAATTATTTTGACAGCGTTGATATTGTTTTTAATGCTTGTTGTAAATAAAATTTCGTTTAGCAATACAGAAGATATAATCGGCTTTATAATTTGCAGCCTGGTTACCGGTGTAGTTACCTGGAATTGCATCAATAACCTTCTATTTCTGCAGCCTTCCAGTTTAGACAAAATTACAGCGCTACCGAACAAAACAAAGTTTTGGATAATCAGCATCCTGTTTCTTCTCGTATGCATCTTTGTAATATGTTGTGTAATTTCTGCATACCTGGTTTTAGATAATAAACAGTACCCAAAAAATTACGTAGGTATTTTAATAATGTTAGGATGGTTATTATTTATTGGCGGCAATGGCGTTTATATTTTTATTCGGCAAATAACTTTATTTTCTGAACGGAGAAAACAAGACTGGCAGCAGGGCAATGAAATTATTTCAGAAATTGGCGAAAGCCTGGAATAAAATACTTGCAGTGAATTTTCATTGCAACTTCTGAATGCAGTTTATCTTTACCATATGAATCTTCCTCCACTCGCCGAACGCCTCCGCCCAACTACTTTAAATGAATTAGTAGGTCAACAACACCTAACCGGTAATGGAAGTATTCTTCGTACGGCAATCGAACATGGAAAAATTCCATCGATGATCTTGTGGGGCCCGCCAGGTGTGGGTAAAACAACCATCGCCAACATTATTGCTCAAACTTTACGATCACCTTTTTATCAACTCAGCGCTATCTCATCTGGTGTAAAGGAAGTGAGGGAAGTAATAGATACTGCAAAGAAACAATCCAATGTTATTTTATTCATTGATGAAATTCATCGTTTTAATAAAGGGCAACAAGATGCTTTGCTGGGTGCTGTAGAAAAAGGGATCATCACATTAATTGGTGCTACTACAGAAAACCCATCCTTTGAAGTAAACAGCGCCTTGCTCAGCCGTTGCCAGGTGTATGTATTAAAATCTTTGGATGAAAATGATTTGGTTCAACTGTTGAATCATGCGTTGAAGAACGATGAGGTGCTAAAAACAAAAAGTATCCAGCTAAAAGAAACTTCCGCACTAATAAATATATCAGGTGGTGATGCAAGAAAATTATTAAACCTGTTGGAATTGGTTGTTGATGCAATAGGGGAGGGAGAAATTACCGATGATAAAGTAATGGACATTGCCCAGAAGCGAATTGCTCTCTATGACAAAAAAGGAGAGCAGCATTATGATATCATTTCAGCATTTATAAAATCAATTCGTGGCAGCGATCCTAATGCGGCTGTTTATTATTTAGCACGAATGATCGAGGGCGGTGAAGATGTAAAGTTTATTGCAAGAAGATTACTGATCCTGGCAAGTGAAGATATTGGCAATGCAAATCCTAATGCTTTGTTGCTGGCAAATGCAACCTTTGATGCAGTGAACAAAATTGGCTACCCGGAATCCCAATTGATATTATCTCAATGTGCCATTTATTTAGCCAGCAGTGCAAAAAGTAATTCAGCTACTGTTGCCATTGGCGCTGCAATGAACGCAGTGAAAACAAATGGTGATCTTTCTGTTCCACTTCATATTCGAAATGCACCAACAAGAATGATGAAGAACATGGGTTATGGAAAGAATTATGAGTACTCACATAGTTATGATAACAATTTTTCGCCGCAGGAATATTTGCCTGAAGAAATTGCCGGAACAAAATTTTATGAACCGGGAAAAAATATAAGGGAAGAGGAGTTGCGTAAATTTTTACAAATGCTGTGGAAGGATAAGTATGGTTATTAAGAACAGTAATTAAAAGAAATGAAAGCAAAATTTTCGGTAAAAATTATTTTATCCTTGCTGCTGCAGGTATTTTTTTTCTGTAACCATGCTACAGCACAGCTCCCAATGAGTGAGCCTGATAGGTATGACACATTGTTTTTTTCAAAAAATACAAAGGCTGAAAACAGGCAACGGTTGTATAAAAGCCTGGTAAGTGGTATCAATAGAAATTTATCCCTTCCATTAACAGACAGTACAGAAGAGAATTGGATGGATGCTTTTTATTCTATTGAATTGCTGCGGTATAAATCGCCATGGGTTGAAGGCAAAGTGTACGAAGCATTTAAAAAGGTTGAAACAAGAAGTGTTTATTTTCAAAAAGCACTCCTTGAATTAGCATATGCAAATTATGAATCGACCTTTATTGTTGAAGCAAGAAAATTATTGCCTCTTATACCTGTTCAGAAGCTAAATGCATTTGGCCAATATCTTAACAGCATTCATTATTCATTAAAAGAAGAATTTGTCATTGATTTTGATAAATTATTCGCCATAACTGCCGAATACCTGGTTAGAGCAAATCCATTGTTAAGGAAAGAAGTAGAAGACCAATTTAAAAAAATGGGTGATATTGGTGAAAGAGCTGTTTTAAGCTGGTTGTCATACAGGTTTGAACCGCAAAAGAAATTACCAGGTCTGGATGATTTACTTCATCATCCTTTCTTTTCAAAATCCAAAGTGGTTTTCTCTTTTCAAAGAAAGAACAGGAATTATCCCGGTATTACAGTTGTACGGGACAGTGCTGGCAATTTTGTAAAAGATGGGTATAGAAATATTATTTCAGTGCCACAATTGGCAAGAAGCATTAATAACCTGCCCGGATATTTAAGCAATGGTAATACACCGCAGGGCATTTTCAGAATGAAGGGATTTGATGTTAGTAAAAGTATTTTTATTGGACCCACGCCCAACATACAGCTTACAATGCCTTTTGAAACCAGCCTCAAACATTTTTTTAACGACAGTGCTATTATTGATTCTGTATGGACAGAAGATTGGTATAAAAAATTACTGCCTGAAAGCTGGAAGAATTATACGCCCTTTTTAGAAACTTATTATGCAGGCAAAGCAGGCCGTACAGAGATCATTGCACATGGTACAACTGTTGACCCCAACTATTATAAAGGCACTACCTATTATCCATTCACACCCACACTTGGCTGTCTTTGCACAAAAGAAATATGGGATGAAGAAAATGGCAGAAGAAAATTTAGTGACCAGCAAAAATTAGTGGAGGCAATAAAAGAAGCCGGTGGGGCTGATGGGTATTATATTGTGATTGAACTGGATGGCCAGCAAAAACCTGTAACAATTGATGAATTGTTGCCTTATTTAAAATAGAGAAATGAAAGCAGACATTGCATCAAGAAATGATATTGAAAAGTTTATTGTGGCTTTTTATGAAAAAGTAAAACATGACGAAACCATCGGCTTTATTTTTAATGAGGTAGTGAAGATGGATTGGGAACATCATATACCTGTTATAGTTGATTTTTGGGAAAGTATTTTGCTTGATAACCCTGTTTATAAAAGAAATGCTATGGAAGTTCATTATAGCCTCAATCAAAAACTGCCATTAACAAAAGAGCATTTTGACAAATGGCTGCAATTGTTCTCCTCCACCATTGATGATTTGTATGAAGGAAAGATTGCTACAATGGCAAAAACAAGAGCCAAAGGTATTGCAGATGTTATGCTTTTAAAAATGAATTCAATTAATAATAACCCTCCAATTATTTAATAATATTATGGCGTTACGTTGGGAGTATAAAAGTTTTGATGAATTAACCACAGTAGAATTGTATGCCATACTGCAATTACGCAACGAAGTTTTTTCTGTAGAACAAAATTGTGTGTCCCAGGATGCAGATGATAAAGACCAGCCGGCTTTTCATTTTTGCGGCTGGGATAAAAATAAACTGGCAGCCTACTGTCGTATTTTACCTAAGGGAATTTCCTATGATCATCCGAGCATTGGCCGTGTTGTTACTTCGCCACAGTACCGGAAAGGTGGGTATGGAAGGGAGATGATGCAACTGGCAGTTACAAAAACAATTGAACAGTTTAATGACCCGGTGATCATTATCAGTGCCCAATCTTACCTCAAAAAATTTTACGGGTCTATTGGCTTTGCCCAGGTAAGCGATGAATATTTAGAAGATGGCATACCACATATTAAAATGCAGTTTGGGTAAGCTGACAATAGCCATAAATTAAAGCGCCCGTTTTTTAAATACATATACAATATTCCACATCCTTTTCCGTTTTCATAAGGTTAGTAATGTTGTTTTCCGTAGAAAATGCGTAGAACAACCTTAAAATCCAAATCGGTATCGGATGAAAAACTTTTTACACAAATTTTTTATTAACAGCATTGTTTGCCTTGTATTTTGTTGCCTGATGCACATAACCGCAAAGGCACAACACTTTCAGCTTGGCCTTGGCAGTGCAAAGGTTGAGGCGGGTGTAAACTTTGGCCCTACTTTCTTTTTAGGAGACCTTGGCGGTAAGGTTGGTAAGGGTACTACTTTCATAAAAGATCTTAATTACGAATTGACCAAACTGATGAAAGGTGCTTTCATTACGGTATATCCAAATGAATGGCTTGGTTTCAGGGTGGCCGGGCAATATACTTATGCAGAAGGTATAGACAGCATCATCAGCACACATGGTGTGGATGAACTGTGGCGCAAGCAGCGTAACCTCGATTTTAAAACAAATATGTGGGAAGTGTATGGTGCTGTAGAATTTTTTCCTATTCAGTATTTAAAACGCAATGATGAAGAATACGACCCAAGGTTCAGGCCATATGTTTTTGGTGGCGTGGGTTTATTTCATTTCAATCCCAAAGGAAGTTTAAAAGACCAGAACGGTAATATAACCTGGCATGACTTGCAGCCATTGCGTACAGAAGGGCAGGGTTTTACACAATACCCGGACAGGAAGCCTTATAAACTAACACAGATGAACATCCCATTTGGCGCAGGCTTTAAATATATCCTGGGCGACAGGGTGAATGTGGGCCTTGAATTGCTATACCGGAAAACCTTTACTGATTATATGGATGATGTGAGCACTACCTATATTGATCAGCAATATTTTGCTATGAACCTGCCGGCTGCTGATGCAGCAATAGCGCAGGCAATTTCTGATAAAACGATTGGTTATGTTACACCTGGTGTTACCCGTTTTCAACCGGGAGATACACGTGGGTTTCCACAACACGACGATGCCTATTTCTCTTTCCTGTTCAAACTGGGTATAAGGCTTGGCGATGGAGGATATGGAAATGATGGAGGTGCTAACCATGGTGGTTATGGTGGAAGATGGAGGAGCTCTACAAAGTGCCCGGTGCGTTTTTAAAAAAGCGAACAACTAAAATCCATATTTATGAAAAACGGTTTACCCATTAATCCGCTCTTATTTAAAATGGTGGTATTGATAACCTGCTTTATGCTGGTGATGCTCTACAATAAATCAAAAGGAGCAGATATCACGGATAAAAAATTCCCTGTACAACATACAGTGGCTATGAAATAATTAGAGTAGAAAAAAATTATAAACGTATTCGCTTAACAGCGGATAAAGTGGCAGAGACGGAAGAAAGTCAAACCAGCGAAGCATGTGCAAACGATGCATGCTACCCCTGAAACCACGAATTTTCTTTTTCTTGCTCTGTCACTGATTATTACAACAAAACCCGGATAACCTCCGGGTATTTTTTTGCCTTTACTTTACAATGCCGGTTACTCAATCGTTTACCACAAACATACTTTTATTAAGGCATTGGGTTTAACTTCATAAGCTGGTAATAATAGCAGCACACAACCAGTATTTAATTTTCTTTGTATGTGGTATAAAAAATCAATTGCCCTGCTTTCTGTTATATTCATTGGTCATAGTATTTATGCACAGCAAGATTCTGGCGGTGGAAGTGCGGCTGATGTTTTGCAGGTAAGAGAAGAAATAACGCCGGTACAAAGGGAAGCCATTAAACGCAAACTGCAGCAAAACGAAAATGCCTTGCGGCTACAAGGTAAACTACCTGTTACTTTATCGCCTATGGCGCAGGCATTTGTATGGCCTATTAAACAGATGCTTAATTATAATGATCCTGGCTTTTATGGCATTTCAAACTATATTGATGAGAATACGTCTTTTCCAAACCAGGTGTTGGATTACAATTGCGGCAACAGGAGTTATGATCAGAGTTCAGGCTACAACCATTTAGGAACAGATATTTTTACCTGGCCTTTTTGTTGGGATAAAATGAATAACAATAAAGTGCAGGTTGTGGCCGCCGCTCCGGGTACTATCATTGGCAAGGATGATGGCAACTATGATCAAAACTGTGCTTTTTGTAGTGGTTCCTGCAACTGGAATGCAGTGTATGTGTTGCATGCAGATGGCAGTGTGGCATGGTATGGACACCTGAAAGCTGCATCACTAACAACAAAAAATGTTGGTGCAACCGTTGCAGAAGGAGAGTATTTAGGAATAGTAGGAAGCTCTGGAAATTCAACCGGGCCACACCTGCATTTGGAAGTTTATACAAATACTTCTTATACACAATTGGTAGATCCTTGGGCGGGACCATGTAATTCTTTAAATGGTAACACAAGCTGGTGGGCAAGCCAGCAGAATTATTATGTACCTACTTTAAGTAAAGTGATGACGGGTAGTGCGGCGCCACAAACATCTCAATGTCCCAATGGAGAGTTCACCAATCAAAAAATAAATTTCGCTTCAGGGCAAATTATTTATCTCTCTTCTTATTACCGTGATCAGTTACCGGGAGATGGAGCCACCCATGCACTTTATATGCCTGATGGTTCCCTGTATCTGAACTGGAGTGCCACTTTCGATACATACTTTTCTGCTTCTTACTGGTGGTTTTCAAGAACACTGCCTTCCAATGCACAATCCGGCATCTGGAGGTATGAAGTAGTTTTTGACGGCATACAAAAATTAGCTGCTTATTTTTCTGTGAATGATGCGGCTGTTGCTATTTGTCCTAATAACGATAATGTGCTTACAGCAAATATCAATGGCAGTATCTTTCAATGGCAGGTTGATACAGGCATGGGGTTTATAAATATTTCTAACGGAACAAATTATAGCGGTGTCAATAATGCACAACTAACGATAAAGAACGCCCCATCCTCTTTTTATGGATATAAATACCGCTGTGTGGAAAGTTCACTTGGTCAATTATACAGTAATATACTTTCACTAAAATTCACCAGCTATTGGGTAGGTACAAAAAATGACAAGTGGGAAGAACCTGCCAACTGGAGCTGTGGTAATGTGCCGGATGCTAATACGGATGTGGTAATAAACAGTGGCACGCCTAATATGCCTGTGGTTTCTTCAATGGCGTTTTGCAGGAGTACAAGATTGTTTTCTGCGTCTGCTATTCGTGTGAATACAGGATTTAATCTTACTATTACAGGTAAGTAATCTTTTTTCTGTAATAGTTATTATTATAATTAGCTCTTTTATTTTCTTTTTGTCATTGCCACAAAAAGAAACAAAAAAGTCTAGGCAGGAA
>JAZKGV010000038.1:0-4887 GCA_040385725.1 Bacteroidota bacterium | reverse complement strand
TTGATAAAGAAAAATATAAAAACATACTTGGCAGGCCAAGACCGGAGAATAAAATTTTCAGCCATGCCAGCCAGATATCATTTATAAAAGACAGCCGTGTAAAGATCGATACCGGTCTTACAGATATGGCAGAAATGATGCGGCAGTCGCAATTGGTTGTACATGTAACATTACCTGCTACTAATTTTTTAGAATGTATTTATGTTGATCATCCTGTAATTGGTGTACTCGATAATGATCAGCCAACCGGTATTGTAAAACCGTATTATGATTTCTTTTTAGCAAAAGGAGTGATGCATGATAGTTTCAATTCGCTTGTTGAGCATTTGAACACTATTGATGTACAAACATGGTGGGCCGGTATTATCAGCGACCCCGTTTATAAACAATTTAAAAATGAATTTGCCCGGCAGGTGCAAAGCGTTTAAAGCAATATTCAATTTCTTACTATTGCAGTTTTAATGATGGCAGATAAGAATAATATTTCATTCAGGATAAAATTGTACCGTACCTGGCAAACCACCGAAACAGGGAATGCTGTATTATATGAAAAAGGATTTTTTCCTGCAGGACATAAAAGTGCTGTGCCTTATCAACAGCTTGAAGAACTTATAAGAAAAGCACTTGATAAGGGAAGTTTGTCTTCAAATGAAATAGATATATTGGCAACTCCTGCAACCAACATATTGGTATGTGATGATGAGGTTTTTTTTAAAGCAGATATCATCCGGACACAGCCATTATTTTATGGCAAAACAGATGGAGGGTTTTTTGTAACAGATAGCCTGGAGTCTTATCAAGATGAATTTGGGCTTTTTGAAATTGAAGTAAGCCATTTGGATGAATACTTAACTGCCTGTTATGTGTTTGGAAATAAAACACTTTACAAAAATGTATTTGTATTGCAACCTGGTGAAGTAGTAGGCTTAAATGCACAAGCTGTAAAAAGCTTCCGTTACTTTTCATTTATTCCGGTTGGTGAGCAGAAAGAATATAATGATGATCATCTTTTTGTAAAAGATTTTGACCTGGTGATGTCAAAAGTGATTGAGCGTATGCTTGCATCAGCAAAGCAGGGAACAAGGTGGGTGTTGCCATTGAGTGGCGGGCACGATTCAAGGATGCTGGCGAATTATTTATACAAAGCAGGCGTAAAGGAGGTGCTTTGTTTTTCGTATGGCACACCAGGCAATGCCCAATCGGAAATCAGCAGGAGAGTAGCAGAAGCATTGGGATATAAATGGCATTTTGTTGAATATTCAGAGGAGAAATGGGGGCAACTACACAGCAGCAACATTTTTAAAACATATATTAATTATGCCGGCAAAGCATCTTCAAGCCCACACCTGCAAGACTTGCTGGCGATGCATGAATTAAAAACCACAGGTATATTAAAAGAAGGCGATATCATTGTGCCGGGCCATGCACTTGATTTTATTGCAGGCTCACATCTCACCAATGCAGATATTACTGCCACAGATGAAAAGGAATACCTAAAAAATGTGTTTCAAAAATTTGCACCCAGGGAAAAGGGGAAGCGGAATGGTTTTGCTTACGCTTCGTTTGAAGCAGTATGGAAAAAGGCTGCCTGCAAGCCCAGCCATTTCCAGGAATATTTTAACTGGCAGGAAAGGCAAACAAAAAATATTGTAAACAGCATTCGTATATATGAGTTCTTTGGTTTTGATGTACGTCTGCCATATTGGGATAAAATAATAGTTGATTTTTGGCTGGGTATAAAACCAGGCCACAGGGAAAAAAGAAATCTATTGCTCCGCTCAGAAAGAAAAGGATTGCTTTGCGATGAGATTAAGAATATTGAATTTGAAGATGAAATGAATCCTGTAAAAGAAAAGAAAAGCCATTCGTTGATAAGACAGGTTGTGCCACGGCCAATTATCAGGTTTTTACTCAGGCTATTAAAAAGGAAACAGGTTTTTGCAGAAGGGTTGAACCTGGTGTATGCTATGGAAGGCAAAACAATAAAAGATATATTGAGCCCTGTGGAAGATTTCCCTGAAGGTTCTGTAAAATATTTTAAAGAATTTTTGGGTAGTTACCCCTTTCAACTCGATTATGATTTTCTTACAAACCTGTATTGTGTAAGAATGCTGCTCAATGAGCAAAAAAAGAACAACGGTAAATTATAAGTTGAGTGTGGCTTGCACACTGCAGGAAAAAAATAAGTATGATCAGCATTATTAATTACGGTCTTGGTAACCTCAACTCCATCCGCAACATCATAAAAAAAATTGGCGGCGAGTCAAAAATTATTGATGATGTAAAAGATTTGAAGGATGCAAAAAAACTGATCCTTCCGGGTATTGGTGCATTTGATCATGGCATGCAGTTTTTAAATGAACGTGGCTGGATAAATGACCTGAATGAAGCAGTGCTGGTAAAAAAAATACCTGTGCTGGGAATATGTTTGGGTATGCAATTGATGTGCAAAGGAAGCGAGGAAGGCGTATTGCCCGGGTTGGGATGGTTTGATGCAGATGTAAAACGTTTTCGTCTTGCACCCGATTCATCTTTTAAAATACCACACATGGGTTGGAATGCAGTGAATATAAAAAAGCCCAATCCTTTAATAGAAGACAAAGGAGAAGAACAGCGTTTTTATTTTGTTCATTCTTATCATGCAGTGTGTAATAATCCTGCTGATGAATTATTAAGTGCTGTGCATGGCTATGAATTTACTGCCGCTATCAGTCATGAAAATATTTATGCCACACAATTCCATCCCGAAAAAAGCCATCGCTTTGGAATGGATCTGTTAAAACATTTTATTGCTATATAAAGAATGCTTAAGCACCGTGTAATACCTTGTTTACTGCTCCGCAATGGAGGTTTGGTAAAAACATTAAAGTTTGCAGACGCAAAATATGTTGGCGATCCCATCAATGCCATCCGCATTTTTAATGATAAGGAAGTGGATGAATTGATGGTGCTTGACATTACCGCCAGCAAAGAAAAGAAAGAACCTAACTATGCATTGATAGAGCAATTCGCCAGCGAATGTTTTATGCCATTGAGTTATGGCGGCGGTATAAAAAATATGGAACAGGCACAAAGGCTTTTCAACTCAGGCATTGAAAAAATTTGTTTGCAAACATCTGTGTTGGATGATCTGTCGTTGGTAAAAAATTTGTCTGATAAATGGGGAAGTTCCAGCATACTTGTTTCAATTGATGTAAAAAAAAACTGGCTGGGCCACCCAAAATTATATTCTTCTGCCACTGGTAAAATACTGGATAAAAAATGGATCGACTTTATGCTGGATGCTGTAAAAGCAGGTGCAGGAGAAATTGTGTTGAATGCAGTAGATAAAGATGGAACAATGAAAGGCATGGATACAGAACTCATAAAAGAGGCAGCAAAAATTTTATCGGTTCCGTTAGTGGCTGTTGGTGGCGCCGGAAGTTTAGCAGACATAAAAGCCGCTGTGGATGCTGGTGCCAATGCAGTAAGTGCTGGTGCATTCTTTGTTTTCCAGGGGCCACACCGGGCAGTGTTAATTACTTATCCAAAGTATAACGAGTTAGTACAATTATTAAGTTAGAAGAATATGAACGATAAGAATATACAAATATGTAAACGTTGTGTAGTGAATGCTAATGTGCCGGATACAACATTTGATAAAGATGGTTATTGTAATTACTGCAACACATTTATTGAGCATACCAGGCACATCATTCATAAAGATCCTGCACAACAGCAGAAAGACCTTGAAGCACTTGTTGCCAAAGTAAAAAAGAACGGACAGGGAAAACCTTATGATTGCATTGTTGGGGTATCCGGCGGCGTTGACAGCAGTTGGGTATTAGTGCAGGTAAAAAAATTGGGGCTTCGTCCATTGGCTGTACACATGGATAATGGATGGAACAGCGAACTGGCACAAAACAATATTGAAAACCTGGTACGTGGCCTTGGTGTTGATCTATACACTCATGTAATTGATTGGGAAGAATACAGGGCATTGATGCAGGCATTTTTTGATGCTGATGTAATTGATGTGGAATTGCTGTACGACAATGCAATGCTGGGTGTTATTTACACACAGGCAGCAAAACAAAAACTACGCTACATGCTCACCGGGGCCAATAAAGCAACAGAAGGTATTCCATTACCCGAAAGCTGGAGCTGGAATAAATTTGACAAACGTAATATTGTTGCACTCGGTAAAGAGTTTGGAAATATCAAACTTAAAACTTTTCCTTCGCTGGGCAGTGCAGAATGGGCCTGGTATTATTATGCAAAGCTCATACAGTTTTGTCCCTTCTTAGATTATCTGCCGTACAATAAATTTGAAGCGCTGGAAGTGTTGCAGAGAGATTTTAATTACAAGCCATATCCATACAAACATTACGAATCTATTTTCACCCGTTTTTACCAGGGTTATATTTTGCCCAAAAAATTTGGTGTAGATAAACGCATCATACATCTTTCAACATTGGTGGCTGCAGGGCAAATGACAAGAGAAGAAGCATTGCAAGGTTTGGAAGGCATTCCTTATCCATCACAACAGGCGCTGGAAGACGATATTGAATACTTCCTTAAAAAAATGAACTGGACACAGGCCATGTTGGATGAGTATTTAAAAAGGCCCGAAAGAAAACATGATGAATTCCCTTCTGAAAAAAAGAAGTATGAATTTTTAGCAACACTATCTGACCGCATACCAGTTGGATTAAAAACAAAGATCACAAACTTTGTAAAATCGGTACGGTAGTTTTTTGTTACAAGCTTTGGTGCATATGGCAGCATCGTTGCGTCGCACTCTTGTACAACAAATCTTTCTTGTACTCGTTTTCTAAACCATCTAAACTCCTAAACGCTCTAAACCTTCTTTTTTGAAATACTTTACACTCATCGGCGCTGCAGGCT
>JAZKGV010000037.1:0-2902 GCA_040385725.1 Bacteroidota bacterium | reverse complement strand
TTAATGTGTTTGAAACCGTGACGGCACCACCAACCAATGTAGAGGTACCCATTGCTTTGTTGCTGCCTTCCGAAATAGAAGGATAGTCAAAGATTAATTTACCCGTTCCTTTGGTATCTATAATTAAACCAACGTTACTCATGTTATGCTGTTTGATCTTTATTATAATGAAATTCCAATGCGCCACTCGGGCAAACTTTTACCTGCTGTTCAATTTTATCTGCCGGAGCGCCATCAGGGTTTATCCATTTTTTTATTCTTGGATTGAATACCATTGGCATCTGTGTCCAGCATCTTGTAGAATGTTGACATAGTTCTGGTTTCCAAACCACCGTTATTTCTTCGTTGGCATATTTTATTTGCCTGGTATCGCCATCTCTAAAGACAAACGTTCTCACTTTTATATCCTTCTCTAAAATTTTTGAAATGGGACAATGAGTGGCAATTTCCTGCAGCCTCAACTTTTGTTCTTCAGGTACAGGAGAGGTAAATAAAATATCCCTGTCAATTATGGTGATCGTCTTTTCATCCTTTATTTCCTGGTAGATGTTTGCATTAACAGTAACAGAAGGGATATCCCAGCCTTTTCTTTCAATGTACATTCTTAAAGTTATCAATGTGCAGGATGCTAATGATGAAAGTAATAAGGTAAATGGATCAGGCCCGCTATCCTGTCCGCCTGCTGTTACAGGTTCATCGGAAATAAATTTACCATTCCGCCATTCAATACTGCATTGGTATTTGGTGGTGCGGATGGTTCCATGCACCGGCTTTTCCATTTTGTATTTCATAAGTAGTTATTTTTTTGGTAACAGGCCTTTATAACTTATCACTTCAATCTTTCTGGCAGCAATAGCAACCTTCACTTTTTCACTCGTAAACAGATCAGTAACGCCCTGCCTGTCTGCCGCCACGTTTTCATAACCAATATGATGTACGGCTCTCAATTCTTCATTATCAAAACCAGGGTGATCGAGAAACATATATGTTTTTCCCGGTTCTAATTTATCCAGCATCTTTATAAAACTTACTTCTTTTTCCGCTGCTGTTTTTGATTGACCATCATACCATACCTGTTTCACATTTAATTCTTCAAGGTCTATATCGATCTTATATTCCTTCGCCAGTTTTTTTGTCATGGCTTTTACATCATCAGAAATATCAGTACAACCCATGTGACCCGATATATGGCTGATACGTGGAATATTTTTTAATGCCAGTTCTATCTGTGCCCTGAATTCCTGTTCTATATCATTAAGTTCCCATTTTACTTCTTTTAATGATTGCCCGGGATAATTTTTATTCGGCCAACTCATGGGATAAAAATATCCGCTGCTGTCCCTTATACTTTTGCAATCAGTCAATGGCCGCCATTTTATATTATCCCATTCACTGGTAATGGCAAGATGAACGCCAACATCAACACCAGGATTTTCATTTAATAACTTAACTGCTTCAGGAAACCAGGGCGAAGGCACAATAACCTCGATGGATCTTTCAATCCCGTCTTTATAACATTTTATCAATGCTTCGTTGCCTGAATGTGTGTACCCCATATCATCTCCACGGATGATAAGGCGTGCAGGTTGTTGTTGCGACATAGCAGTCATCATTATAAGAGAAAATAAAATAATGCAGGAAATATTTTTCATACTTGCAGAATGTACTTGCAATGTACGAAAGGCATTGATTATTTGTTAATGGCTATGTTATTAAGCTAAAAGAATGATTCTTCATAAGGTAATAAGGTTGAGCTCTGGTACAATAGCTTTCTACTAAGGTTTAAAGAAAACCTTGGTAGAAAACGCAATAAAAAATGGATAACCTTATTTTAGCGATGTAGAAATCCTTACTTCAAGGCAACACCTGATATTTCATAAACAGGTTTGCCTGCTGTTTCGTTATAGAAAATAACTTTTACCTGATATTCAGCCGCATCATCTTTCAGCGTTATAAAATCTTCCTGCTGTTCTATATCATTTATCAGCAACTGCATATTACCGGCACCTTGTTTTTGTTGGTATGTAATATGATAAATGCTGTCTTTAAAACGGTAATCAATTTTTACTTCATCCCATTCTTCAGGCAGGCATGGATTAAAAGAAAGGGTATCGCCTTTTTTCTTTATGCCGATAAACCATTCTGTTATCAATTGGTAAAACCATCCGGCAGAGCCTGTGTACCACGTCCATCCGCCACGGCCTTTATGTAAGGGTTGTGCATATACATCTGCAGCAATCACGTAAGGTTCCACTTTGTATGTACTCACTGTTTCTGCACTGTTACCATGGTTTACAGGATTTATCATCTGCAATAATTCCCATGTTCTTTTTTTATCTCCCAATGCTGCAAAAGCCATCGTTAGCCATACAGCAGCATGCGTATATTGTCCGCCATTTTCTCTTACACCGGGCACATATCCTTTTATGTAGCCAGGGTTCATCGTAGATTTATCAAACGGAGGGTTGAACAACTGAATGATCTCTTCATCTTTCTTCACCAGTTTTTTGTAAGCAGATTCCATAGCTATGCCAGCTCTTTTTTCTTCGCCGCCTTTGGAAAGAACCGACCAGCTTTGTGCAATAGAATCGATCTTACATTCATCATTTACATGTGAGCCCAATGGTGTGCCGTCGTCAAAGAAGGCACGTTTGTACCATTCTCCATCCCAGGCATTTTGTTGAATGCTGTTCCTTAATTTTTCTGCTTTTTCTTTACATTCATTTGCGAATGCAATATCATTTCTTAAAGTTGCTGTATCAATAAAATGCAGTAAAATATCATAAAGGAAAAATGCCAGCCACACACTTTCTCCTTTGCCGTGTTCACCTACTTTATCCATGCCGTCATTCCAGTCACCTGAGCCCATTAACGGCAAACCATTTATACCAACAGCAAAACC
>JAZKGV010000036.1:0-4085 GCA_040385725.1 Bacteroidota bacterium | reverse complement strand
GTACCTGAGTTACTTACCAAATGTGTGTATTGCAGGTTGCGGCTTATGGACGCTTTGATGGAAGTTTCATCATTAATGGCATAACGCATGGTAAGCCTTGGTTCAAAGCCACCATAATACTTTACTGTTTGGCCACTTTTATAAACGATGCTGTCTGTGCGGTTGCCATCTGCATCAGTTGTATAAATCTTATGCTCACCTAACTGCCTGAACCAACTGTAGCGAATGCCTGCATTTATCTTGAACTTATCGCTTATCTCCCAATCATCCTGGAAATACAAAGCGCCTTCCTGTGCTTTTTTAGCTTGTGCATTACTTGGTTTAAACTGTACTGTATCCTGTGAGCCGCTTACAACAGAAGGTGTGTATTTATGAAGGGTGAAGGCACCGCCAAACTTTACTTTATGCCCGGTGAAAGGATAAAGGTCAAAGTCCTGCTTAATACTTACGTCTTTAATACCTGACTCAAGCTTTACTGTAAAATCACGTTGTGCTGCTTCAAAAGAAAAATTGTATTTATTAAACACTGCGGTGGTGTTACCAAACAGGCGTTTATTAAAAACATGATTGTAACGGATGGTACCGGTTGCATTTCCCCAGGGAATATGTACATCGAGGCTGCGTTTGCCATTTACAAAATCAAACACATCCCTTCCAAAATAACCGCTGATATACAGCCTGTCTTTTTCAGAAAATTTATAATTCATTTTTGCATTGAGGTCGTAGAAATAATAACCAGAGCCATTGAATTCACTTGTTTTAGGAATAAAAGGTTTTGTCAATACATCAATATAAGTACGCCTTGCAGAAATAATAAAAGATGCTTTATCTTTTTTTAACGGCCCCTGTATCGATACCCTTGAAGCAATTAAACCAATACCGCCATCCACCTGTATTTTTTTATCATTGCCTTCCTTCATGGCAATATCAAGCACACTGCTGAGCCTGCCGCCATACTGTGCCGGCATACCGCCTTTAATAAGTGAAACATTTTTTATGGCATCCGCATTAAAGATGGAAAAGAAACCAAAAAGATGCCCTGTGTTATAAACAATGGCATCATCCAATAAGATCAAATTCTGGTCTGGCCCACCACCACGTACATATATACCGGCACTACCCTCGCCAGCATTCCGTACACCCGGCAGCAGCTGAATAGTTTTTATCAGGTCCACTTCGCCCAAAAATGCAGGAATAGATTTTATCTGTTCAATGGGCAATACAAATTTTCCCATCTGGGCATTCTTCACATTCACATCTCTTTTCTTTGATGTGATCACCACTTCGTCCATGGCAGTACGTACAGCCATTTCAAAATTCAACTGTTTATCTTCTGTAAGCTTTACATCTTTTGATGTTGACTGGTAGCCGGCATAGGAAGATACCAATACATAATCGCCTTCGGTAAGAGTGAGTGAATAAAAACCATATTGGTTGGTACTGATACCCTTTGTAAGCCCTTTTACAAGAATGGTGGCGCCGATAAGTGTTTCACCATTGCTGGCATCTTTTACATAACCGCTTACCGTATATTTCTTTTGTGCCGATACTGCTATTGGTACCAGCAGCAATGCAAACAAAAGGGCCCGGAATGATTTTGTTCGGTTTGTTTTCAAGATCACTGTTTAGTTTTTCAGGGCTGAATAATGATTGTTATTTAGCTATGATGCTGTCTTGTGTTTCGCCACACTCAAGCATGGATGCATGATACTTCGGATGATTTTTTCCCAAATAAGGGTTTACAATTTTTGCCTCTGCACTTATCCAGTTGGCGCTGCTGCTTTCTTCAAAAGGCATTCCGCAGTTTTGCCAGTATAATGTTTGGCCTTTGTAGTGAACCATTTTAAGAAAAGGATAAAGGTTATTGCTCATATCGCTGAAATCGTGGCGCATATCAGTAATGGTTTGTGAACGGCCCATACTTTCAGCATTGGCTTTTATGTCATTAATAAATGTGGCCGCTGTTTCAAAAATTCCTGTGGTATCCTTTTTCAACTCTTCAAGATTAAGCCCACCCAATAAAGTTACCATAGCACCTGCAGCACTCTTTGCTTTAATACTGTCGCCATCAACAAATGCATCCCTTATGGTGCCATAAGCATCCAGTACGGAATCAACACTTTTATCAAAGCCAGTTGAATGGGATTTTACCGCAATTGGCTGTTGTTTCGGCCCTTCCGGTGCATCCTCTTTTTTAAATACAAAAAAATACAATGCCACTGCCACAACAGCCAGCAAGACTATAAAAAGTATTCTCTTCATTGATGTAAATTTTTGGCAAAGCTAAAGCATAACAGGCATTTGACGGAATAGTTTACCGTTTCAGCTATTTTTGCGGCAAGAACGGAAAACCGGTGATCAGTTATCAGTGGCCGGTGATCAATCGTCCGTTATGTCTTTACAATTAATAAAACTTTTTAAATATTTATGCTTCTCGGATTACAAAACGTAACATTTGAATTTGGTGCCAGGGCTATTGTGGAAGATGCCACCTGGCATATACAACCCAACGAACGCATCGGGCTTATTGGCTATAACGGTACCGGTAAATCTACTTTATTAAAAGTGCTCACCCGGCAATTCCTGCCAAGTAAAGGAACGGTGGAACAAGGCAGGGAAACAACCGTAGGTTTTCTTCACCAGGACCTGTTGAGTTTTGACACCAATGACTCTGTAGTGGAAGTTGCCATGGGTGCTTTTGAAAGAGTGAAGCAATTGGAAAAAGAAATTGAAGAGCTTGGTATCGAACTGGAAAAAACAGGTGATGAAAGTTTAGCCATGAAATATGCAGACCTGTTGCATGAAATGGAAGTACTGGACGGCTACAGCATTCATCATAAAACAGAAGAGGTTTTACAAGGGCTTGGTTTTACCAATGAAAGCCTTACCAAGCCTTACAAATTATTCAGCGGTGGCTGGCGCATGAGGGTGTTGCTGGCAAAAATGATATTGATGAAGCCGGATGTGCTGTTGCTGGATGAACCTACCAACCACCTTGATTTACCAAGTATTGAATGGCTGGAAAAATACCTGATACACTACCAGGGCGCTGTGGTGGTGGTGAGCCATGACCGTTATTTTCTTGACCGCATGGTAAATAAAATTGTAGAGCTCTATCAACAGCAGTTGCATTTTTATACCGGCAACTATACTTATTACCAAACAGAAAAAGCACAGCGGATCGATATACAGCAAAAGGCTTATGAGAACCAGCAGGATTATATACGCCAGCAGGAAAGAGTGGTGGAAAGATTTAAAGCAAAGGCAAGCAAGGCTGCCATGGCGCAGAGTATTGTAAAAAAATTAGACAAGCTTGACAGGATCGAGAATGTAGAACTGGAAAGGCCGAATATCCGTATCAACTTTATGATCGATAAACAACCGGGCCGTGTATTGTGTTCTTTAAAACATGTAAGCAAAAGCTTTGGTGATATAAAAATTTTAGAGAACACCGGTGCAGAAATTGACCGTGGTGATAAAGTGGCATTGATAGGTGCCAACGGAAAAGGTAAATCAACCTTGCTGAGAATTATTGCCGGCACAGAACAAATAAATGGTGAAAGGGTATGGGGACATAATGTAGAAGAATCATTTTATGCACAGCACCAACTGGAAGCATTGAATGTGAACAATGATATTTTAGAAGAGATGAAAGAGAGCCGCAGTGGTAAAACTGATTTAGAATTAAGAAGTTTGCTCGGTTGTTTTTTATTTAGCGGCGATGATGTAGAAAAGAAAATTAAAGTATTGAGTGGTGGTGAAAAAGCAAGGGTGGCATTGGCAAAAACAATTGTAAGCAAGGCCAACTTTTTAATGCTGGATGAACCTACCAACCACTTAGACATGCACTCTGTTGAGTTGCTGATCGAGGCATTGAATAAATATGAAGGCAGCATTGTATTGGTAAGCCATGACCGTTATTTTATAAGCCGTATTGCAAATAAGATTTGGGAAATAGAAGACCATAAAATTGTAGAGTTTAAAGGCACGTATGCAGAGTGGGAAGAATGGAAAGCAAGAAGGGAAGCTGAGAGAGCAAAGTCGCAAAGTGGCAAGAAGGCAAGTGGGCAAGAAAGCAAAGTTGA
>JAZKGV010000035.1:0-7224 GCA_040385725.1 Bacteroidota bacterium | reverse complement strand
CAGAATTGATAAAACTGGTAGGGAGATGTTTTATTTGCATCCAGCCATACATTTCCTTTTTCGCTTTTACCAAACTTGCCGCCATCTGCTTTTGTAATTAACGGGCAGGTAAAGGCGAAAGCTTCACCACCAGCTTTTTTCCTGATGAGTTCAGTGCCGGTTACAATATTGCCCCATTGGTCGCTGCCACCCATTTGCAGTTTGCAGTTCTTATTTTTATTGAGGTAATAAAAATCGTAGCCCTGTACCAATTGGTAGGTAAACTCTGTAAAGCTCATGCCTGAATCGCCTTCCAGTCTTTTCTTCACACTGTCTTTGCTCATCATGTAATTAACAGTAATGTGCTTGCCCACGTCCCTTATGAAATCAAGGAAAGTAAAATCTTTGAACCAGTCGTAGTTGTTGGCCATTTCTGCAGCATTGGGTTTATCGCTGCTGAAGTCTAAAAATTTTTCTAATTGCTTTTTTACGCAACTCACATTGTGGGTAAGGGTTTCTTCACTCAGTAAATTCCTTTCTTCGCTTTTGCCGCTTGGGTCGCCAACCATACCGGTGGCGCCGCCTACAAGCGCAATGGGTTTGTGTCCGCATTTTTGCAGGTGTATCAATAATATGATGGGAACCAGGTTGCCAATATGCAGGCTGTCGGCAGTTGGGTCGAAGCCAATATAGCCCTTGATCATTTCTTTATTCAGTTGTTCCTCGGTGCCGGGCATAATATCCTGCACCATTCCACGCCATTTCAGTTCTTCTATTAAATTCTTCATCGTATTAAGACAATAATTTTTGCAAATGTAGTGGTCAATGGTCAATGGTCAATAGACAATGGGCAAAGTAAGTTCAGGTCAGGGTTTTCCAATTAAGTATGATTTGTTGCCAACTCATTACTGATTGTTTCCGATTAATTATTGGGCATTGGCGGCGAATTGGGGTAGGGATAAACAGGGCAAAATTGGGTTCATAATAAAAACATAAGCCCCGATATGCAGCATTTTAAAAAAGTGGGGAGTCTTTTGTTCGTAATCAATACCAAACTCTCCATTATAGAAGCTTCTTTACATTTACATTTGCGTTCCATTTGCTGGAAAAACGGCACAATTTAGTTAGCAAAAAAGCGTTTTACCAGTTAATAATATCCAATTCCGATTTAAACAACAACCAGAGAAAACAAATTATGAACCGTAAACTCACTGCTTTCCTTTTGGGTGTAGCGTTGATTCCTGCTTTTGCATCCGCCCAATTCAGAAAGTATTCCAATGAATTTTTAAATATCGGTGCCGGCGCAAGGGGGCTTTCCATGGGTAGCGCCCAGGTGGCTTCGGTAGAAGATGGAACTGCAGGCTACTGGAACCCCGCAGGCCTTGTGGGTGTGCAGGATAACCCTTCTGTAAGCCTGATGCATGCACAATATTTTGCCGGCATAGGCAGCTACCAGTTTATGAGTGTGGCTGTGCCGATACAGGATAACAAACGCACGCTCGGTGTTTCATTACTGCGTTTTGCAGTGGATGATATTCCCAATACTTTATTTTTAGTAAGGCCCGATGGAAGTGTTGACTATGGCAGTGTTACCAGTTTTTCTTCGGCTGATTATGCTTTGCTGCTGTCGTTTGCACAATCAATAAAGGATAATGAGGATGAAGCCATGAGCTTTGGTGTAAATGCAAAGATCATCCGCAGGGTGGTGGGCAAGTTTGCCGGTGCCTGGGGCTTTGGTATTGATGCAGGTTTCCAAATGCGTAAAGGCAACTGGCGATTTGGTGCAGTCGCAAAAGACCTTACCACTACTTTCAACGCCTGGTCTTTTAAGTTTACAGATAAGGAGAAGGAAGTATTATATCTTACTAACAACGATATTCCAACAAAGTCAACAGAGCTTACTGCACCACGGCTTGTAATTGGTGGTGGATACAATTTTGAAATAAGCGAAAAAGTAAAACTGCTGGCAGAAGCCAATATGAACCTGACCTTTGATGGCAAAAGAAACACTTTGCTGAGCAGCAGCGCCGTGAGTGCCGACCCAAGCATTGGGCTTGAAGCAAGTATCAGTGATGTGTTTTATGTAAGGGCGGGTGTTACCAATTTTCAAAAAGCATTATCTGATGTAGATACTTTAAATGCAAAAAAAGTATGGATATACCAGCCAAGCCTTGGCGCTGGTTTTAAATTAGGTAATGTAACACTTGATTACTCTTATTCAAACCTTGCCAACCAGAGCAACCCTTTATACTCACATGTGTTTTCATTAAGGGTGAACCTGACAAAAAAACAAAACTAATACTTTAAACCATCCCGATAATTATCGGGGCAACAATATCAATAATGAGAAAGATATTAATCATCATTTTTACCCTTGCAACTGTAGCCGGCAAAGCACAGCTTAATAATAGCTGGATCGATTACAGCAAAACCTATTACAAATTCAAGGTTGTAAAAACAGGGTTGTACCGTATCAATCAATCATCGCTTGCATCTTTAGGATTGAACAATACGCCTGCAGAATATTTTCAGTTGTGGCGTAATGGAAAAGAAGTAAGGTTGTTTACATCTGTGGCAACAGGCCCTTTTAGTGGCAGCGATTACATAGAGTTTTGGGGCCAGCGGAATGATGGTGCGGCAGATAATCCATTATACCTGAAACCAGGTTATCAATTATGCGACAGCTTCAGCCTTCATACTGATACGTCATCCTACTTTCTTACCGTAAATCCTTTTGCAGGTAATTTACGATACGCCAATGCAGCCAATAATGTTGCCCTTAATACATTGCCCGAAGAAAATTATTTTATGCGTACGGTTGCCAAGGCTTACAGGCAGGTGTACAACCGTGGCTATGCGGTGCAGGTGGGTGAGCTGGTATATTCATCATCATATGATATAAGCGAAGGATGGACAAGCGGCGATATTGCTGCCGGTGAACCTTTTGCATTATCTGAATTGTTCCAGGGGCTTAATGTTTACACCACAGGGCCTGCCAATAGTTTATCGTTTAGGATAGCAGCAGGCGGTAATGCTTTAAATACAAGAAAGATAAGGATCAAAATGTTTAATAACCTTTTGGCGACTATTACCTGTAATTATTTTGATACACTAAAAAGGAGTTTTGATAACCTGCCACTTTCATATTTACAAAGCCCGGATTTTGTGCCAGTATCAGTAGCGGATTCTTCAGTAAATCCTTTTGACAGGATAGTGGTGGCAAACATTGCATTTACTTATCCTGCAAAATTTAATTTTAACGGTCTTAAGAATTTTTATTTTGAATTAAAGCCAACCACTACAGGCAATTATTTAGTGATTGACAATTTTAATAGTGGGACATCTGTTCCGGTATTGTATAATTTAAATGACGGCACCCGCTATGCAGGCGATCTGAATGTGCCTGGTAAAGTACGGTTTGTATTACCTGCTTCCCTTGATGCAGTACGTAAATTTATTTTAGTAAGCGAAGAAGCATCAAACATAAATACAGTAAGTGCTATCACAGCAAAAAACTTCATCAACTTTAATCAAACAAATAACCAGGGCGATTATCTTATTATCAGCAATCCTGTTTTATATAATGATGGCGCTGGTAATAATTATGTAGATCAATACCGCCAGTACAGGACAAGTGAACCCGGTGGTGGTTTTAATGCCAAAGTGGTTGACATAGATGAACTGTACGACCAGTTTTCATTTGGTATTACACAGCATCCTGGTGCTATCCGTGATTTTATCCGTTTTGCTTATACGCAATTTGCTACAAGGCCACAGTATGTATTGCTTGTTGGCCGTGGGGTTACTTCTATTGAATATAAGCAAAATGAGAATAACCCTGACATGAAGAAGATTGAAATGGTGCCTACGTTTGGCTGGCCTGCTTCTGATGTGCTGTTGGCCTGTAATCCAGGTACCAATGTGCCTTTAGTTCCAATTGGAAGGATATCGGCCATTAACGGTACCGAGATAAAACATTACCTGAACAAAGTAATTGAATATGAACAGGTACAAAGTGCCACTAGCTGTAGTATTGCAGATAGAGAATGGATGAAACGTGTCATTCACGTAGTAGGTGGTGCCGATGCACAGGAAGACAATGATTTTGGTAATTACTTAAACAGTTACGCCACTATAATAAAAGATACTGCTTATGGCGCATACGTGGAAACATTCCGTAAAACATCATCAGCAGCAGTAGAGCAGGCAAGTGGCGAAAGGATACAGCAACTCATAAACCAGGGCGTTGGCTTAATTGGTTATTTCGGCCACTCCAGTGCTAATACCTTGGCGTTTAACTTAACCAGTCCTGACATTTTTAATAACCAGGGCAAATATCCTTTCTTCAACATCAGTGGTTGCAGTGCCGGTAACTTTTTCACCTTTGATCCATTAAGGGCATCGGGTGGTTTATCTATTTCAGAAAAATATGTACTGGCAGACAGAAGGGGAAGTATTGGCTTTCTTGGTTCAACACACTTAGGCATTCCTCCTTTCCTTAATTTTTACAACCTGCAATTGTATAATGCTGTAGCAAATGAAATGTATGGCAGTTCAATAGGCAGGCAGATACAAATGGTATTACAAAATCTTGGCAGCAACCCTGCAGCCCTTGATTTCTATACAAGGATACATTTAGAAGAAATAAACCTGCATGGCGACCCTGCAGTAAAAATTAATTATTTCAACAAGCCCGATTATGCTATTGAAGAAGCTTCTGTAAAACTCGATCCTTCTATTATTACAGTGGCTGATAACAGTTTTACTATATCAGTTAAAATAAACAATCTTGGTAGAACAGTAAGGGATTCAATCAGAGTGGTGATACACAGGCAGCTGGCAAATGACTCAGTACAGGTTATAATGGACCAGGTAATAAAATCTCCACGTTACTCCGATTCAGTACAGTTTACATTACCTATTAATCCTATTACAGATAAAGGCCGCAATATTATTTCTGTAGTGGTGGATGCTGATAATATTATTGATGAATTGTGTGAAACAAATAATGCTATCAACAGGGAGTTTTATATTTTGGAAGATGAGGTGAGGCCGGTATCGCCTTATAATTATTCTATCATTAACCAGTCGAATATTATTTATACTGCTTCCACTGCTAATCCGCTTATTGGCAACAGGCAATACCGTATGCAGGTGGATACAACAGAATTATTCAACTCGCCCTTTATGAAAGAATATACCACCAGCGGTATTGGTGGCGTGGTGCAGTTTACCCCAAATAATATTTCTTACACGGACAGTACTGTTTATTACTGGCGTACTACCATGGTGCCTTTAAATACCACTGCACCTGTATGGAACAGTTTCTCATTTGTTTATTTGCCAAACAGCAGTACAGGTTTCAACCAAAGTCATTATTACCAGCACAAACGCAGTGCTTACAGCAGCACTATAGGGCTTGACAATGATAATGTGTACAGGTACAAATCAGTGAACAGGAACCTGCAGATCAAAACAGGCTTATATCCTTATGTATTGGCAGACAGGATCACCGTTACACTCGACTTTGACCAGATGGAATTATATGGTTGTAAATATAATTCATTGCAATTTTATGTGTACGATAGTATAACCTATCAGCCATGGAGCAATAGTAATGTACCAAATGTAACTCCGCTGCAGGGACGTTTTGGAAGCTGGAGAATGTGCGGTACACCGCCAAGAAAGTTTTTTGAATTCCCTTACGATGATTCTGTGTACCGCAAGAGGGCAATGGATTTTATTGACAGTATTCCTGACGGTATGTATGTGTCCATCACCAACCTGGGAAGGTCAGATATAAACCGCACATTTATTGATAAGTGGAAAGCTGATACAGCTACGCTGGGCAGCGGAAATTCCTTATACCATAAATTAAAAAATATAGGGTTTACAAAAATTGACAGTTTTACAAGAAACCTGCCCTTTGTTTTCTTCTTTCGAAAAAACGCAAGCACTTATGCTCCACAGCAGTTTATGGGTGTGTCTGATAATGAAAATTTAGAGGCTAATATTGCAGTTACTTCCAAATTTAAAACCGGTACTATCGAATCCCCAGCATTTGGTCCTGCCAAAAACTGGTCGGCGCTTCATTGGAGAGGAAGCACTGTTGATGCTGCCATTGGCGATACCACCTCTATACAGGTATATGGCGTTAAAAATGATGGTACACAAAATTTAATGGCAACCGTAAGGCCTGCAACAGATACAACATTGGCATTTATTGATGCCGCAGTTTATCCTTTTGTAAAATTAAAAATGCTGAATGATGACAGCAGGTTTGCAACTCCTTACCAATTGCGTTACTGGCGCATTAATGCTGATTATATTCCTGAAGGCGCTGTGGCACCCAATATTTTATTCAGCATGAAAGATTCAGTGGAGCAGGGTGAGCATATCAGTTTTGCGTTGGCTTTTAAAAACATCAGTACTGTTGCATTCGACAGTTTGAAAATCAGGTTTGTGATCACCGACCGCAACAACGTACCGCATACAATTGAATTCCCAAGATCAAAGCCATTGGTTGCAAATGATACGATCACTTTATCGTACGATATTGATACAAGGGATTACCCGGGCATGAACACCTTGTATGTAATGGTGAACCCGGCGAATGATCAGCCAGAACAGTATCTCTACAATAATTTTATTTATAAAGGTTTTTATGTAAAGCCCGATGTTACAAGTCCTTTGCTGGATGTAACTTTTGACGGGGTACATATTCTTAACAGGGATATTATTTCTGCAAGGCCGCATATTGTTATTAAACTAAAGGATGAAAACAGGTTTATGGCATTGTCGGATACATCGTTGCTGAAAGTATTTGTACGTTTCCCTGATGCAGATGGCAACCCTTCATCAGAATTGCGCCGCTTCTATTTTGGTGATTCATTGCAACTGACACCTGCTAACTTAAACGGCGGTGAGAATACAGCCACTATTGATTTTAGCCCCAACTTCCCGATAGATGGTGAATACGAATTAGTGGTAAGTGACGGGCAGGATATTGTTGGGAATAAAGCAGGCAGCCTTGGTTATAAAGTATCATTCGTGGTTAACAATAAACCCATGATAAGCAACCTGCTTAATTATCCCAATCCGTTCACCACATCAACAGCCTTTGTATTTACTATTACCGGCAGCGAAGTGCCACAAAGTTTCAGGATACAGATATTGACCATTACAGGTAAAGTAGTAAGGGAAATTACAAAAGCTGAACTGGGCAACCTGCATATTGGTACCAAC
>JAZKGV010000034.1:0-8575 GCA_040385725.1 Bacteroidota bacterium | reverse complement strand
AAAGGAATGAATTATTTATTCACAGAAATTTGATGTTGTTTTGTGAGGCTAAACCTACACACTTGAAGAAATTTTTTATAATTGGATTGCTTTGTTTCAACACAAATATTACTAAAGCACAATTCCTGATGGATATGCTTGATACCACCAAGGAATCCGGTAAGGGATTGCTGAATATTTATAAAAACTTTGATCACCTGCAGATAGGCGCTTACATGCAGCCACAGTTTCAGGTAATACAGGAAAGAGGTGCTAAAACTTTTGAGGGCACTGATTTTGCACCCAACGTAAGCAACCGTTTCATGCTCCGTCGTAGCCGGGTGCGTATAAATTATCTTCATCTTAACAGTAAGAACGATCCGGGTGTGCAAATAACTTTTCAGTTTGATGCGAATGAAAGAGGGTTTACCATCAGGGATATTTGGGGCAGGGTATTTGAAAACAAGTACAAATTATTTTCATTTACTATCGGGATGTTTGCAAGGCCTTTTGGTTTTGAAACCAATCTCAGCAGCTCTGACAGGGAAAGCCCCGAACGTGGCCGTATGAACCAAACGCTGATGAAAAGTGAAAGGGATCTGGGTGCGATGGTTTCTTTTGATGCAAGAAAAGATATCGGCTGGCTAAAGAAGATTAAGATAGATGCCGGTTTTTTTAATGGGCAGGGAATTGTTGCCAATGGTGATTTTGATAATAAAAAAGATTTCATTGGCAGGCTCTCGGTAAAGCCACTACAACTTAATAAAAAACTTACGCTTACAGGTGGGGTATCATTATTACATGGCGGTTTATTGCAGGCTACAAAATATGTGTACTCCACCGGGGAGTTGAATGGGAGGAAAGTAGTTTTACTTGATTCGGCAGGTAGTAACGAGGGGCAGTATTCTCCAAGAGTATATAAAGGCGCCGATGTGCAGTTGAAGATTAAAAACCATGTAGGCTTTACAGAGTTGAGAGGTGAATATATTACAGGTATGCAAACGGGTACTGTTAATAGTTCTGAAACACCTGTCGCATTGTTGGCTGGCAACAGTGGTTTTTACAAAAGAAATTTTAATGGTGCTTACTTTTATTTTTTACAGCATCTTTTCTCACTTCGCCACCAATTGGTAGTAAAGTATGATTGGTACGATCCTAATACAAAAGTGAAAGGAAAGCAAATTGGAGAGAGTGGTACTAATTTTTCTGCAGCAGATATCAGGTACGATGCTTTGCACATTGGTTATAATTATATGATAGCACCCAATGTAAAACTAAGCTTGTTTTATGCTGTTGTTACCAACGAGGCAACACAACTCCCCGGTTTTACAGGCGATGCAAAGGATAATATTTTTACTTCAAGACTGCAGTTCCGTTTTTAATGCGATGTGCAAAAAATAATTGCCCCAAAGAATTGGGGCAATTGAAAAATAAAAACTCTAACGATTACTATTTCACAAGGAATTTACCGGATATAATTTTGTCATTGTTTTTAAGCAGAATAATGTAAGCGCCGGCATTCAAACTGCCAACATTTATATTTAGTTTTTCATTTTGAACGTTTCTTGTTTCCCTCAACATTAACCCTCCCTGGAAATCCCTGATCTCTATCAATACATCACCTTTAAGCTCATCTGCATCTACTATAAGTACACCGTTAGTTACAGGATTGGGCATCAGTTTTAATGTATTTACATCCATGCTTTCATCAATTGTTGCAATGGTATTTACCGGGCGGGATGCTGTGCCGCTTGATATTGTTGCGTTCAACGTTAATGTTCCAAACCCGGAAGTGTTTTGATAATTATTGATGGTGCCATTCCATACAGCCTGTCCATCTCTTGCGCCGCCATTATCGTCATCATCATACCCAACATCAAAGCCTATCCTTGTTGCGGCAGCCGGGGCAGTAATTCCTAATTGACTCCAGGGTATGGCAAACTCCGCAGCGTAACCACCACTAACAGCAGCCCATGCATGTTGCAGGCCAGCGATAGTAAATTTGGCAGATACGGTTGTTTTATTATATCCCTTTAGTATTTGATTGTCTTTCCCATCATATGTTGTTGAACGGTTGTAGTTAGCATCAATATATATTTCTACTGCGTCGTCATCCCAGATATTGGCAGACTCACTGTATAGGTTAGCATCTATAACTTTAATACCCACATACAGGTTTGTATTATCCCATAGCACACCAAATGTTGCTGTATTGTTGGGGGCGCCTGTTACATTTTTTGAAAAAGATCTCGTGATCTTCCAGCCATTTTCGTTCAGGTTGCCATCAATAGTAATAGTGCCAGGAGCCCTGTAGCAGGTAATAACACCTGGGGCTTCTACAATACTGATGGTAACAGCTTTTGTACCAGTGCCGCCTGCATTTGTTGCATTTACGGTTGCATTGAATATACCTGCGGCAGTTGGGCTGCCGGTAATTGCACCGGTAGAAGTGTTCACACTTAACCCTGCAGGCAAGCCTATAGCGCTATAGCTTGTTGGGCTATTAGATGCTGTTATATTATAGCTGAATGCGGTGCCAACTGTGCCACTGGCTGTTGAAGCACTTGATACAACAGGCACAGTTGGAGAGGTAATTGTAATAGCAACTGTTTTGGTGCCGGTGCCGCCTGCATTTGTTGCCCTCACAGTTACGTTGTAAGTTCCGGCGGTTATAGGTATGCCATTGATAACGCCTGTGGAAGTATTTACATTTAAACCTGCCGGCAAGCCTGTAGCACCATAGCTTGTTGGGCTATTAGACGCTGTTATGATGTAGTTGAATGCAGTGCCAATGATGCCACTTGCTGTAGCAGCACTGGAAACTACGGGAACTGCCGGTGTTGAATTTAATGAGAAAGCCAGGTAATTTATGTTGAAGTCATAGGAATCCATTGCTATCTTCAAAACCTTTTGGCCGGTTGTTAACGCTGGCGTTGTTACACTTACTGTTTGCCATGTTTGCCATCCGCCTGTATTGGGAAGATTGATAGTACCTGAAATATTTACACCATTCAACTCCACATGTATTGTTTTACCTGCATTAGGTGTGGCAACCCTTACCTGTAAATTGTATGTTCCTGCTGTTACTACATTCACCGTATATTCAAGCCATTCGCCGGTGCTATTCCAGCCAACATTATAACCGCCTTCAGAACAGGGTTCAATATCCACTCCCTCTGCTGTTCTGTATAGATTGCCGGTATTGACTGCGTCATTGTCGTTGTATGCAATGCCTTGTCCTCCATTATCATAATCTTCGGCTTGTATAGTGCCAGGAATGTTTCTTATTGTGCCGCCATACGCTGTTTGAGTAGCAGTAGTAACAAAATAAGGAGTAGGCCTTGTTGCTGTCAGTGCTATCTGTCCTTTCAGCATTTTGCCACCATCGCCGGAAAGCCTCATATAATAATCTGCAGATACGGCTGTGCCATCTTCATCCAATGCAAGAAAGCCAGAACCCGCAGGAATGAAAGAAGCATTCTCTGCTGTCTTTGCAATCTGGTTTCCTTCATTGTATTCATCGAACATGGATATATAAATGCCCTGGCAATTCAATCTCTTCATATTGTAAAACTGTCTCCACATAAAATCACCATGTATTCTGTGCCTTGATTGCAGATCGCCGGGTAAAACACAAGGCTGGTAATCGATACCGTTAGAAGTGCAATAGGTTTGATCACTTGTTTGTACGTTGGTATAAAAATTATCAACATCTGCTATAGTACCAATTCTGCCCACCATCCATGGGGAGATCATATTAAATGCTTTGTAAGTATTGATAAAACCGCCTCTTGAATCATTTACGCCGGTACGCCAGTAAGTAGGCACGCCGCCAATTACATAACAACCTTGTGCTTTAAACCAGTTGATTACATCAAGACAAACGTTGGCAGCCCAGGGACGATTGGCATCATTAAATCCAAAACCCCAGATACAAACTACAGGTTTGCCATTTTGTTTTGCATAAGCAGAGGAAGAAGTATAAGCAGACATTTTATTTGTCCAGTCTGTTTTTATTTCACTTTGCATATTTGTCCAGGCAGTTACATCATACATGATGTAGAATTTCCTGCCGTAAGCTTCAGCTGCTGTTTTTACTTTGGCTGTAATGGCATCTCTTACAGGGCCTTCCTGCCCGTTTGGATTGAAACGTTGCAATGCAGCTACATCTAAATTGTTTTGCTGCATCCATTGAAAGTGTGTATTTATAGATTGATCATTAAAGGAAGAGAATAACTTAGCTGGTTGGCCAT
Organism: Bacteroidota bacterium; assembly: GCA_040385725.1. Taxonomy (GTDB): domain Bacteria; phylum Bacteroidota; class Bacteroidia; order Chitinophagales; family Chitinophagaceae; genus Ferruginibacter. The sequence continues at coordinate 4,343 of JAZKGV010000034.1, read as the reverse complement.
TGCCAAGATTTGCCCAACCTGTTTGATAGGTACTTGTATAATCTCTTACATCTGGCCATGATATTATTGCATTATTACTTGCAGAAGGAGCCTGCGCCCAGTTTTGAGAGTAATGCCACCAGGCATTGATCGGTGAACCATCACCAATGGCTGCAAACCACCCTTGGTAACCAACAGTAATTTTTCCAACCACATCACCAACGGTTGATTGTTGGTTAGCGATAGTGATAGTAACAGCTTTTGTTCCTGTGCCACCTGCATTGCTTGCGCTTACAGTTGTAGTAAATGTACCTGCAGCAGTTGGTGTGCCGCTGATAACACCTGTAGAAGTGTTTACAATTAATCCTGCAGGCAAACCTGTAGCACTATACCCTGTCGGGCTATTTGACGCCGTTATATTGTAAGTAAATGCAGTACCCACAGTTCCACTTGCAGTAGCAGCACTTGAAACAACCGGAGCAGCAGGTACGGTATTTAAAACGAAATTGAGATAATTGATATTAAAATCATTTGAACCTAAAACAAGCCTTATGGTTTTTTGACCTGTTGTTAAAGCCGGCGTTGTTACACTTATTGTCTGCCATGTTTGCCACCCACCTGTATTCGGCACTGTAAGCGTACCGGAAATGTTTACGCCATCCAGTTCAACATAAAAAGTTTTATTACCAACTCCACTGGCAACCCTTGCCTGCAATATGTAGGTACCAGCCGTGGTAACATTCGCTGTGTATTTAAGCCATTCGCCGGAATTTGTCCACCCAGCATTATAGCCACCTTCCGAGCAGGTCTCAATATCCACACCATCGGTTGTTCTGTATTGTCCGCCACTGTTAGCAGCATCATTATCATTGTATGCAATGCCTTGTCCGCCTGTATCAAAATTCTCTGTTTCAATTTTGCCGGGAATAGGAGCAGCAGTACCGCCATAAGGAGCTTGTTGTGCCGCACCATCCACTGTATTCATTAATGAAACAGCATTGACAATTTGTAATGAAGTAAAATAGCTGAATACCTGGTTGAGCTGTGTTTGCTTGGTTGCGTTGCCCAGGTATTTTTTTCTTAAAGTAAAGAGCCTGTATACTTGCTCAAGGTCGGATTGAGTATAGGTTACGCCTGTATATTGCTGTATGCGTACAAGGAATTTATAACCGTTTTCTAAGGTTGGTTCAAAAATAGTTCCTTCTCCAAAGTCGTTCCAGGTAGCCAATTGCAAAAAGTCGAGATTAGATTTATACTGGTCATATTTTGTAATTGTTTCATTGAGTGTAGTGCCATTATTTTCAGGAATATAAAAATAGCTGCTGCCTGCTCCACCTTCTGCATAATAATCATGAAAGCCGGGATAGGCAACACCCATAACCGTTTTTAATGATGGAGCCCTGTTAGCATAAAAATTATTTAGCCCGGTTAAGTAATCACTATACACCCATGCATATTCACCGTCTGCATTGCTGCCACCATCTCCATTTTCATACCATAAAGGTAAAAACTCAACATCCTGCCCTGCATAAGAAAGTATATCTGTCCATTGAGCAGGTGTTTGGTAAGTGATAGGCCCGAACACAGCAACCAGCGGAGTATTACTAGGTGCAACTTTTATAAAATTGCTTCTATTGAAATAATTATTCTTAGCATAAGTAATACTGTTACGGGCATTCTGGATATTACTCCAGAACCTGTCTTCCATCACCAAACCAAATTGCAGTCCTGCATCTGCTGTTTTATTAATAAGTGCATTTGAGTTATTCAGCAAACTTCCCACATCTCCATTCGATCCTTCGGAGCCATACCAGTCAACTAATACACCATCAATACCAGCCAGTTTCATCAGTAATAAATGATATTCCACCACAGCAGGGTCAATGCTTGCATAAGGTCCAATTAAGGGATAATAATGTGAAGCTATCTGGCGCTTCCCCTGTGCATCTATTACGTTTGGATTTTTATTATTCATGGTCCAGTGCCATCCCCAGGTATAAGTACTTCCTGCCACCGGGTTTTGCGGAGCTTCGTACCACGGCATATAGTGAGCATATACTTTTACCGGGTTCGTTTTTTGTACTGCCACCGGTTGTGCCCTGGCAAAAAATACCAACGACCAACAAAGAAGCATACAGGCCGATACCAACTTTAATTTTTTCATATTAAGGCTTTACAGGGAATATGTTATTGCTGGAATGATAAAATGTACTGGTATTATACCTGGTTATTTGTATAGCATACAGGCAAAAAATAGTAACTGAATTACAACTATTGTAAATGCTGGAAGATTTGAAAATTGATGAAGGTGTGATCAATTTCATAAAAGCTTTTGTGAATCGTTAAAAGTTTTGGGCCGGTATTAAAGGAACAATTCAAAAGTTAGTTTGGAAAAACAGGTAAAGAGCAGGCTAACAGTATGAATTAGAAAACCTTTTTCAAACGCTATATATTATCAAAATAAAGAAACAGGGAAGGGGTGTGCCAACTTATATTTACTATATATAAAGAATAATCAGGAAAGGTGTAATAAGGAGTGGTCTAAATGGCAATAAATCAGCGTGTTGTGAACGTATTATATAATGATATATATATACTTCTTCACCATAAAATGAACAGTGTATTTACTATAAAAACTGTCTGGATGTTGTTTACGTATTTATGATATATTCTTTTGAACTTTTGGGTATCTGCAATGTTCTATAGAGTTCATTAACAATCATTTTTTCTTAACATCACATAATATTGCCCTTCATCATCTTAATTTTAGTAACTAAAGGAAGCAAGCAAAACTCTTAACTGTTTAACAGCGATTCAATCAAAAATGGACAAAATAAAAATCACTACCCTCGGTGAACTGAAAAAAAGCGGCTATATATCCACGTCAATAAAAGATGAGATCCGTAACAACCTCATAAAAAAGATAAAGGCCAGGGAAAACCCATTCCCCGGTGTTTTGGGTTATGAAGATTCGGTGATACCGGATACTGAAAGGGCATTGCTTTCAAGACATAATATTTTATTTCTTGGTTTGCGTGGACAGGCCAAAACAAGAATGGCAAGGCAAATGGTGGATCTGCTGGATGAATACATACCCATTGTAAAAGGAAGTGAGATAAACGATGATCCTTTGAAGCCGATCTCGAGGTATGCGTTGGACATGATTGCAGAACATGGCGATAATACTCCTATAGAATGGATGCACCGCAGCCAGCGCTATGGAGAAAAACTGGCAACGCCTGATGTGAGTGTGGCGGATCTGATCGGCGACATAGACCCGATAAAGGCTGCTAACCTGAAATTGAGTTTTGCTGATGAAAGGGTATTGCATTATGGCATCATCCCAAGAAGCAACCGCAGCATATTTGTAATAAATGAGCTGCCCGACCTGCAGGCAAGGATACAGGTTTCCTTATTTAATATTTTAGAAGAAGGTGATCTGCAGATACGTGGTTTTAAATTGCGGCTTCCCCTAGACGTTATGTTTGTATTTACCGCCAACCCGGAAGATTATACCAACCGTGGCAGCATTGTAACACCGCTTAAAGACAGGATCGAAAGCCAGATACTTACTCATTATCCCAAATCAATTGAAACATCATTAGCCATTACAGAACAGGAAGCGGATATTTATGAAGAGCAATTGAAAAGAGTGTCAGTGAGTGATCTGATAAAGCGGCTTATCGAGCAGGTGGCTTTTGAAGCAAGGGCAAGTGAATTTGTAGATAAGAAAAGTGGTGTGAGTGCAAGGCTTACCATTGCGGCGTATGAAAATGCGGTAAGCGCTGCCGAACGCAGGGCAATCATGAACGATGAAAAAAATACGCAGGTTTGGATCAGTGACCTGGTTGGTATTATTCCATCTATCACCGGGAAAATAGAACTGGTGTATGAGGGCGAGCAGGAAGGGCCATACCAGGTAGCATTTAACCTGATGGAAAAATCGACCCGTAGTTTGTTTAGCGAATATTTCCCAAACCCGGATACGTTAAAAAAGAAAAGGAGCAAAGAACAGGAAGAGAATCCTTATAAGTCAATTACAAAATGGTTTGACGGCGGCAACCAGTTGAATACTTTTTTTGAAACAAAAGATGCAGATAAAATACAGTTGCTGTACAAAGTAGATGGGCTTCATGCATTGGTGAAAAAATATTTTAAAAATTCGAATGAAAGGGAAACAGCCTTATTGATGGAGTTTGTGCTGCATGGTTTGGCAGCGCATTCACTCATCAGTAAAAAAGTACTGGATGGCAAAATTGAATTTAAAGACCTGATGGGCAGTATGCTTAATATGGGCACACAGTCTTTTTCGGAGGATGATTTTAATGACAGTGATTTTAACTAACAGGTTTTAAAAGTTTACA
>JAZKGV010000033.1:0-4715 GCA_040385725.1 Bacteroidota bacterium | reverse complement strand
ACCGGCCACCCCGACCTTGGCAAGGTCGTGCTCTACCAAATGAGCTACTTCCGCACGTTTTGTTTAAAAGTTTAAAGTTTAATGTTGAAAGTCAGCACGCTAACCTTAAACTTTAAACCTGTAACCTTAAACCCTTTAAAGAACTACTTGTTTTTTTGGGAGTGCAAAAATAAGGGTGTTGCACTTACAATACAAAAAAAATTATGACTTGTATTTGGGGTTGTATTGGGTGCTTTCCGGCACCGCCACATCTGGCTTGCCTTTATAGCTGTGGGTAGCCAAAGCATAGCAACCACCTAAAATAAAAGATACCACTAAAAATACCTGGCAGAAAAATAGAAAACGGGAGGATGAAACCCAGTTATGGGCAAAATCTTTATTTGATTCGTCTATAAATTCCTTTTGCATAAAATTTTACTTTATGGGTGCAAAAATAAGGTTTGCCACTGAAAAAAAATTTATTTATCCCTATCTTTTAAATACCACTATTACACCTTTGGTAGTGCAGGCCCAGCCATGGTCAGCATCCGTAAAATACAGTTCGGAAAAAAATTCATCGCCTAATGCCACTTCTGTAAGCCAGGTAGCGCCGCCGTCATGTGTGGCATAGATCTTTTTACCATTGGCGACATAGCCATTATTGTCATCAACAAAATGCACCGTACTGTAGGAAGATGCATCAAAATTTTTGATCAATGAAAAACTTGTGCCCCCGTTTGTTGATTTAAAAAGCTGTGTCTTTGACCTGCATGTAAGTAAGTACACCGTTTGTCGGCTGCTGGCGAATGGCTGCATAATTTCGCCACCGGGCAGGCTATCCAAAAAACTACTCTGTATCCAGTTGTTTACCGAGCCATTTGTTCTATAAATTTTTGAGCCGATGGCCACCCAGCCCGTTGTTTCATTTAAAAAAAATGGGAAGCCATAACTATAGCCGCTTGTACTCGGACTGGTTATTGTGCCAGCCTGCGCCCAGGTGTGCCCGCCATCTGTAGTACTCAATAAACTGCCATCCATTACTACATAACCCGTGTTGTTATTAATAAAAGACAGGTCGAAAATATTATTATAGCCAGGTACAGCCGGTACTACTATGTTTTCAAAAGTATTGCCGCCATCAAAAGAACAGAGAAGGGTATTGTTTGCTTTTGCTACAAACAACTTTCCATCTGCTGTGCCTTTGATATTCCAACCGCCGGTGCCCCCTGTAAAAACCTTTTGCCAGGAACTGCCGCCATCTGCAGACCGGTAAATAGCCCCGGCGGCACAAGCAAAGCCGGTAGTATTGTTATTGAAAAAAATATCAGAAAAGGTTTCTTCTTCTACTTTTACGATGCTCCAGCCGGTGCTAAGTGTATCTGGCAGGTTAACTGGAGGTGCTGTAGCAGCTTTTTCTTTGGAACAGCTTGTTGCTATAATTACAAATAAAAAAAATGAAATGATCGATCTCATGCCTGGTTGTTTTTGGTTCTCAAAATAAAGATAATAAAAAACCTATTGACTGGGCTGCATTACAAATTTTCATGCTACACTATTTCTGAAAATTTCGTTTTCTTTTTTACAAAGTGCTGCCATATGATAGAGCCTTTATAAAATCCAGTTACTGTTCCTTTTTTTGAAACAGGGAATACAGACTTCTTTTGATCGAACAAAAGCCATTTTACAAAATGAAAATGCGCCTTTGTAACAGCCCAACAGTAACCAGCATTACCGCTGAAAAGTCCTTTCCATGCCGCTACGCCATCTAGTATTATCCGTACAGGCAATCTCCATAAACTTTCAGCAAGGGTTAAATTTTTTGCCAGCATGATAAGGTTGTTCCTGAAGTTTAAAAACACCTTCATATTGTTGGCTTTCGGCAATGTACCGCCACCAATGTGATATACAATTGATTTTGGCTCCACATAAACTTTATATCCTGCCAGTTGCAGCCGCCAGCAAAGATCGATCTCTTCCTGGTGGGCAAAAAAGTATTCATCCAGTCCACCCAACTGATGATATAAATGGGAGCGTACAAATAAAGCAGCGCCGCTTGCCCAAAAGCAGGGCTCGGCATTATCATATTGTCCCTTGTCTTCTTCTGTAAAATCAAAAACCCTTCCCCTTGAAAAAGGATAACCAAATTCATCTATCCAGCCACCACAGGCACCGGCATATTCAAAATGCGTTTTGTCGTTGTATGATCTTATTTTGGGCTGACAGGCACCGATTGTTTTATCATTTTCCATCAGGCTGATGATGGGTTCGATCCAGTTCTGAGTTACTTCCACATCGCTATTTAATAGAACATAATAATCAGCCTTTACTTTTTTTAATGCGGTATTGTACCCTTTTGCAAAACCTTCGTTGCTGGTATTGCAAATAATTTCTACAGAAGGAAAATTGGCACAGAGATAATTAAATGAGTCATCTGTACTGGCATTATCAGCAACAACTATTTTTTTATTGGGATAAGATGAGGCGAGCAATGCTGGTAAAAATTGCTCCAGGTATTTTTTCCCGTTCCAGTTTAAAATAACAATAGCCACCGAGGGAGAAGAGGAAGTAGCATTGTTATTTGAATTATATACCTGCTCCATGTATTGGCCTGCGCTGATTTTTACAAACATAAATCATTTATCAGTTTTGAAATGGCATTTAGCTTTTTGCTTTTATATTAATGCTTATTTTTAGCACATGTTCTCACAGCTTTTAAACTGGCGCACCACTTTAGCCATTGTTGCTATTGCCATTGTTACCGGCACCATCTTTTACTCCAATTATCTTGCAAAAAAAATTGCACATGATGAGAGGGAGAAGGTAGATGTGTGGGTGCAATCGCTGCAGACAAGGGCCGTGGTAAATGAACAGGCTGCCATTGACCTTACCAACACAATTGCTTCTCACAATAATGATATTCCTATTATTGAAACCGATGAAAAGGATAATCCTTCCGGCCAGGGGCTTAATCTTGATAGTATCGAAATAAAAAAAGACAGTAACTATCTCAGGAAATTAGTACAGGAATTTAAAGGCTTGCATGATCCGATCGTACTTGAAATAAGTAAGGAGCCTTTATTGGTAAACAAATATTACTATGGCGATTCAAAGCTTTTAAAAGAAGTTCGTTATTATCCTTTGATACAGTTGTTTATTGTCGCCATGTTTATCATCATCATGCTGGTTACCATCAGCACCAGAAATAAATCAACACAAAACCAGGTGTGGGCGGGTATGGCAAAGGAAACGGCACACCAGTTAGGTACGCCATTATCATCCTTACAAGGTTGGGTGGAGTTATTGAAAGAAAACAGGTCCAATGAAAAGATCGTGACTGAAATGGAGAAGGATGTTGACCGCCTGAAATTAGTAAGCGACCGTTTTGGTAAGATCGGCAGCACACCACAACTGGAAGAGAAAAATATTGTGGCACAAGTGAGTGAGATGATGAGTTACATAAAACGCAGGGCGCCGGAAAAAGTCAGCTTCAGCATCAACACCAATGGAGAAAAAGACATTACTGCATTGATCAATGGGCCATTATTCGATTGGGTAATTGAAAATTTATTAAAGAATGCACTCGATGCGATGGAAGGCAAGGGTAGTATCGACATCATGATAAAAAATGAAACTACCCAGGTGATCATTGATATTACTGATACGGGAAAAGGCATCAGTAAACAAAACATTGCAAAGGTTTTTAAACCAGGTTTCACCACCAAGAAAAGAGGGTGGGGGCTTGGTTTAAGTTTGGCTAAAAGAATAATGGAGCAATATCACAAAGGGGAATTGTTTGTAAAAAATTCAGAGCCGGGTAAAGGAACTACTTTCAGGATCGTACTGAAGAAATAGGGCAAATGTTACCCTTTTATCTTTTTTTCTGTTTTCATCCATTCAATTATATTTGCAGCCCTTAATCCCATCTACCCGGATTAGATGCCCAGGTGGCGAAATTGGTAGACGCACCACCTTGAGGTGGTGGCGCTGGAAACGGCGTGCTGGTTCGAATCCAGTCTTGGGCACAAATCCTGATGATAGCATCAGGATTTTTTTGTTTGTATTAGCTTTAAAAGCTCCATAGGGTCGAAAGCTAAGACTATCTGTCGTTCCTACGGAACTTGTTGAATGTTCTCTTTACATTCTACCAATATGACGCCCCTACGGGGCAAATGAATTTTATAACTACTTTTAATAACACAGCAGGTTAGAGCATAAAAAACCGTCTCCAAATTACTGAAGACGGTTTTGCATTTATTACATGGTTATTATTCTTTAAACAGCTTCACTGTTTGTGTGGCATCTTCTGTAATTAATTTAACTACATACATACCGTTCTTAAATTTATTAAGATTGAGTTGCAATTTGTTTTGTCCTGCCATCAATACGCCTGATTCAGCATGTACCTGGTATCCAAGAGAACTGCTAATGATCACCTGGAATTTGCCACCTGCTTTTGGATAGTTGAAAACCACTGTTGCATTGCTGTTTGCAGGGTTGGGATAAATACTGACATTCATTTTTGCAACAGTTTCATTAATAACTCTTGCTGTGTTTGTAATTGATGTTGGCCTTGGTAATACGATGCTAACTGGTTTATTGGTTCTTGTACCAGTACCACAGGCATTCGTTACCGCTACACTTACGTTGCCACCAACGCTTCCAAACGTAACCGTTATATTGTTTGTTCCCTGTCCGTTTGTTATAGAAGCACCTGCAGGCACCAGCCAGTTGTAAGT
>JAZKGV010000032.1:0-28216 GCA_040385725.1 Bacteroidota bacterium | reverse complement strand
AATAGGTACTTCAATACCAATTGCCCTGCATGCCTTTACAAAATCATAAAACTTCTGGTTATTAAAAAACATTTGCGTCATAATATAATCAGCACCAGCGTCAACTTTTGCTTTAAGAAACTGCAGGTCGGTATCTAAATTAGGAGCTTCAAAATGTTTTTCAGGATACCCTGCTGTACCGATACAGAAATCTGCTTTGCCGCCATTCTTAATATCTTCTTCCAGGTAAATGCCATTCTTCATGTTTACCACCTGTTTTAAAAGATCAACAGTGTAAGCATGGCCATTTGGGTCTGGTTCAAAACCAGATTCATTTTTTGCTGCATCGCCTCTCAGCGCTAACACATTATCAATACCAAGAAAGCTCAGATCGATCAATGCATCTTCTGTTTCTCTTTTACTAAAGCCGCCACAGATCAAATGCGGAACAGTATCCACATTATAATGATTTTTTATTGCTGCACATATTGCAACCGTACCCGGCCTTTTGCGTACTTCCACTTTTTCAAAAGAACCATCTGCTTTCTTTTTAAACATGGTTTCGCTACGGTGGTAGGTTACATTAATAAACGAGGGCTTAAACTCCATTAAAGGATCAAGGTGGTTGTAAATCGAATTAATGGTCTTGCCTTTTAACGGTGGCAATATCTCAAATGATACAAGCGTATCTTTTGCCTGTGCAATGTGGTCAGTAACTTTCATCTATTCTTTTTAAATATTTGCAAACATACTTAATTTGGTTTAAGGTTTAAAAGTCTAAGGTTTAAGGTTATGGCTAACGTTAAACTTTAAACATGAAACTTTAAACCTGCCTTGCTTTACCTTATTTTTGTTGCAAACGTTGCCGGATTTGGAATTAGTAATACATACAAAGAACCTCGTAAAAGCTTATGGCAGCCGTACGGTTGTAAACAATGTTTCTTTTGAAGTGAAACAGGGGGAGATCGTTGGTTTGCTGGGCCCCAATGGTGCCGGTAAAACCACCTCGTTTTACCAGGTGGTGGGTTTAATAAGACCCGATGCCGGGGAAGTTTTTTTAAATGACATCAACATTACCAAAATGCCCATGTATAAAAGGGCGAAATTGGGTATTGGCTACCTGCCGCAGGAAGCCAGTGTGTTCCGCAAGCTGAGTGTAGAGGATAATATCAGTGCTGTGCTTGAAATGACAACACTTACAAAACAGGAGCAAAAAAATAAATTAGAATCGTTGCTGGATGAATTCCGCTTACAAAAAGTTAGAAAAAATAATGGCGATACATTAAGCGGCGGCGAGCGGAGAAGAACAGAAATTGCAAGGGCATTAGCTGTTGACCCAAAATTTATTTTATTAGATGAGCCATTTGCCGGTGTTGATCCCATTGCAGTGGAAGATATACAGGCGATAGTAGCAAGATTAAAATATAAGAACATTGGTATACTTATTACTGACCACAACGTAAATGAAACACTCTCTATCTGCGACAGGGCGTATTTGCTGATCGATGGAAAAATATTTGAACACGGCACTGCGGAAGAACTAGCCGCAAACGAACAGGTGAGAAGGTTATACCTGGGAAGGAATTTTGAATTAAAGCGGAAGGATTATTTACATGAGGAAGCAAGGGAACCAAAGATCACACTAGAAAAGCTTATTTATTCTGTAAGTAACGCTTTGTCAGACCTGGATAATTTGGAGCAAAGACAAAAGGATATTGAACATTCGGGTTTTGGATATAACCGGGGGAATGATTTAGCACAGGAAGAAGATTATATAAAATTTATGGAAGAATTGAGACACTCTCTTTATAACTACGCCGCTGAAAATGGAAAGGAATCATTAACGGCAATGCTGGATGAGCTATACAGCAATGATGACGTTGATACAAGATCACTTCTGAATAAAATTGACTTTGAATTGAAAACCATGGATTGAGTAAAGCTCTGTAATAGAGTATAAGGCTTTTTACATTTCCTCTTTCCACAACATTTCCGTATTTTGCTTCATACGAATGAAGCTGTTATCCCCCGCAATATCTAAATTAGCAAGGATGCGTTTGTGGCGTATTCAAAACTGGAGCAATCACCCGGTGGCAGCACAGCGTGACGTATTGCAGCATTTGGTTACTTCCGCACAGTACACTGAGTTTGGCAAAAAGTACAACTTCTCAAAATTGTTTACGCTTAAGGCGTTTAAAAACACAGTTCCCATCCATACTTACAACGACCTGAAACCTTATATCGAAAGAATGATGGAGGGAGAAGAAAATTTATTATGGAACGAGCCTGTCAACTGGTTTGCCAAATCATCAGGCACTACCTGCGATAAAAGTAAATTTATCCCGGTAAGCGATGAAAGTTTACAGGATAATCATTTCCAGGCAAGTAAAGATGTACTCTCCAGTTATTACAAAAATTTTCCGTCAAGCGATCTGCTTACAGGCAAAGGCCTTGTGGTTGGTGGCTCACACCAGATAAGTACGATCAATGATGATATTCATTATGGCGATCTAAGCGCTGTATTGATGCAGAACTCTCCTTTCTGGGGGCAATGGCTTCGTACTCCGGAATTAAGCATTGCTTTATTAGATGAATGGGAAAGTAAGATCGAAAAGCTTGCTGCAATAACGGCTGAAGAAAATGTAACATCACTTGCAGGTGTTCCTACATGGACCTTACTGTTGCTTAAAAGAATTCTTGACATAAAACAAAAACAAACCATTAAAGAAGTATGGCCCAATCTTGAATTGTATATACATGGCGGCGTTTCATTTGTTCCATATAAAGAACAATTTGAAAAGATCATGGGTGCACCAATAAACTATCTTGAAATATACAATGCCAGTGAAGGGTTTATTGCCGGTCAGGAATGTCCTGGTGATAACGGCATGTTGTTATTTACCGAGCATGGTATTTTTTATGAATTCATGCCGGTGGATGAATATGGAAATGAATCACCAAAAACAGTAGGGCTTAATGAAGTGGAGGTTGGAAAAAATTATGCTCCTGTTATCAGTACTACCGGTGGCCTGTGGCGTTATTTAATTGGCGATACTATACAATTCATTTCCCTTAATCCTTACAAAATAAAAGTAAGTGGAAGGCTGAAACATTATATCAATGCTTTTGGCGAAGAAGTTATTGTGGACAATACTGACAAGGCCATTGCCGTTGCTGCTGAAAAAACAAAAGTCATCATCAATGATTATACTGTGGCACCAGTATATTTCAGCGACGGAAAAAATGGTACGCATGAATGGTTGATAGAGTTTGATAAAGACCCGGATAATCTTACAGCGTTTGTTTACGAACTTGACTCTGCATTAAAAGACATCAACAGCGACTACGAAGCTAAACGCTATAAAGACATTGCCCTGCGGATGCCCATTATACATGCATTACCAAAAGGAACATTTAATGAATGGCTGAGGAGCAAAGGCAAGCTCGGCGGCCAACACAAAGTACCAAGGCTGAGCAACGAAAGAACAATATTGGAAGAAGTGTTGGGTATCCAAAACAAACTGTAGTAATGAACCCAGTTTCTATCACCTGTAAAAATTGCGGCAATACTTTTAATGGTAAATACTGTAATGCCTGTGGCGAAAAAGTTTATGCTGAAAAAGATAAAAAAGTTTTTCATCTTTTTGAAGAGGGCTTCCATTTCATTACACATTTTGAAGGCACATTTTTCAATACACTAAAAGCCATTTTTACAAGCCCGGGCAAATTATCAGAAGATTATTGCAATGGGGTAAGAAAAAAATATTTCAAACCGCTTTCGTTTTTTCTCATGCTTGTGATATTGTACCTCATCTTCCCTGTATTTGAAGGGTTGAACATGAAACTGAAATATCATGAAATGCATGGTGTATATGGAAAATATGCGGCTGCTAAAGTGGCTGCAGTAATGGGGCAAGAAAAAATTACCCATGAGGCGCTGGAGCTTTCTTTTCACAGGGCAGGCGAAAAAACATCTAAGTTCCTGTTATTTATCATCATCCCTTTTGTGGCGCTGCTGTCATGGGCAATGGGGTTTAAAAAAAGAAAACTGTATTTCGACCACTTTGTTTTTACTATCGAAATGTGTTCTTTCTTTTTACTGTGGGGTTTTTTATTGCTACCGCTGCTTATGGTAATATTTAAATTGATAACAGGAAGTTACCTGTTTAATTCGGAAGCTAAAACCAGCATTGCCATTTTTACTGTGTTTATAATTTATACAGCGTTGGCTGTCCGGAGGTTCTTTCATTTTAAATGGTGGTTCAGGCTGATTTATACCCTTGCATTTTCTTTGTCGCTAATAATTGTTCTTGAATATATTTATAAATTTATTTTATTTATCATTGCCATTAATCTTATTAAATGATCACAGTATGAAATTACTAGAAGGAAAAACAGCGATTGTTACTGGTGCAGCCCGTGGTATTGGCGAAGGTATTGCCATAAAATTTGCAGAACATGGTTGTAATGTAGCATTCACTTATGTAAGCGACAGCAGTGCCGGTAAAGCAAAAGCCTTAGAAGAAAAGTTAACAGCACTCGGCGTTAAAGCAAAAGCATACCAAAGCAACGCTGGTGACTATGCCGCCTGCGAAATTTTTGTAAACGATGTATTAAAAGAGTTTGGCCAAATAGATGTTTGTGTAAACAATGCAGGCATTTCAAAAGATAATTTGTTATTGAGAATGACACCTGAACAATGGAATGATGTAATACAAGTGAATTTGAACAGTGTGTTTAATATGACTAAGCAGGTGATAAAGCCAATGATGAAAGCAAAAAGCGGCGCCATTATAAACATGAGCAGTGTGATCGGCGAAATGGGTAATGCAGGCCAAAGTAGTTATGCTGCCAGTAAAGCAGGTGTAATTGGTTTTACTAAATCAGTTGCAAAAGAATTAGGCAGCCGCAATATTCGCTGCAATGCAATTGCTCCCGGTTTTGTGGAAACCGATATGACGAGTTATTTAAAAGATGGAGAAGGAGCAGATAAATATAAAGCAGGTATTCCTTTGGGAAGATTTGGCACTGCAGAAGATATTGCTAATGTTACGTTATTTTTAGCAAGCAATATGGGCAGCTACATTACAGGACAGGTTATCAGTGCTTGTGGAGGATTGAATATTTAATTGCTGTTCAGCTATTTGTTGTTAAATAACTTTTAGGGCTGATTTTTTGTAACCGGTGTTGCTTTAGCATCACCGGTTTTTTTTACGGAAACTTTCATCTGGATTATATCTACCAAAAAGGCAAACGCCATCGCAAAATAAATATAGCCTTTCGGCACATGCACATCAAAGCCTTCTATTAATAAAGTAAAACCAATCAATAATAAAAAGCTGAGGGCTAAAACTTTAAAAGCCGGATGTTTATTTACAAAATTGCTGATGGGTGCTGCGGCAATCAGCATTATTATTACTGATATAACAACCGCAACATACATTACCCAAACTTCTTTTACCAAACCCACAGCAGTTATAATAGAGTCGATGGAGAAAACAATATCCAGTAACAATATCTGACCGATCACGCCATTTAAAGTGGCTGGTTTGGCTTTTATTTTTTTCTCTTCATCGTCTCCTTCAATTTTACTGTACATCTCTTTTGAGCTTTTGTAGATAAGAAATAAGCCGCCAAGTATCAGTATCAGATCTTTTCCGCTGATGCCGTTATTATAAATTGTAAACAAATTTTTCTCCAGTTTCATTATAACTGAAACGAGTGTAAGCAACCCCAATCTTAATACCATAGCGAGTGCAATTCCCCAATTTCTTGCTTTTTTTTGTTGTTCCGGGGGCAGTTTATCTGCCAATATGGAAATGAAAATGATATTGTCCAGCCCCAACACTACTTCCAGGGCTATTAATGTGAGTAGAGAAACGATTATTTCATATGTCATAATGTTGCTGCTGTTTCAAATGATATGCCTGCTTTATACGGATTTATTATGATGACCTGAATGCAACCGGGTGATTTAATTTTTTGTGCGGCCCCATGAAAATACGCAGCAAGATGCGGAATGCTGACAGTTCAATGAATAAAAGACATAAACCAAATAAAATTATCAGTGCAGTCTGGCTGCTGTGTACATAAGTGAAGAATACATCAATACCGATAAACGCAGCCGTTACAGGAAAACCAAGCATACCAATGCAGGCCAGTAAAAATAAAAATGCTGTTGTTTCCTGTTCATATACATAGCCATGAAACTGGTTTAGTGAAATATCATTATCAATGGATCTTATTTTTTGCAAACAATAATAGCCCAATAAAAAAGCCGGCAAAATACCGCTTGCATAAAAGATAGTTTCAATACTGTTGATATGCACTGCATTAAATAATACTGCTGCTATAATAAATAAATGAGCCGTAAATAAATAAACCCAGGCCTTTAATGCGGACTTCCTGGAGGAAAAAGCGCAAAGGATAACGAGCAATGCAATGCTCATTAAAATGAGCGGCAACGCTTCGCTTAAAGAAGGAAATAAATTATGATTGGTATAGCCAAGTATCACAAGTGCAAGCCCTGCAATGGTAATAATGCCGATCATAAGATTTGATTGCATAAATTTTAACTGCTTTCCCAACCATTTAAATGGGCTCCACAAATAAGTAAACATCATGCCGTCTAAATTCCATTCCTTAACACTCAGCATGTACAACGATGCTTTAAATTTTGATACCGGTTTTTGTTGTGGTTTGATGTAATGAAAATATTGGTGATGTACCAGGTAGTTCAATACTGAAGGAGAAACCAATAGCTGGTAGGTGCGTAAAAAAGCATTGCCTGCAAAATGTACCAATACTAACCAATGCCAACCTATTGCTATTTCAATAAACATTAATCCTATTTGTGCGGCAGATGAGTAAGCAATTTGTGTTTTAACTGTTGGTTGCACTCTTGCTATTAATGTGGCCACAATGGCTGTTACTGCACCAATAACAATGATGAGAACTTTTGCCCATAACATGTCTTCCCAAAAAGGATGTGTACGCAGCAATAAAAAAACACCAATGTGTACACTCAAAGAACCATAAAAAATTGCTGAAGAGGCTGTGGGGCCTTCCATTGCTCTTGGCAACCAGGTGGTAAAAGGAAACTGGGCCGATTTTACAGCAGCGGGCAATATCATCATACACGTAATAAATATTGCCATGCTTGTACTGCCAGATTCAACCGCCATATTTTTTGCCTCGCCCAATTTATCAAAAGTGATATTCTGGTGTGTAAGGTGGTGCATCATCCACATACAAAGCATCAAAGCCACATCGCTGGTACGGTAATAGGAGATCGCTTTAAATGCGTTTTTTACAGGCAGGTAACGGTTGCGGTAAAAAGCGATCAATATAAAAGAACAAACACCTTTTATTTCCCACCCGATAAAAAGCGTTTCAAAGTTTCCTGATAAAATAATGAAATTATAACCGGCAGCAAATAAGAGTATAATATTAAAAAACCTTTTATAACCCTGGTCACGGTGCATGTAGTATTTACTGAATGTGGCCACTAAGAAAAATAAAAAAGCACCTATAATACTGAACACAGCAGTTATTTCATCGTAGTACAATTCAAAGGCAAAAACAAAGTGATCGGTTTCGTAAAGTGTTGCAAGATGATAAGTAACTGGTTTTAATCCATTGATCACCCACCAGGCGGCAAATGAAACAGCAACAACGATATAAAGTACTTTGGTAAACCGTACAATTTTACTCATAGCCCTTTCACTTTTGTTTTGCCAGAAAAGGCTCACAACAAATGCAAGGAATGGTATGACGATAAATAAGACGAGTAGTTGGTTCATTTATATTTTTTCTTACGGCGTATAAACAGAAGTCATTTTAGATTTAGTCCAGCAAATACACAGGGAGGTTTTCTTCGGTCGCATGCACAATATGATTTGTTTCCATCTCTTTTGCGCCTTCAATAAACTCTACCATGTTGTGAATAGTTTTTATTTCGGCCACACCGGTAATAGGATCATATTTTTCAAACACTCCATTCTTAAAATAATAAAACTGTTGTTCTTCAGGATGCAATGCCACAATATGCACCCATTCGTTTTTGTACCATTCAAAAACTTCTGGAGAAGATTGAATTGCCTTCAATACAATTTCAGGTTTGTGTTCCACTATCACCAATAACCTTACCGGGTCATGCACTTCTATCATTTGCCAGGGAAGGCCGGGTCTTAAATCTCCATCGCTGCTGTTGGCTACGCCAAACAAACCCATCACATTATGAGGGAGCTTGGTGCCGGCACCCATTTTAATATTATCAACCCTTGAAAAGTAATATTCAAGATTGATGCCGCCGCAAACCAAACCTATCGGCCTCATTACTGCTGAAAGGATGGTGCCATCAGCATCCGTTGTATGATCATAACTATTTAAAAAAGCCCTTCTGTCGAGAAATAAACCTTTGGTTGTTTGCCTGCGGCCAATGATGGCTAATGTATTAGTGCCATGTCCAAGCTCAGGCCTTGGTTCAAATAACGAAACAGAACGGCTGTGAATAGCTTTGCGTACCTGCTCCAGTTCCTGTTTGGTATTGATAGATGCAAAACGCCTGCTTCTTTCTTTCGCATTTAGATTTAAAGCGGTTTCAAAATTCTGCATATTAATGCTATGAGCTTTTGCATTTTCTGCAGTCAGTATTTCTTCATCATAATACCCCATTACATCGGCAGCAGTATCATGCATGCTTCCCATGAACTGTGTGGTATCGGGAATAACAATTCCTTTAGACGCTAATATCTCTCTTACTTTTTTATGATTTAAAATGAAAGCCTGCACCCTTGCATTGCTGGCGCCCGGCCTTCCGCTGCAGGCACCGCAATCATGTGCGCCATGGTGAGGATTATTGGCACTGCTGCTGCCATGTGCCACCAGGTAAATGATAGAGGCAAAGTTTTTTACTAAACCAATGCCTCTTAAAAATGCTTCGCCCCTGGCTGTCATTTCATCAATGGTATAACCAACCTGTAAATCATTTTCAATGTCTGATACATTTTTATTTTCAATGGTGAGCTTCGACTGTTTGTCCATATGCCCGTAGGCGTTAGAAATGGCCGGGCTCATTTTAGGACGGAAGAGCATTTGTATCTTTTTTACAAATGCCCAAAAACCAAAACTCATGCTTAATAAAAAACCAGACACAATACCATGCGTAAGTTTTGTATAGATCAGCTCTTCGTGGCTTGATGGTTTTGCATCATATTCTTTGATTAAATACTTAGGTGTTACCGGTGCCGGGCAAAGCTTATCATAAAACTTGCTGCCCTGCTGCAGAAAATAAAATTCCACACCAAAAAAACCAGGTGCACCAAATGTTTCGGCGCTTTTATCCACAGCTTCAATATGGCGGCGGATAGAATCTTCTCTTTCGTCAATGCAAAAAATTGCCTGCAATGATGGAGTGGCATTCATTTTTACTGTTCCATTTTCTTTTGATTCTCTTTTTTTACCGGCAACCAATATCCCTTTCAACACTGAATCATAATAGCTCCACTCAAAAGCATCCTGCCATAGTTCTATCACTTGTGCCAATTCTGTTTTTGCTATATCTGCAAACAGATCAAGCGGGGGTTCTTTTGTACAATTAGCCAGCGGCTGCCAGGTATCTCCCAATGCATGGTTCAGTGCATCCAGTTCCATCAGCAATTCAAATTCGATCAGTTCCTGTAATGTGATTTGCTTTCTGTCCAGCAGTGTTTGTGGGTTGTCTTCTACAGCACTTATAAAACCACTCCAGCCATGGTGTGCAAACTGCTGATCAAACAGGTACTGTTCAAAATATTCTTCTTTGCCAACAATTGTTTTTAATAATGTTGACATAGAATAATTACCTGCTAAAAATTGCGCCCTTACTTTTTTTGTTTTAAAGAAACTTACAAAACTGTTTTGTTCTATTTCTTTAATACTCTCAATAAAGGGTTTATTGACAACCGGGAAATTTTCTATCGCAATGCCCTGGTCTAAAAAGGCACAAAGTATACGGAAGAGTAAAGGGTGAACTTTATTATCTAAATCAAGTTGATAGGCTTTCTTCCAGTATTTTCTTAACTCACCTATACAGGGATGGTTGATGGTATCATATTCCTGTTGCAGTAGTTTCTGTTTCCATTCAGCTACAGATCCAATTCCCTTTTTTCCGACAATAACTTTCGCTAATATGTCCTCCCTTATCCTGCCGGTTTCATATAGTTGCCTGTATTCCGGCAATTGCAAATGCACCTGGAAGCCAAAAATTTTTGAGGCTTTAAAGATGGCATCATAGAACTTCATCTGCTGAAAAGCATGCAGCGAATTATGATGAATAAAATCCTTTAATGCCTGTTGCGATGGCAAAAAATGTTTTAATTCATGTAATATGTGAGCACTGTCAAATTGGGTGTCATGCATTTTTTAAAGTTAAGCATTCACGTTTAGTGTACAGATTGAACGTTCAACTCATTTTCTATCTGGTATTTTTCTCTAAACCCTTTTAGTTGCAGGTCTATTTTTTTAAGCGGTGCTTTTATATCCCTGAATTCTTTTATCAACTCCAGCACATCAAAATCTATATAAGAGGTTTTGCTGGCATCAATCACCACTTTGGTATTAGCTGGTAAATTATCCAGCGTTTGCCTGATGGCAGCTTTGTTTAAAAAAGATACTTCTTCAGAAAGACTGATATTTATAGCATCGCCTTCCTGGTGTTTGCTTTCATGAAAGTAATAGGAGTTTTTTAAGTTGCCATGAAGAATGGCACCAAAAGCAGCTACAATGCCTGCGAAAACACCCAGTATTAAACCTTTGCCATTTAAAGCCGGCAGTACATTTATTAAATCTATCGATATAATTACCACTACGGTTACAATGAAAGGAATAAACTGGTATTTACCGTTTTTAAAAATTTGTATAAAAACAGCTGGTTTAGCCAGTTTCCAGCCGGTAAGTAAAAGAATAGCTGCCAGCGCACCTAATGGAATTCTATTTAATAAAAAAGGAATAGCAATCGCACTTATTAATAATAAAGCAGAGTGAAAAATAGCAGACAATTTTGTTTTTGCGCCAGCATTAACGTTTGCACTGCTGCGTACAATCACACTGGTAATGGGCAAGCCCCCAATTAAGCCAGATACAGTATTACCTACTCCTTGTGCAAATAATTCCCGGTTGGTATTGGTTACCCTTCTTTCTGTATCTAAATTATCTACTGCTTCAATACTTAACAGTGTTTCTAAGCTTGCAATAATGGCAATAATAAAACCATACATAATAACTGTGCCATTGGCAAAACCACTAAAATCGGGCAGCGTAAAAAAACTAAAAAACTCTCGGGGGTTTTTTGCTACGGGTAAATTTACCAGATGAGATTGCTCAATAATTTGCAATTTAGAACCCACGCTTAACCAAATTTGATTTATAACAATTGCTGCAATTACTGCTACTAGTGCTCCCGGTATAAATGGAATTTTCTTTTTAAGCGGCGACTTATCCCAAAAAAGCATTAATAAAATAGATATAATAGTTATAATGGTTACACCTACCTCAATGCTTTGTATAGGAATTAAAAGCTCATGCCAGTCTTCATTACCATAAGGAAAAAGCTCAGTAATTACGCCTTTATCATCTTTATCTTTTCCAAAAGCATGCGGCAATTGTTTTGCAATAATTAAAATACCAATACTGGTAAGCATGCCTTTTATTACACTGCTGGGTATGTAGTTGGCAATACCGCCCAATTTTAATGCACCTAAACCAATTTGAATTAACCCGGCTAAAACTACGGCACATAAAAACTGATCAAAGTTTTCAATACCGCCAAGTGCTAAAATAGCTCCAGAAACCAATGTAGCTAAGCCGGCAGCCGGGCCACTAACACTTAAAGGGGAATTACTTAATACAGCTACTACCAGGCCGCCAATAATACCGGCAATTAAACCGCTAAAGGGATTTGCTTGCACACCGCTTGCAATAGCAATGCCTAAGCATAAAGGCAGGGCTACAAGGAAAACAACAAGACCTGAAGGCAGGTCTGCCTTCAGGGTTTTTAAGTTGAACTGCATGAAATGTTTTGTTTTATGTGTTTACTAATTGTTTTTTTTGCTTGGGCTTTGTGGTCAGGTTCATAAAAAAATCAACCTTTCCATTATCTATATTATACACGCCTCCTATAAGCCCTATTTCACCTTTTTTAAAAAGTTCTTTTACAATTGCGCTTTGGTGAAGTATTTGTTCAAGACTGCTCTCTACATTGGTATATGCCACAGCATCATCAAATAAATATTTATCAGGTTCTGCAAGCATCGCTTTGCTTATAGCAGGATGTATACGGTGCAACAGCCCTGTTATATAGCCGTCTTCCACTCCCTGCTTGGCGCTTTTTATAGCACCACAGCCGGTGTGGCCTAATACCATTAATACTTTTGACCCCACATATTTTACTGCGTATTCAATACTTGCCAGTATATCGTTGTTTACAATATTGCCTGCTACACGAATGCTGAACAAGTCGCCAAGCCCCTGGTCAAATATCAGTTCTGATGATGTACGGGAATCCATACAGCTTAATATTACCGCAAATGGATACTGCCCATCTCTTGTCTGGTTTATTAATTCAAGATGGTCATGATCCTTATTAAGATTGTTTACAAATCTTTTGTTTCCCTCCTGTAAAATTTCAAATCCCTGGTATGGGGTAAGGTTGAGTAAGAACTCTTGTGAATGTTGTCTCATATTGTATAAATTAAAATTGTAAGTAATGACTGTGCAGGGGAATACCCCTGTAACAAATAACTGGAAGAAGGCTTTTTATAAAGTCTTTATGTCTTCTCGATAAAATGTGAAAATGTATTAAGCCGCATTGGGCGGAGGAACAAGCATTTCGCCGTGGAAGGCGATGTAGTCATCAGCATTTTCCTGTTTGTGATAAAGCGAAATTTTAATGACAAAACAGTGCGTTATATGATGTTCATGAATATATTCTTCAGACAAAGTAGTATTCGGAACCTTTTCTTCGATATTGTTATTGCTGGAATTATTGGTTTCATCACCATTACAGGTTTCAGAGGAATTAATGGAAATCCCTTTTTGTTGTTTGGCCAGCTCTTGCTGGGCAGCAACAATAAATGGCGTACTTACTGTGAGCCACAGCAATGTAAGCATTAAAAATACCGAAGATGCTTTTTGAATAAATGTATATGTATTCCTGTTTTTCTTCACTTAGTTGGCTGCAAATTACTGTTTTACTTTTTTTAAACCAAACCATTCGTACTTATGGTAATGATTTTTTAATAAATTAAATTTTTATGGCAGGCAAGCTAATAAGCAAAACCGCTAAAGCATCAGCTTGTCTAAAGATTGTGATTATACATCGAAAATTGATATTTTGCATATAGAATCATTATTTAAAAATGGCAATATGAAACCTTACGAAACTTTATTAAAAGATAACAAGTTATGGGCTGCCGAAAGAAGGCTGGAAGACCCGGGCTTTTTTGAAAAGTTAAAAAATGTACAGAACCCTGAATATTTATGGATAGGCTGTAGTGATAGCCGTGTACCTGCCAACCAGATAACAGGAACATTGCCAGGTGAAATATTTGTACACAGGAATGTTGCCAACCTGGTGATACATACCGATGTAAACCTTTTAAGTGTGCTTGAGTATGCAGTAGTGCATCTAAAGGTAAACCATGTAATAGTTTGCGGCCATTATGGCTGCGGAGGAATAAAGGCAGCCATGGGGAATAAGAATTACAACCAGGTGCTCAATATGTGGCTCCGGAATATAAAGGATGTGTACCGGCACAACAGGGAAGAGCTGGACACAATAACAAATGAAGAACAAAGGGCTGACAGGCTCACGGAATTGAATGTGAAGGAGCAGGTGCAACGGCTTGCCAAAACATCCATCATTCAAAAAGCATGGAAACACAGAAATGGCCCCGATCTGCATGGTTGGGTATATGGGTTAAAAGACGGTATTATACACCCGGTGTATGAAATGCAGGCAGGCTCAGATATTGATCCTTTATACAGGTTTGATGATCTCTAGAAATAATGTCCCACTGATAAGTGGGATTTTATTTTAATGCTTATGGTGAGGTGAACTGCATTTGCTTTTATGGCAAAGACGGTAGTTGTAATAATGAGCGCTTACAATAAGGATAACAGCAGGAATTAAAAACCAGTTTTCGATACTATGAAAAAACTGTTTTAGGAATAGAAAAATAAAACCGATAGAAAAAACCATAATAGGCAATAATGAACGATGATGTTTTACATAGCCATGAAATAGTGCATAGCTCCCGACAAAAAAAGCAATTCCAATCATGGCCCATTCAAAAAACAAATTGTGAATGATGTCGATGCCAAATAACGGCAGGCTGGTCATTATGAGCGGAAGCAGTGCACAGTGAACAGCACAGGCAACAGATGTTGCAATTCCAATTATATCCCAGTTAAATTTCGCTTCCATTTTTTGAGAACTGCAAATATAGTATTTTTGCAATAGTGTTGCAAGTTTTTAAAAGCACATTTTTGTAAAATAATAAGGCTGCAGGAGTAAGGGTTGTAGCTTTGCATAAAATTTAAGGAATGAAAAATAAATGGGTATTATATGTTGGGTTTTTTGCGCTGTTGCTTGGTGCTTACTTTCTTTTTGTTTTTTCTCAAACTGATATTTCTAAGTCAAACCTGCCGGTTATCAGCGATGTAAAAGAGTTCTCTTTTACTGACCAAAATGGCAAAACAATAAGTAACAGGGAAGTGGATGGAAAAGTATACGTAGCAGAATATTTTTTTACCACCTGCAAAAGCATTTGCCCAAGAATGAATGCCAATATGAGAAGGGTGTATGATGTGTTTAATGACAATCCAAATTTCATGATCGTTTCCCATACCTGTATGCCCGAAACAGATTCTGTACAGGTATTAAAAAACTATGAAGCAAAAATGCTGTCAGGAAAACTGTTTCAAAAACCCGACGGTTCCTACAGGTTGGAGGATGATACAGTATCGCAAGGCCCTGCAGCAATAAATACAAAGTGGCATTTTGTTACTGGTGATAAAAGGCAATTGTATAATATGGCAAGGCACAGTTATGTGATTGATAATAATAAGAAAGATACGTTACAAAATATCGCTGATGAGTTTATCCATACCCAGTTATTTGCATTGGTTGATAAACAGCAAAGAGTAAGAGGTATTTATGATGGCTTAAAAGAAGAGGAGGTTCAAAAGTTGCTGAAAGATATAAAAGCATTACTAAAAGAAACCAACCAGAACAGAAGCCTGAATTAATTGTTATATAGCTAAACGAAATAAAATGGTAGTGATTGAAGATATTTTAAAGAAGAACCAGCTGAGCGTTACAGATGGAAGAAAGAAGATACTGGAACTTTTTATAAGCAGTGAAGGCGCTTTGGCACATGCTGATATTGAAG
This sequence comes from Bacteroidota bacterium, assembly GCA_040385725.1. Lineage (GTDB taxonomy): Bacteria > Bacteroidota > Bacteroidia > Chitinophagales > Chitinophagaceae > Ferruginibacter. The sequence continues at coordinate 12,806 of JAZKGV010000032.1, read as the reverse complement.
AAAAGACAGGTGAGAATTTTGACCGTGTTACCGTATATCGTACGCTGAATACGTTTGTGGAGAAAGGAATTATACATCACATACCAACCACAGACAATTCCATTTTATACGCCCTTTGCAAAGACAATTGCGAAGCTGGCCACCACCACGATAACCATGTACATTTTATATGTGAGGTTTGCAATAAAACTATTTGCCTTGATGAGGTAACAGTGCCGGAAGTAAAATTGCCAAAAGGTTTCCGCCCATCGCATGCAGAAATGGTGGTGAATGGTGTATGCGGCGATTGTAAATAATTACTGCACTTTATCCAGTTCCACTTTCACAAAATCCATCAGCTCCTTTATAACGTGGGGAGAGAAATCAAATTTCAACCCTGCAGTTTCATATAATTGTGGCAATGTTGCTGTGCCGCCAAGTGCCAACGCATTGCAATAATTATCCAAAGCTTTTTCAGGATTTTGTTTGAATTGCATCCACATGCCAATGGCACCTAACTGAGCAATGCCGTATTCAATATAATAAAATGGCACTTCATACAAATGCAACTGGCGTTGCCATGCGTTGCTGAGGTAAGCTTCTAATCCACTATAGTCAACAGAGCCATCACTATACTCACTTAAGATCTCCATCCACCTGGCTGTACGTTGTTCATTATTATGTCCGGGGTTTGCATACAGCCAATGCTGGAATTTATCTATAATAGCTATCCATGGAAATAATGTGATCACTCTTTCCAACTGGTGTTCTTTTGCCCTTCTTAATTCTTCTGTATTATCAAAAAATACATCCCAATGCTCCATACTGAATAGCTCCATTGCCATACTTGCCACTTCGGCAATTTCCATTGGGTATTCTTTAAAACCGGAAAGCTTTAAAGGATGTGCCAAAAAAGAATGAACAGCATGGCCGCCTTCATGCACCATCGTGGTAACATCATGCATTTGGCCTGCTGCATTCATAAAAATAAATGGGGCTCCACTCTCTGCTAACGGGCAGTTGTAGCCGCCGGGGGCTTTGCCCATCCTACTCTCCAGGTCAAGGTGTTTTATCTCTTCCATCTTTTTGATGCAATCGCCAAAGAAGGGACGGAGTTTTGTAAAGCAGTCAATCGTTTTTTCAGTAAGGTCCTTACCTGTTGTAAAAGGTGCTAATGGTTTTATGCCATCCTGTTCTGCTTCAATATCCCAGGGGCGCAATGTGTCTAAACCTAATTTTTCTTTTTTCTTCTGGTAAATGATCTTCACCAATGGCGTCACATGTTGTTTTACTGCTTCATGAAAAGCAAAACAATCTTCTTTACCATAGTCAAATCGTCCCAGTTCTTTAAAGCGGTAATCGGTGTAATTGCTGAAGCCTGCATTGGCAGCCAGGTCGTTCCGCTTTGCCATTAATGTATTGAACAATTCATTCAATGGCTCTTTGTCCTGCAGCCTTCTTTCCTGTATTTTCCTGTACACCTCTTCTCTTAAATTCCTATCGGGATTTTCCAAAAACTTGGCAGCTTGTTGCAGTGTATATTCCTGTCCATTAATTGTTACCGTCATCTTGCTGCTGATAACACCAAACTGTTGCTGCATTACAGACAATTCAGATTGCAATGGAATATTTTCTTCCCTGAATAATTCAATATTTTTTTTGATGCTGCGGAGATAAGTAAAATATTCTTTTGCCTGCAGTGTATCAACCAATGGATGGCTCACTAATTTTTTATTCAACAGATCAGCATAGTGCTGAATGTGTGGTTGTATATCGGTACAGAAAAAATTAAATGCCGCTTCTAATGCAGGGTCGGTTGTATCACAGGTCATTTTTATTTGCCGCCAGCAGGCATCTTCACTCACCACAGCTTCCAGCTCACTTAATTGTAACAGCCATTGTTCCAGTTCGTCTTTAGTATTGATCTCCCTTTCCAGCACTGATTTAAAGTAAGGTTCAATACTTTTCCAATCGGTCAATGCAAAATTGGCCGGAACAAAATGACGGGGTAGTTTTTGAATGTTTGCTGTGTACATAAGCCCTAAATCCCTGAAGGGACTTTTAGATTAAAAAAATATTTAAGTTCTTTTTATTTTTCTTAAAGAGAATTGCCCTCTTGAAATCTTGTCTTAGTTCCCCTTTAGGGGCGGAGGGGCAATGGTTTTCTTACGCCATCTTCCTTGGCGAATTTATCTTTTTAGCTGGTGCCTGCTTTGTGCTTACCTGCTTGGTCCCTGTAGCTTTTGCTTTAGGTGTTTCCTGTGCCGGGGTATCTTCTGCCGGAGTTTCAGATAATTTTATTTCCACACTGTTTGCTTCCAGCAGGCTGATCCACTTCACCATTTTTTTCATATCGCTGCTGTACACCCTTTCAAAATCCATTGCAGGGTATACTTTTTTAAAATAGGCTTTTAATGCTTTTGCATCATTGGCATCAGGAAGTTTTTCTTTGCTTTCTTTCATTGCATTCAATACTTCCACAAGGTTTACATTATCAGTTGTTGTAAAGATCTCAATGCTTTCAAGATGTGAAAAACTGTGCTGCCTGCTGCTCACAAACTTTGTCGTTTTATCTTCCAGCGAACGCACAATGCCGCCATCGGCTTTAGAGGCAACCAATTCAAACAATCCACCTAAGCCGGTAATAGATACCAATTTATTATACTCCATATAATTTTTTTTAGTGTTGCAAGATAAAGGTAAAAAGGTAAATGCCCGTATTTTGAATTAGGGCTTTGCAGGGGTGAAAATGTTAAAAATTCCTCTATTTATTCAGCAATTCCCGTATTTCTTTTTCCTCTTTTGACCAGTCATAGCTCTCTAATTTTGTTTTTACAACTTCGCCTTTTTTATTCAGCAAAAAAGTAGAGGGGAAAGAACGGATGCCCAGTTCTCCCAACCGCTTTTCAGAGTTTGTAAAAAGGATCTTATCAGAATCAAATCTTTTCCTGAAACGGGTTACTTTTTCTTCCGGTTCATCAGAAATATACAGTACGGTAAATTTTGACGAATTGATCGTTGCAGCCAGCTCGTTCAGCCAGGGTGTTTCCCTTGCACAATCGCCGCACCAGGTTTGGTAGCAGGAAACAATTACCACATTTCCTTTTAATGCATCAATGCTGGTTGTTTGTTTATTATCAAGAATGGTAAGCTGCTCTGTTTGAAAACTCATTTTTGGTATCAGCAGGTAACGTTTTATTATCCTGTAACCAACAAAGGCGAGCAATAAAAAAGCAATAATGGTTGATATGTTTATTTTTTTCATTTTAATGGATTCCTTTTCATAAGGTTAATATTCTCGGCTTTATTAAAGCGGTTTAAAAAATGCCGCAGTGTAAAATCTGCCAAGGGATTTTTTACTTTGATATAATTAAATACCTGCCGTGGTAAGGCACCTGCATTGGCTTTTGCATCCCTGGCTGTTCTGCCTAATTCTAATTTTTCAAAACGGCGCTCAATCATTTTTTCAATACCTGCAAAAAGTATGTTGAAATAGATTTTGTGTTTTGTGTTGGCATCATAATCCAGCCCGATGAAATGTGTTTCCATTTCTTTTTCATAAAAAATAAATGTATAAAAGCCGATCATCTTTCCGCCTGCATACAAGGCATACATTTCAAAATCATCCTGCAAGTCTTTCTTTAGCTCATAAAAGTAAGCTGCATTTATGGTGCCGAGTTTTACCGTCTGTTTATTTACCACGTTCCAGTATAATTGTTCAATTAAAGCTGCATTATTTTTAATTTCCTCCGCATTTAGTTGTTTTGTTTCCACCCCTGCAAATGCTGCAATAATTTTCTTTGCCCTTTGGCGGTAATTTTTGTGCAGGTTGTTTATGTAATCTTCAAAAATGTTCCAGGCTGGCCGTTTCAAAATTTCCATAGTAACATCACCGTTGAAAAAGCGGTAACCCCAGAATTTACAACTTTGTTCAACAAATGCTTCGTTACAATCTTTTACAATAATACCGGCAGGGTTTACATTTAGCTTTGTAAAAAGTTTTATGGCATCAAACACCAACTGCCTGTGTGCAGCATCCTTAAAATAAAATCCCTGGAAATTTATCCTGAATAAATGGCCGCAAACAAGAATGGGAAGTTTTGCAGGTAAAAAACATTTTATCAATTTGGCTGTAGTGGCGCTGCCATTGCCAAAATTCAGATGCTTGTGCTGAAAACAAAATTGCTGCAGGTACAGCAGCCCGATCAATTTATCTTTTATAAAAACCTGTACATAATTATTTTCAATATCATACACCCCGGCGTTTTCAAAAGCCAGCAAATGCCTGCTTTTTAAATGGTGAGCTCCAGGTAACAGGGTATCCCAGTCATTTGCACAATCAGAAATATTTTTTGCTATTGTAATGTGTATGTTCAAAAGGCAGCTTTATACAAATATCAGCAATCAACCCCTATTTATAAGAGTTGTTTATATAAGTTGCCCTTAATGCCTGTAAAGCGGTGCTTACATTTTCAGCAACTTGCCTTTGTAAGCTATTTTGTTTATCAGTAAAGTATAAAAATAGACTCCTGGCGGAAGGTTTGAAATATTAAACTGTTGCGTATTGGTAAAATTGACCATTCGTAAACCCGATGCATTAAAAACATATATTTCTTCTGCAAGAACAGGTTCTCCGTTTTGCATACATTTAAAAACACCCGTTCCGGGATTAGGGTAAATAATAACTTTTGTGTCGGTACTTACTGGTGTTGCAGAAGTGCTGCAGGCAGTTTTTTGTTTCAGGTAATCGGCATTATCACCCAATCTTTTTGTAATGATGCAGCCAGCTCCGCTTTTTAAAATAACAATAGCATTGGGAGAAGATGTTGCAGGCAGATCTATTGAAGCGCTGTTATGATATTCTGACCACTGGTATGAGTCGTACACCTGCCATGAAAGATCATTATTATTCGTTACCGCTTTTACTTGTGTTATACATTCAGCAGTGGCAGTTTTAATGGCAGCAGTAAAATCATTTGCAGTACAGTTCTTTTTCCGGGCATACCATTCAATATTACTGATGTTTGCAAAACACAACCTTGCCTGTTCCATTTTAAATGCTTTGTAAAAAATTCCTGTGTGACCCTGTGGCAACTGCAGGTAATACAAGGCAGAGTCTGAGTTAGTGATTAATTTTGGTTCAAGATTATTGAACTCTCCATCTTTAAACATAAATGCTTTGCTGATAAAATCAGGATCAACAAAACCTGCACCACCAGGGTTAGAATTATTAATGCTAAAGAAAACCTTTTCAATGCCTGCAGGTATATAAAACCATCCGGGCAAACTTAAAAGATCGCTGCGGTAATTTTCAGAACTTGCCCCAAGAAAAGGCCCGTTCTTATAAAAATAATTTCCATTGGTGGTAATGGTAATGGCGGCTGATGATTTGTATTTTGATGTTACAGAAAGTTTGTAAGTACCAGCTTCGGGCAAACTTATATAGAGGATGCCAGCGCCGCTGTTGTTATCAAGAGAAATATCAGTAATAATGCCCAGGGGTTTATTTACCGATTCAACAGTGATATTAATATACCCTTTCCCCTGCATTTCAAAACGGGGAATGTATTTAATGGTAATGCTTCCGGATTTTTCTGCCAGTATATAAAACTCAGTTTTTGCTGCATAATCTTTTGCATTTGTATATCCCAGTTGCACATTTATTTTTTCCAATGGCACAAGGTTATTCCTGTCAAACTGCGATTTTATTTCTTCAGCATCTTTGAATGAATAATTTGGGATAAGGCTGGTTTGTTTGTTGTGATCTTCGTTGAAGTAACTGTCAATTTCTTGACTGGTGATCAGGGGCAATAACGCATTTTGGTATGCAGCGCCATTTACAATATTGTATTTGCTATAAATAACATCTGTTGTTTTATACTGGTAAACAACATAGTTAATCAATACACTGCTGTTTACAACCTGAAGGCGGTTTATTTTGGCAAGATATAAACATAGCGCTTCAGCTTTACCTGCTTTATCAATCGCCGGCCTTTGATCAAAAGTCCAGTCGTAAAACAAAACCATATAATGCAAAAAGGCTTTTAGTTCATTGATGCGTTGTTTTACAAGTGCAGATGAATGCTGGGTTTCTGTTTCTGCCTGTTTTACTAACTGAAAGTAATATGGCAGTTTGTATTTATTATCCTGGAAACCGTTATATACCATCACTGTTTTATCATCGCTCCAGCAATGAAGCAGCTTATTGATAGTAGCAGAAGCGCCATCAAAAAGATCACAGAATTCCTGTAACTGGCTCTCTATTTCTTTATCATTTTTTAATGATGTGTTTGCTGCAAGCAAAAAAGGCAGGCTTGCAAATTTTGATGCAGAAGCTTCCCAGGTAATTCCTTCGCTGTTTTTTTCTTTTAACCGTTGTATGGTTTGCTTCAGGTCATCTAAATAAAAGGAGGGTGTGCCGCCGCTCCATTGTGCCATGTTGAGATAATGATATTCAGAAATATTATTCCATCTTTTATACCACCTGTTCAGCAAGCCCTTGGCGCTGGTTTCAAATTGAAAAGCTGTGGGCACTACCTGTACATCAATATTGGAATTGATCTTTATCGATGAGGAAGGAACATCTGCATGGCCATCGTAAGCATATATTTGAAAACGCTTGTCGGGATAAAGTGGACTTATTTTACTGGCTGTAAAATTGGCGAGTGTAAAATGCTGGTCACTTTCATTTAGATAGCGGTTGCTGCCACAATCATTATTTTCTGAATTGGCCCAACGGGAACCGTCAGGAACCTCAATACCAATGTTACCAAATCCATAATCAAAATTGCGCCAGTAGTTGGCATAAATATCCCTGTGATTATAAATATGATTTTTGTATTGGGTGTATTGGGCTTCTATTTTACCAGCCCATAATTGCATGGCAGCAATATTATTAACGTCTGGAACAGATTGCCTTGTTGCCTGCCTTGATCCATTGAAAGGTGCTACATAGCACGGGTTATTTTGCAGCGTGGTTAAATAATCTTCCGTAAGTATATCATCCCTGTGGCCTGAAAAACGGTAAGCACCCACCATATTATTTCTTCGTTGATAAAGCGCCCATTGGTGGCCAAGTTCTCCATTATAGGTATCCCATGAATAAGTATTGTTATTGTCCATTGCCCAGGCACTGGCACCACCACTTATAAACCATGTTTTATATTTAAACCGGCAGCTATAAACAGTATCTATGTTTTTATACGGGGAAGAGAGTGCAGGAACGTTCTCCCATATTGTACCTGGTTGATAAAATTTAAAACCTGATTGGTATAAATATTCATACACACCGTAACAGAGGCCATTATCCTGCCCTGCAGTAAAGCTGATAAAGCTGTTGCCATTACTTTTTACTTTGCAAGCCTGGTTGGCGGTAAGTGTGCTGTCATATATCAATACCACGCCGGTTACCGGCACGGCATTGCCGTATAGCTGTGTTGTAAAATTGCTGCCTGCAACTGCCCTTTGTAAAAGCATGGCAATATCCTCAGCGGTTGACTTCAGCAATTGCGAAGCCCCTGCCGGGTAATAAACAGTTTGTGCCGCTGAATTTACATAAGCCAATAGCAATACCGCTGCAGTAAGCAGGTACCTCCCGATGAACGCCATAGTATAAGTTTGGTAGTGAACTAACTATGGTTCATCACAGAAAAAATGGAAATAAAATGGAAATTCGTACAGATATCAGAGAGTAGTAGTCGGATCGTTTTCCGAAGATAGGGGAATTATCTTAAACACAGTAAAAATATTTAACCGCAACAGTTATTGAAAATCTGATGGGCACCTGTAAGAGCTGATGTTGAATGAGATACCTATTTCAGCAATTACATACTGGTCTTTTTGTTTGCTCCACCCACGCTGGCGGCCTTCTAAACCAATAGTTGTTCCTTTCTCATAACTCCTGTCCTGCAATGCTAATGCGGTGGGATTTACAAATTTATCAGCGCCTACAAAAGTGGTGCTCACGTCATCCAGGTAATCAGAAAAAGTGAGCCGTTGTGCTATTTGAAAAGATATGTTGAATTTATTGTTCACATTATATTTGATACCCATGCCAATAGGTACACACATACTCATACTGCCGTATGGTTTCCTGCCTTCATAACCAATGTTCTGCCCTTCTGTTCCTAAAGGGCGTAAATAATATATTTTACTATTTAGGTAGGCATAAGGATTGTAACTAAACAAGCCTAACCCCAAAGTAAGGTAAGGTGTAAAATTATGGCCAGGTTCACCAGGCTGAAATTTGAAGAAATTAAAATCGGCGCTTAATGCAATTTCAAGAATGTCGGTATTAAAGCTAAGGTTGCGTTGTTTCTGATAATCGCTTTTACTGTATTTATCACTATATCCTAATTGTGCATAATGAATAGACAAACGGGCAGAGAGGTAATTATTAAACTGTTTACTGTAAAAGGCACCCAGTGCAATTTTTGGGCGGTTAAGAGCAGCCCTTGTATTAAGGTCGCCAAAATAATGTGCGGCGCCAAATGTTACGCCAAATGCACCCTGTAACTCGTTTGGGTTAAAGCGCTCCTGTGCAGAGGCATTGCATAATACTGCTAAGGTGAAAAAAGCAGGTACAATGAATTTTTTCATAGCCGCAAAATAAGGAATTGTTTGTTAAAAAGGACAGTAGAATGCAGACAGGGGTTAACTTCAACCTGCTGCTTGCAGGGATTTTTAATAAAAATTGCAGGAAGGTAAATGTGGTCAATTTCTCTTATCCAGCCCCCACGAAAGTTTATTCCTCAGCGTTTGCAGAAAGTTATTTTCATTCAGCCGGATAAGATTGATCTCAAATTTTTCTTTTCTTATTGCCAGTTGCACTTCTTTTGGCACCACCATCCGGCGGCTGTCGAGTGTGCAGATGAAAGAATCGGTACGGCCTTCCACTTCAAAAGAAATAATGTTGTTATCAGGGATGATGATAGGCCTGATATTTAAGTTATGCGGTGCAATAGGCGTAATTACAAAACTGCCACTTTCAGGAAATACGATCGGCCCATTGCAACTTAATGAATAACCGGTGCTGCCTGTAGGTGTGGCCACGATCAATCCATCTGCCCAATAGGTATTTAAAAATTCACCATTGAGATAAGTATGGATCTTTATCATGGATGATGAATCCTTTTTTTGCAGGGTAAACTCATTTAAGGCATAAGGCGTTTTATTAAAAATAGGAATGTCGGCATCCAAATGAATGAGTGTACGCTTTTCTGTAACATAGGTACGTTGCGATAATGCAATGATTGCTGAGTGCAATTCGTCTTTACCAATGTTTGCTAAAAAACCAAGCCGGCCATAATTGATACCAAGAACAGGAATGCCTTTGTCCTGCACCAGGGTAACAGTATCCAGCAAGGTACCGTCCCCACCCAGGCTTATAAGGCAGTCAATATCTTCATCCAGGTCTTCAGCTGAGCTAAAGGTGTTGTATTTGCCGGTAAGGTTGAGGGAGGAATATATTTTATTAAAAAAATCCTGGAAAAAAACCGGTTCCATTTTTTGTGCAAACAACTCTCCCAAAAAGGACTCCATGTCCTTGTTCTGGTCGTTTTCTATTCCCCGGCTGTATATAGCAATTTTCATTGTATTGGCTTTGTGGTTTCGGTCGCCTTATTAAAAGACAAGGTTTACATAACAATCCCCCAAATGATCTTCAAAATCTATAACCCACTCTGGGCCTGTAAAAATAGCCCGTTTTTGCCTAACTGGTTAAAGCTATACTCAATCCTGAGATTTACATCATAAATAGAAAGGATATCAATACCAAAACCGCCTGTATAAAGCAGTTTATTGTTAAGGCTTGTTTTGAAAGCATCTTTATTATATACCACTCCCAGGTCACCATAAGTTTTTGCAAAAACGGTAAATGGGATAACGTGGTATTTATCTGACCTGAACGGTGTTTTTATGTTAATGGTAAATAATTTTTTCTTTAGTGTATTGCGGACTAAACCAAATGCCACGCCATCCACCACATACAATTCTAATCCACGAAGGTTTACATCTGAATAACCTAAAGACCGCTGGTTGATATAAGGCTGGTTGAATGGCAGTGTTGTTTTGGCAGATAATTCTGTGCTTGCATACCAGGTATTGTTTAATGCCCAATATTTGTTGTATGAACCTTCTATTGAAAACATATTGATGCCACCGCTGAAACCAAACCCTCTTTTCAATAGCCTAACAGAACCAACAGTACCTCTTAATGGGTACATGGCATTATTGGTATTGATATAGCGGTAGGTGTAACTGAAGTCAACATAGTTTTTATGTGTAACATCATCTTTAAAGTAATTGGGGTTGTATTTCGGATATACTAAAGAGTCAACAACGGATACATGGTTAAATACGACGTTGAAATAATGGGTGCCCATAATATTCTTTCGAAAATTATATCCCACACCAATAAAATAATTCTCTCTTGAAAAATTCCCGTTGTTAAAAAGTACAGGCTTATTTACCGTATCTATTTTATAAATGAACTCCCTGTTCTGCACAATGCCGCCGGTAACCGAAAAACCATTGTTCAGTTTTTTTTCACTTACGGGTTTGAAATAAGTAAAGGAAATATTTCTTGTAAAACCATTGAGCAATGTAAGCCGCAGCAAATCCCGGTGGCCTGTAAGATTATAGTGAGTGAATTTAACTCCATACACCACCCTGTCAAGGTCAGCATCATATTTCTGTATCCATTCATTAATGTTCCGGTCAATCAACTGGAATTTGGGGATAGGAAAAATATACCAGCGTTCTTTCAGGGCAAGGTTAATATCAACAGTATTAGGTGCAATTTCAGTAAGCTCTGGTTTTACTTCCAAAAAAAGATTGGTGTTATACACCTGCTGTTGTAGTTTTTGTAATTCATCGCTGAAAGAAGCTACGCTTACACTATCGCCAGGTTTCAATTGTATTTCCCTGCGGATATTGTACTCCTTTGTTTTTTTATTGCCGCTGATGCTGATATTATGAATGATGATCTTTGCAGAAGAATCTTTACTTGCCAACAGTTTTGCAGTGATGTTATTTATATCATTAACATTCTGTGCCGAAGCGGCAGCAGCCATCAACATCACCAAACAGAAAGTATATATTGTTTTAAGATACTGCATTATAAATTTAGAATACCCGGGTAAACAGGCTTGCAAATGTAAAGGCTAAAAAGGAGCTAAAAGCATGAAAAGGAAAAGAAGGTTGGCTAAAAGGATAAATAAGAAAAAAAGCTAAAAAATTATAAGAAGCGAATGAGAAAAAGGGAATAAGTATAAATAATAACCAGGTCTTTTTCTTCTTTGTCTTATTTTCTTCTTTTCCCTTATAGCTAAATGTCCAGGTAGTTCATCAAATGCCTGTAGTTGCTGTGTATTTCGTTCTCAAATTTTTCATCACCAAAAAAGTAGATCACATCATACTCATACCTTTCAAAAGTAGCAACAATAGCGGCAATTTCTTTTTTATTGAGGTGCAATGTTACAGTGAGCAACCCTGTGTCAGGTTGTGTGGTTGTATTTAGATGAAGTATATGTGCATCGTTACTTTCTACCAGGCGGCTGATTTCTGAAATGGCAAACTGGCTGCGTTCCATTTCCATTACAATGATGCCGCCAATTTCATTAGCGCCGGAAAAATTGCCTAGTGCTTTAAGCAGATCGGTAGCAGTAATGCTTCCCACAAATTCCTGGTCATCATTTACCACCGGTACACAGGTAGTGTCATGCATATTGCTGAAGTTAACAGCATTTAAAAAATGTTCATTCTCTTTTACACTGGCACTGATAAATGATTCCTGGAAAAACTGCAAACTGCCGTTTTCTTCTTCTGCATCCAACAGGTCTTCTTCGCTGATCAAACCCAGGTATTTTCCTTCGGCAGATACAATAGGCAAATGCGTAAGGCGGTAGTCGTTGATCAACTGTAGCGCCTTGGCATTACTATCCTGTAGTTTTAGCCGGGGAATATTGTTATTGATAAGTTCTGTTGTAAGCATAGCTGCCTGTTTAACGGTTGTGTACACCGCAATATTGTAAAAATATCAATTGGCAAGACAAGAAAAATTGTTAATTCGTTGCAGCAGGTGATTTCTGCATTGCAAGAAATGTACTTAGTACGGTATTAAATTCAGCAGGTACTTCCATCATAGGTGCATGGCCGCATTTGTCTATAAAATGGAGTTCGCTGTTTGGTATAAGCCGGTGAAATTCTTTTGCAACAAATGGCGGCGTAATGGAGTCATTGTTTCCCCAGATAAGGCAGGTGGGTTGCTTTATTTCCCTCAGTTCCTCACCCAGGTTATTGCGGATGGCACTTTTTGCCAATGCAATTATTTTTATCACTTTAAGCCTGTTGTTGGTTATTTCAAATACTTCATTTACCAATTCTTCTGTTGCCATTGCCGGATCGTAAAAAGTAAGTTCTGTTTTTTTACGGATATATTCTTTATCTCCACGTTTGGGGTAAGTATCACCCATGCCATTTTCGAATAAACCAGAACTACCGGTGAGGGTAAGCGTTTTTATCCTTTCAGGATGTTTTAAAATGTGCACCAGCGCTACATGGCCGCCAAGGGAATTGCCCAGCAAATGGATGCCATTATAATTACGGTGTTCAATAAATTTATGTACAAATTTTTGCAGCCCACCAACTGATGTATGCAATAGATCGAGATCGAGTAATGGAAGTATAGGAACAATTACTTTGTGCGTTTTACGGAAGTGTTCAATCAGGTCCATAAAATTGCTCAATGCTCCAAATAAACCATGCAATAGCATCAAAGGTTCGCCTTGCCCCTCTTCAATATATTTAAACTTTCCGTCTTGTTTTAT
>JAZKGV010000031.1:0-7991 GCA_040385725.1 Bacteroidota bacterium | reverse complement strand
AAACAACGGTGCTTGCTTCTGTAAATGTTTCCGGCACTACCGAACGGTATTATGAATGGGATCTTACCGGCTTTATCAATGCCCGAAGGGCTGCTGGCGCCACCTCCGTTTCATTGCTGGTAAAAAACCTTACTGTTACTAATTATAACCAGGTTAATTTTTATGCTAAAGAAAGAACAAGCAACAGGCCGCAACTGGTAGCAGTAACAAATACGGCACTAACAACAGCTGAACCATTAACTGCATCAAAGTATGACATTAATGAAAACAAACCTGTCATTTCAGTTTACCCCAACCCGGCAAAGTCATTCTTTACCGTTAGTTACCCGCCGGATGTGGTGGGTGGCATTTTGCAACTAACAGATATATCGGGAAAAACGTTGCTGAGACAAGTAGTTACGGAACAAAGTAAACAAACTATGGAAACTTTGGGCCTGCGTAGTGGAACATATATTCTTACGATCCAAAAAGATGATAAAAAATATTCACGGCAGTTTATTATAGAAAATTAATGTGGATGTATTTAAAACATTTGGCCGACAGAAAAACTGCCGGCCATTTTTTGGTGCTGGTTAAGGGTTGTGAATTATTTTAAAGGCGTCTTGTTTTTCAAAAAGATAGGGATTGGGATTAAAAACGTCACATTTTTCTCGTTTGGAAAAATAAGTGACAATAAAAATTTGAGATCAGGGGGAGCGGATAACCTGTCAAGTAATGTTTTTTTCATACCGGTTATTTATACATCTAAAGTAAACAGTCGATTTAAAATTTTTTGTTAAACGGATTTTTATTTCTGTTAATTAAAAACAAAAAGAAAATAGAGAGAGGGGTGATTTATCAGAGCAGGTCGGTTAAAGGCATTTCTTCCAGCAGTATTCTTTCGGACGCATTTCCTTCTTTGGTCCATTTTATCAAACGGATCTTTCCATCGGCGATCTCAATACCTGTGATATCACCATCAACAAAGCAGCAACAACCGGTGTTAAAATAATAAGGTTTCATTTTACTATAGTTACCCACTACATAATCGTATTCATTTTGCTTGAACTTAATTTCTTTACTAAGTTTTTCAATCAGTGCAGTATCGTTGTTTCGTTTGGCAGCATCTAATTTTTTATACAGTCTTTCTAAATGTGTAAGCGATGCAAACACCGGCTGGTGTGTATGCCCGGTTATTAAAACGGGATTGTTTTCCTGCTCACTCCACTGGTACATAAAAAGGTTGTGCGATGTTTTTAATTCATCACTGGCAGATGGAATGTTGGGATTTAAAAGCAAATAACTCTGTAGCGGCGCCCACACCCTGCTTACAAACCAGGCACTAAACCAATTGCCATCGCTTTGCCCATCACCCTGGTGGCCATGCGTTAAAAAAATGGGTACGCTTTTTTCTCCACTTTGCAACTGAAGCAGCACCGCATCATAGATCTTTACAGATTGGCCATACATATTATACAGGTGCATAGCTGCAAAGGGATCGTTGTTCCAGAATACATCATGGTTGCCATACACTTTTGTATAATGCTCCTGCAGCAAGAATTTTTTCTGCAATGCAATGCTTTCTTTGTTTTTTGCTTTCACCGGCCACACCATATTTTCCCAAAGCTCTTCTTCATCACCCAATGAAATAAAATGAAAATTTTGTTGGTGATAATATTCCAATGCTGCCATATAATTGGGTTCACACACCATAAAATCATCGCTTCCATTTTTGGCGCCCTTGTGCTGGTCGCTGAAAATGATATAACGGGCATCATTCATCACCGCATCCATCACCAAAACTTTTTTGCCCGGGTTTTTCTTGCTGTCTTCAAACAATGCAGTCAATGCTGTATGCACTCTTTCGAGGTTGGGCCGGCTGCTGAATTTATTGGCCAGCCAGGTAACAGGTTTGGTTAGTATCTTTTGAAGAAAACGGCGCATGTGATAAAAGTAATTAATTCCACTACAAAAAGAAGTCATTGTTTTTTCACCACAAAGGACACAAAGGTCTTCACAAAGTCCGCTAAGTATTTAGTGTTCCTTGTGTCAATTTCTTTGTGATCCTTGTGGTTATATTTTTGGTTACTATCTTCATCGCATGAAAACAATAGGATTTATCGGTGGCCTTACCTGGCATTCCTCAATAGATTATTACCGTTTGCTGAACGAAATGGTAAATGAAAAACTTGGCGGAGCTCATTCCTGCCAGATGCTGATGTATTCAGTGGAGTTTGGAGAAATAAAACGGCTCACTTTTGCAGAAGACTGGGATGGTATTGCCACAATCATGTGCAAAGCTGCTGCAACTTTAGAAACTGCCGGTGCAGACTGCATTCTACTGGGTGCTAATACCATGCACAATATTGCAGACAAAGTAGCAGCAACGATAAACATTCCGCTTATTCATATTGCAGAAGCCACTGCGACGGAAATTTTGAAAAAGAAAATAAAAAAGATCGCTTTGCTTGGTACCAAATACACGATGCAAATGGATTTTTATAAAAATAAACTGGCAGACCAAAATATTGAAACGCTTATTCCCAACGTAGATGATATGGAATATATAAATGCTGCGGTGTATGAAGAAATGGGGAAAGGGCTTTTTCTTCCGGAAACAAAAGGAAGGATAATTAAAATTATTAAAGAACTACAGCAACAGGGAGCACAGGGAGTAATTCTTGGTTGTACAGAATTGCCCATATTGATAAAGCAGGAAGATATTTCTGTGCCGGCATTTGATACAACATTGATTCATGCAAAAGCAGCGGTGGAATTTGTGTTGCAATGATATTGGGTTAAATAAATTATTTTTACCGAAACACTATTCCGATTCAATGCAGCAACCCACCGAAGAAATTAAGAATTTATTTGCCGGTTTTTCCAAAGCAACCATTACTTCTATTGATAAATTGCCGCAGGCAGGCAGCGAAAGGCATTATTACCGTTTGCATACAACTGAAGGGAATTTTATTGCAACCCACGGCGCTAATATAAAAGAGAATGAAACTTTTATTTATTTCTCTAAACACTTTGCAGAAAAACAATTGCGTACAGCGGCAATATTAGGTGTGAATAGCGATAAGAGCATTTACATTCAAAAAGATTTTGGGAATGTTTCTTTGCTGGACAAACTGGAACAACATGGATTGAATGAGGAAGTGTATGGCTTATACAAACAAAGCCTTGAACAATTGGCTTTATTACAGCTAAAAGGACATGAAGGGCTGGATTATAAAAAATGCCTTACCAATGCTGCTTTTGGTAAAGAAGCCATCATGGCTGATCTTTTGTATTTCAAGTATTATTTTCTTGATGCATTACGACGGCCTTACGACAAACAAAAACTGATAAAAGATTTCGAAGCGTTGAGTAATTACTTATCTCATACCGAGTATAAATTTTTTATGTTCCGTGATTTTCAAAGCAGGAACATAATGGTGGATGCAAACAATGAAGTACATTTTATAGATTACCAGGGCGGCATGAAGGGTGCACCACAATATGATGTAGCTTCATTATTATGGCAGGCGAAGGCAAATCTCCCTGACGACTGGAAGCAACGTCTGCTGGAAGATTATATGAATGCTTTTGAAAATGTTATTGGTGAATCAATAGATAAAGATGTTTTCCGCAGCCAATATAATGGTTATGTGTTGATACGTTTATTGCAGGTGTTGGGTGCGTATGGCTTCCGTGGTTTGTTTGAACGTAAGGCGCATTTTTTAACCAGCATTCCTTTGGCACTGCAAAATTTAAAATGGTTTGCCAGCAATCAGAATATTGGTATTGCCTTGCCGGAGTTTAAAAAAGTATTGGAGCTTTGTATTAGCAATGAAGTGATAGAAGAGTTTACACCGGTACAGGCAGCAGCAGAAACACCATTGGTTGTAAGCATCAGTAGTTTCTCCTTTATAAAAAATGGTTATCCGGTTGATAATACCGGTAATGGTGGTGGTTTTGTTTTTGACATGAGGGGCATTTTAAATCCCGGCAGGTTTGATGAATACAAACATTTAAGCGGCCTTGATAAACCGGTGAAAGATTTTTTGGAACAACGGACTAAAATGCCCGACTTCCTAAACAGCCTGTTCAGCATTGTTGATATTTCTGTTGAAGAATATATTAAGAGAGGTTTTGAACATTTGTCCATCAACTTTGGTTGTACCGGCGGCCAACACAGGAGTGTGTATGCAGCAGAAGCATTAGCAAGGCATTTAAGAAATAAGTTTAAGGTGAAGATTGAATTGAAGCATACAAATACTGAAAACTGGAAAACAAAATGAAAGCAATGATATTCGCCGCAGGTCTTGGCACACGTTTCAAACCATGGACAGATTCACATCCTAAAGCACTGGCATTAGTAAACGGTAAATCTTTATTGCAACGAAATATTGAATACCTCCAGCAATATGGAGTAAAAGATGTTGTAGTAAACGTTCACCATTTTGCTGATCAGATCCTCAATGCTGTAAATGAAAATAATGGTTGGGGAAGTAATATTATCATCAGTGATGAAACAGATGAAGTATTGGAAACAGGAGGCGGTTTATTAAAAGCAAGAGACTTATTTAAAAACAACGAACCATTTTTTACGCTCAATGCAGATTTTTTAACCGATCTCAATCTAAATGACCTTGTAGCTTTTCACAAAGAAAAAAAAGGGTTGATCTCTTTTGGCATCACCTCAAGAAGATCATCCCGTAACTTTTTATTTGATGATGATAACCGCCTTTGCGGATGGATGAATACTACAACAGGAGAAAAAAGAATTTCAATTAATAAGCCAAACCTTAAGCCGATGGCTTACAGTTGTGTGGTGGTATTTGAACCAACCATTTTCGACCTGGTACCACAAAGAGGAAAATTTTCTTTGGTAGATACTTATCTGAGTTTAGCAGCGGAATACCCCATTTATGGATACAATCATACCGGCGATAAATTAGTGGATGTGGGGAAGCCGGAAAGTGTGATAGTGGCGGAAGAAATGTTTAAATAAGATCAGTATTGCCTTAAAAAGAAATAACCCGCCAGGGCAATCAATAAAAATATTATACCACTGATCAAATAAGCTTTGGCTGCTCTTTTATCTTTTTTGAAGAATAAAAGTAATCCTACACCAATACAACCTGCGCTGCCTGCTGCTGTAATAAAAGCAAGCATAAGAAAAAAGCCATTGCCAGGAAAGGTATCAGTTGCAAATGCAAAACCAATGACTGCAGCTGCGGCCAATATTATATTAATGAGTATTATTTTACTTTGAAGTGTCATGTTAATTAATAAAGTATTTTATTAGTGCAAGCTGAGATTTGAGCATACAGAATATCCGATCAATATTTCTATGAGGATAAGCAGTAAGCCAGCCAGTAAAAAATTCCTTCCTTTTCTTTTTACCTGGCTATCACTCCTGGATAAAAACACAATACCTATTATCATCAATACAACGGGAGTAATAATAAATAAAGCCAGTAAAATCAAAAACGCAGCCATACTTTTATTTTATGCGGTTATGTTTGATCTTTCGCTCTGTAATTGCTTCAAATATACTTCCTTTTCATCCCTGTAAAACAAATTCATTGTTTCAAAAGGGATGATCCGGCCATCCTTATGAACAATATGCACACAGCTTTTTTTAATAGCCCTTACATCAAAATCATACGCATCAATAAACCGCATGATGATGATACGGAATAAATTATCATAGCTTAGCCCCGGGGCATCTATCTGGGGAAGACAGCATAAAAGCTGCTTCATGTTATCATTTACTTTGTCAACAGAAATACCAGTGCTGAAAATACTGATCATCTTTTCTTTCAGCATTTCGTCCTGCTCGTATACAATAGTATTCCGGCTGTTGTCTAACAATACTGCCGGGTCAACATATCTTGTTAACGGTAAAACCTGGCCCGCTAATTTAAGTGCATACCCCATTACCAGTGCATCAGGGTTGCAGGGAACAGGAATGAGGTCATTTGCCTGAAAAATATTTGTTTGCTCCAGGATTTTCTTTCTCACATCTGTCATTGTGATCCTGTCTTTTGAAGGGTCAAAATTTTCTGTTCTGCCTGCCACCTGTGTTGGTTGAAAAGTAACGCCTCTTACACATTTTTGTTGCAAAGCAAATTCAATAATTTTTCCAATCTCATCATCATTTACGCCTTGTTGTAAAGTAACCACTAATGTTGTGGAGAGGTTTAATTCATTTAAATGCTCCAGCGCTTTTATTCTTGTCTCAGTCAGGTCTTTTCCTCTTAACTGTTCTAATGCTTCCGGTTTAAAAGAATCAAACTGTAAATAAATTTCAAAATCAGGTGCATACGTTGCAAGCTGTTTGGCAAATTCAAGGTCTTTTGCAATGCGGATGCCGTTGGTGTTAAGCATCAAATGTTTTATCGGTTTTTTCTTTGCAATATCCATGATGGCAAAAAAATCCGGGTGTATGGTTGGCTCTCCACCGCTTATCTGTACCACATCAGGCGTGCCTTCATTTTCAACAATAATATCCAGCATTTTTTCCACTTCTTCTACCGTTCTGTGCCGGCCATAATGCGGACTGCTCATGGCATAGCAGGTAGGGCATTGCAAATTGCAACGGTCGGTAATTTCAATTACGGTTAAGCAACTGTGTTGTTCATGGTCCTGGCAAAGGCCACAGTCGTAAGGACAGCCATAATGTGTTTTGGTATTAAACTTCAGTGGCACTTCAGATGGCTTATTATAATTGCGTATGTTTTTATAATACGCCACATCATTTGCTATCAGCACTTTTTCAAAACCATGATGAGGGCAATTTTTCAGCATGAATACATTATCGTTTTCAAACACAATTTTTGCATCCACTCTTCTTAAGCAGGTGCTGCAGACGCTGAGCGTAAAATCGTAATAAGTATAGGGGCGTTCGGGCATGTGAGAAAGTTTAAAGTTGAATGTTTAGGGTTTAAAGTTAGAGCGGTTGATTGAAAATTGTTCTTTCTGCTGAATATAAACAATGAAGTAATAAAACAAGCCAATTACAGAAGTAATTTGTATGGTTGATAAACCAACGCTAAAAGTATAATGCGGTTTTATAAAATCGAGTACAAAGCGAAACATGCAATAAGCGATCATAAAAATTTTGAAATGAAGGCCGCTTGCCAGTTTATATTTCTTTTCTATTTGCAGCAATGCCTGCCATAGCAACAACAAAAAAACTATTTCATATAATGTAACAGGATGCCTTAATTTATTATCGCCCAGGTTCATGCCCGTAAAAAAATCTGTAACGGTTCCATACGTTTCTTCATATATGCCCATGCTGAAACAGCCTAATCTTCCAATTATTAAAGCCAGTATAAAAGGATAAGTGAACAAATCGCCACTGCTTTTTTTTTCTTTAATAATCTTCTTCATTATTTCCACGCCCCACACGCCGCCGAGCAAACCGCCAAGCACTGTTTTGTTTTGATAGAAGTAAAGAAAAACATTATCTGCTATTTTTATTTGCTCCGGGTCTTCAAACCCACCTCCAATCCTGCTACCCAGAACAGAACCTATAATGGCACCGATTAATATCCATAACCTGTGGGTTGTAGTGATTGGATCGCTTTGTTTTTTACGCAGGTATAAAAAATAGCGGAAGCCAATAAAATATGCAGCAAATTCGAGCAAACTATGCAATGAAAACTGCATATCACCCAAAGAAACCATTACAGGAAAGTTCATAGGCAGGTTTATTGGATCACCCATTTTTGTTTGGAAGGAAACATTTCACAGCCTATGATACCGATATTTTTGGCAATAAAAAGTTTGTACGCTCTCTCAAACTTATTAATAGTAGTATCACTGGTTAATATAGCCACATTGCTATAAGTAACACCATTATCAAAAGCAAGATTTTGCTGTTTTGTTATTTTTGTAAGGAACCCTGTTTGACAATTATTACAGGATGCGAATGTGCTGTCAAAAACCTCCCCTGTTTCCCAATTCCCATTATTAAAACCCAAATCGAGCCTTTTTGCACTGTTGTCGTTATT
>JAZKGV010000030.1:7075-9729 GCA_040385725.1 Bacteroidota bacterium | reverse complement strand
ATCTTCCGGTTAGTAACCCTGCTTCTGTAAATGTTGCAGGCACTTACCAGTTGATAAGTATAACATCACAAGGCTGTGCTGATACCGCAGCTGTTAATTTATCTGTCAGTTCAGCGCCAACATTAGTTATTTCTGATCCTGCAATATTCTGTTTGCCGCAAACTACAGATCTTACAAACGCTACAGTTACGGCAGGTTCATCAGCAGGCCTTACTTATACTTACTGGCGGGATGCAGCAGCAACTATTGCATACAGCAATGCAGCCACAGCAACTAACGGAACATACTACATTAAAGCTGCCAACAGTACTGGTTGCTTTACCATTATGCCTGTAAGTGTAACGAACTATCCTGTACAATTAGTGGATGCAGGAAATGATAAAGGCATCTGCGACAGCGATTCAACTGTAATTCTTTCTGTGCAGGTAAATAATACCAATGCGCCGGTTACATATCAATGGTCACCTCTTGATGTTGGTGGCATTCAAAATCCATCTGCTGCATCAACAATTGTAAAACCAGCCAGCACTCCACAGCAGTATATAATAACAGTTGCTGATGGTTATGGATGTAATTACCTGATAAGCGATACAGTACTTGTAACAAAGCAGCCACCAGTAGCCGCTTTTGCTGGTAATGATACTATGGCAGTGACAGGCTTGCCACATCAACTACAGGCTGCAGGCGGTGTTGATTATTTATGGGAGCCAGCCAGTTTATTAAATGATGCTGCCATCGCAAATCCTTTAGCGACGATTTATGCAGACAGCATTTTATTCACCGTTACGATAACAGATGATAAAGGCTGTAAAGGTTATGATACAGTAAAATTGAAAACCTACAATGGCATTACTTACTATGTACCTAACGCATTCTCTCCCAATGGCGATGGCAGGAATGATATTTTTAAACCGATCCCTGTTGGCATTGTATCAACAGAATTATTCAGGGTATTTAACCGTTATGGAGAAATAATGTTTGAGACAAACCGCTACATGAATGGATGGGACGGCAATTACAAAGGCATCCCACAACCTGTTGGTAACTATGTATGGGTATTAAAAGGCAAAGGAAGAAATGGAAAAATAATTGAAATGAGAGGAAATGTGGTTTTAGTACGATGACCTTTTTCCTAATTGGCTATATAATCATATAAAACTGATCATTATGGGTACACAAGTTTACATTCCAACAGACAGGGGCATCAGGGTGATACCTGCCAGCAATATTGTAAGGATCGAGGCATGCAGCAATTACAGCAAATTATTTTTTGACAATGCCAAGCCGCTTACCGTTGCCAAAGTATTGCATTGGTTTGAAGATAAACTGGAAGAGCAGTTTTTTTACCGGATACACAAAACGCATATTGTAAACAGGCAATTTATATCTACGATATCAATTGATAATAATATACTCACATTAGCAAATGGCGAACAGCTGAAAATAAGCAGGCGCCGGAAAGAAAATATATTGAAACGGCTGGCATGAGTTTTTATAAAGATCTTTTTCGAATAAGTATGAGCAAAAAGAAAGGGCTGCATTTTTATGCGGCCCTTATTGTAATTATTTAAGCGGTTGCTCCTGCGGCTTTGGCTTATCATCATCGCCTGTCCATTCCTCGATTTTATCTTCTGCCTTTTCTTTAAACTGCATTGCTTTTTCTTTGGTGGTGTCCCACACTTCTTCCGCTTTATCTTCTACCTTGTCCCATACTTCTTCAGCCTTATCTTTCAGGTCTTCAAACTTGTCTTTCATTTTATCAAGAAAGCTTTCTTCTTTTTTGTCTTCAGCCATAGTTGTAATTTTTATTGCCTGCCTGGCGGCAGACAGGTTTAGAAATATTGTTTGGATAAAATTCCTGTGGCTTTAGTAAGATAGAATAAAATTACAAATGGTTGCAGATATTTTTTACAATTCCGGGGCCTTCATAAATAAAACCTGTCCAAACCTGTACCAGGCAGGCACCTGCGTTTATTTTTTCTTTGGCATCCTCTCCTGTAAAAATACCGCCGCTGGCTATGATGGGTATTTGGCCGCCTGTTTTTTGCGAAATGTATTGAACAATTTCTGTACTTCTTGCTTTAGCAGGTAAACCACTTACACCTCCAGCTCCTATTTTTTCAACTACACTTTTATCTGTAACCAGTTTTGTTCTGTCAATAGTTGTATTAGAAACAATCAATCCATCTAATTTTATTTCTAACGCAAGGTCAATCACATCATCAATTTGTGCTTGTGTTAAGTCCGGAGCTATTTTGAGTAAAATGGGTTTCTTCGTTCTTTGTTCGTTGGCCGTTGGCTGTTGGCCGGAAAGCAAGCGTTCCTGAATGTTCTGAAGATTAGTTAATATTTTTCTTAATGAATCTTTCTCCTGTAATTCTCTTAAACCCGGCGTGTTAGGACTGCTAACGTTTACAACAAAATAATCCACATAAGAATGCAATGCAGTAAAACAAATTTCATAATCCTTCCATGCGTCTTCATTGGGAGTGATTTTGTTTTTGCCAATATTGCCACCCACAATAATGCGCTCGTGTGGCTTCGAAAGCCGCTCTGCTGCTGCGGTTGCGCCTTCATTGTTGAAGCCCATTCTATTGATTACCGCTTTGTCTTCCGGCAGGCGGAACAAGCGCGGTTTAGGATTACCTGGTTGT
>JAZKGV010000030.1:5955-7065 GCA_040385725.1 Bacteroidota bacterium | reverse complement strand
TGATTTTGTTTTTGCCAATATTGCCGCCAATGATGAGGCGTTGTTGGTTGATCGTTGTTGGTTGATCGTTTTCAACTCTCCACCTCTTTATCCTTTCCACAATTACTTCTACCCCATCGTTATTAAAGCCCATGCGGTTGACCAACGCTTTATCTTTTGGCAAACGGAATAATCTTGGCTTATCATTGCCTGCCTGTGGTTTTGGTGTTACCGTTCCAATTTCAACAAAACCAAAACCCAATGCTTCCAGTTCATTTAAGTACCGGGCATTTTTGTCAAAACCAGCGCCAAGGCCAACCCGGTTGGGAAATTGAAAATTGAAAATTGAAAATTGATAGTTTCCCTTCGGCTGAAAGAGGCTTTTGATAATTGTTTTTCCTAAAGGCAGTTTGCAGATCAACTTCAAACTATTCATGGAAAAATAATGCACCCATTCGGGGTCAAAGAGAAATAAAAAGGAGCGAAGGATCTTGTACATGCGGTGCAAAGATATTGAGTTTGGTTTTTTGAAAGGAACTGCTACCTTTGATATAAAGTTGCATAAACAACCTTTTTGTTGTTTGATTGTTTAGTATAGATAAATAGTATCCCGCCGTTAGCGGTACGACGCCAATGAAGTTGATTCATATCCCGTTGCTGGGTACAAAAAAAAAATACCATGCAGGAAGCATACATCGTTGCCGGCTACAGAACGGCAGTAGGAAAAAGTAAGAAAGGCGGTTTCAGGTTTACAAGGCCGGATGATCTTGCCATTGATGTGATAAAAGGTTTGCTGGCAAGTGTGCCACAACTGGATGTAAAAAGAGTAGATGATGTGATCGTTGGCAATGCTGTGCCCGAAGCAGAGCAGGGTTTGCAGGTGGGAAGGATCATTGCTGCAAGAGCTGTTGGCTTTCATGCGCCGGGCATTACCATTAACCGCTATTGCGCCAGTGGACTGGAAAGTATTGCCATGGCAACTGCCAAAATAAGAACGGGCATGGCAGAATGCATCATTGCCGGTGGTGCGGAAAGTATGAGCCTGGTACCCACAGCAGGATGGAAAACTTCTCCTGCTTTTTCGATTGCGAAAGATGAACCCGATTATTATTTAAGCATGGGCTTAACGGC
>JAZKGV010000030.1:0-5945 GCA_040385725.1 Bacteroidota bacterium | reverse complement strand
AGATTATTTCCTGAGCATGGGACTTACTGCTGAGGCGGTGGCAAAAGAATACAATGTGAGCCGTGAGGACCAGGATATGTTTAGCTACAACAGTCATGTAAAAGCCGGCACTGCTATTAAAGAAGGCTATTTTAAAACTGGTATTCTTCCGATAAATGTGGAGCAGGTTTATTTGGATGAGAAAGGAAAAAAGCAAAAGAAAAGTTATGTGGTGGATACGGATGAAGGCGTGAGGGCTGATACATCTGTTGAAGGTTTGGCAAAATTAAAACCGGCTTTTGCAGCTGGCGGTTGTGTTACGGCGGGCAATAGTTCTCAAACAAGTGATGGCGCTGCTTTTGTGATTGTGATGAGTGAAAGAATGATAAATGAACTGGGATTAAAACCTATTGCAAGATTGGTGAATTGCGCCAGTGCAGGTGTGCATCCACGTATCATGGGCATTGGTCCGGTAGAAGCAGTACCAAAAGTGTTGAGACAGGCGAATATGAACATCGGCGATATTGATCTGTTTGAATTGAATGAAGCATTTGCTTCGCAGGCATTGGCGGTTATCAGAAAATTAGAATTGAATGCAGATATTGTAAATATTAATGGTGGTGCTATTGCGTTAGGTCATCCGCTGGGTTGTACTGGTGCCAAGCTTACCATACAAATCACCAATGACATGAAGCGTTTGAAAAAGAAATTTGGTATTGTTACGGCTTGTGTTGGAGGTGGCCAGGGTATTGCCGGCATTATTGAAAATATTGAATAACGATTACTTTTCATTGTTTGTAAAGCGGTAATTTGTTACCGCTTTTTTATTTGAATTATTAGTTAGATAAAGGGAGTATTTTTGCTGCTGTAAAATAATTATGTTATGCAGAAGGAAACGAAAAGGCAAAAACAGGTGGCGGGTTTGATAAATGAAGAACTGAACGACATCTTCCGCAGGATGGGATTAAATATGATCGATGGCGGCATGGTTTCTATCTCAACAGTAAAAATTACACCAGACCTTTTTGAAGCAAGGGTTTATTTAAGCATGTTCCAGGTAAAAGACACACAGGCTGTACTACATAGCTTTGAAGAAAAATATAAAGAGATAAGAAATGAATTGGGCAAAAGAGTAAGGCACCAGCTACGCAGCATTCCTGAACTGAAATTCTTTATTGACGATACGCTGGATTATGTTTTTAAAATGGAAGAATTGCTGGAGAAGATAAAGAAGGAGGATGAAGGAAAGGCAAGTGATAAGTAATAAGTTATCAGTGATGGTTTTATAACAAGCCATTCAACAATATAGCAATTCAACAATTTAACTGTGTATTTAACCTTCGCCTGGCGATACTTTAAAGCAAAAAAATCTGCCAATGCCATCAACATCATTGCATGGGTTACGGTGAGTGTGATCGCATTTGCTACCTGCTGCCAGATCTTAGTTCTGAGTGTTTTCAATGGTTTTGAAGGATTGGTGAAATCATTGTACGGTGCTTTTTATACCGATCTGAAAATTACTCCTGCCAAAGGCAAAACATTTTTGCTGACGCCGCAACAAATTGATAACATAAAAAAGTCAAATGGCATAAACGGTATTTCATTGATAGCAGAAGAAAAAGCATTGCTGCAAAACAACGACTATGAAGACAACCAGCAAACAAATATTACTTTAAAAGGTGTTGACGGTAATTATAAAAACATCACAGGTGTTGCTGATAAAACCTTTAACGGGAAATTTGAAACCGGCACTGTTGATGATCCCGGGCTGGTTGTGGGTTATGGCATTCAAAATGCAACGGCGATAAATGTGGATGATAAATTTCAGCCATCAACCGTTACACTCATATTACCAAAAAGAGGAAAGGTTTCGGCCAGCAACCCTGAAAATTCTTTAAGTGAAGGCAACGCTGTTGCAAAGGGTGTATTCTCTATCCAGCAGGAATTTGATAATAAATACGCCATCACCAATATTGACTTTGTAAAGCAACAAATGAATTTTGCAGCAGATGAATACAGCGCCGTGGAAATAAAATTGAACAGTAATGCAGATGCTGCAGTTGGGCAATTGTCACTTCAAAAGATGTTGGGCAGTGGCTATATTATCCGTACAAAATACCAGCAAAACCAAAGCTTATACAGCACCATGAAAATGGAAAAATGGTTTATTTATGCGATACTTACTTTAATATTATTAGTAGCTGCTTTTAATATGATAAGCGCCCTTACTATGCTGGTGCTGGAAAAACAAAAAGACATTACCATCCTGCAAAGTATGGGTGCTGCAAAAAAAATGATACTCAAAATTTTTCTTAGTGAAGGATTATTGCTGGCGGGCATTGGTGCGGTATCCGGAATTATACTGGCCCTTATCATTTGCTTTTTGCAGGTAAAATTCCATTTGATAAAAATACAGGGTGGCTCTTTTCTAATTGATTACTTCCCGGTAAAATTAGAACTGGCAGATTTTATATTGGTTGGTTCCACTGTTGCATTTATTGCATTTTTAGCTTCATGGTTCCCGGCACGTAAAGCGGCTAACCAGCACATTGAGTTACGATAAAATTTGTTTGTAATAAATCTAAAACCTTGGCGGGCATTCAAAGTAATGCCTCTTTTCCTCTGATCTTTTACCAATAATGGTGATCGATAGTTCAAAGCTGTTTGTAAAAGCAACAGACCTTCCCAGCGTAGAGCTGTTGGCATCGTAGCTTAACCCAAACTGTACCGTTTTCATTTTTAATCCTGCATAAGGTATAAATGCATCTTTGTAACGGTAACTCACCCCACCAAGTAAATATACATCTTCCCTGCTGGTGGGCCTTTGAGCAAAGAGGCCAAAAGTTCTTTCTTCGGCATTGCCTTGCCGCATATAAATTAAGTGTGGTGTAATGGAAGTGCCGTTTTCAAGATTAATTTTTGCACCGGCATGCCATGTATACCGGTAAGGCAATTTTCTTTTTTCTCCACTTACAAGAAAAGGATCCTCCGGTTGTGTAAGATGGTTCATTGAAAAACCAGCATACACATTTACTTTTTTATCAGGCCGGTCATCTGAATAAGCAATGCCTGCCGCATTGTCAACAGCAGAGGCCGATAACTTGCTAAAAACTTCATTGGTAGGCAAGGTTGGATCACCACGAAGGCCTGGTGCCCATTGATCACCAAACCGCAGTTTTGTAATATCAAATCTCCTGTTAATAAACCCTAACTGCAAACCAAAGATCACACGCTGATAACCATCCGCATCAAAGTGCAAACCCTGGTATGATACAGAAACAGAACCCTGTGTATAGCGGTAACCACCATCTCCTGCAGTTTGCTGCAGAATATTCAAGCCAATATTCAATCCTGAAAACGTTGTCATGTCTAAAGAAAGGCCGGCTGTTGAATAAGGTTTGCCTACACTCAGCCATTGATTTTTATAAATAGCAGTTGCCCTGTAATCTCCATCTATTACTCCTGTAAAGGCAGGATTAAGATATAGGGGATAAGCATAGTATTGTGAAAAATGCGGATCTACCTGTGCACCGGATCTTTTTCCAGGCAACAGCATCATCAAAGCAATCGTTATATAAGCTACACACCGCATCATTTATCTTATTAAATTCAGGAACCCTTTATCGGTAACTGATGAACCATTATACATTTCAGCAAATACTACATAAGCATATACACCCACTGGTTGTGGCAAACCTTTATACTTTCCATCCCAGCCACCTTTAATATCTGTTGTTTCATACAGTAATTGTCCCCATTGATTATAGATCCGCAGCAATCCCTTTTTAATGGTGGTGCCATAAGCACTAAAGTAATCATTGCTTCCATCTCCATTCGGGGTAAATGCATTTGGCATCCAGAAATCAGTTGGCTTTTTCACTTTCAGATCGAATAAAACTCTTGCAATACAGCCATTGGATGATTGAGCTGTTACTATGATCTGCATATTGCTGTCTGCAACCAATTGCTGTGTTATTGCATTTTGAGATGCAAACCTGTCTGAAGGTTCCCATGATATAACACTGTATGGTGTAGGCGAACTGGTACTGATCGTTACAACCTCTCCTGTAGCCGGTGGATTTGGAATAGCAGAGATCACTACATCAAAGGGTTCATTGGTAACATTGAGCTTGGTTACAATATACACACTATCGCAACCACCACTGCTTTGTATTGTTTCCTGGAATACCGCAGAAGAAGTATAAGTTACTCCTTGATAAGTAACGCTGTTGCAACCCGTAATAGTGGTGGATTGTGTAACAGGCAATACAGTGGATAACTGTAATGTTGCTGCAGAATCGCATCCAACGTAATTCACAAGTGTTACAGTGTAAGTACCTGATGTGTTATAGGTTTGCCCATTCCATGTATATGGCATTTGTGCATCGCATACTTTAATGGCAGTAATACTTGTTGTTATATCATTTACCGTAAGGTTTAATGTGGCAGTTGAATCGCAACCTGCTGCATTGGTGGTGAGATAAACATACACGCCTGTTGTGTTGTAGCTATTGCCATTCCATGTATAAGGAAGGCTGCTGCGGCATACATTTACAACCGCAGCATTGCTGCTGGTTGCATTTAATATGGCAAGAATTAATGTAGCGGCAGAATCACAACCCACAGCATTAGTAGTATGATAGATATATGTACCGCCGGCAGTATAAGAATTTCCATTCCATGCATACGGAAGCGTGGCAGCACACACACTTACAGCCGTTGTGGAAGATGTTTCATTTAATATAGTAAGATTAAGTGTAACAACAGAATCACAACCGGCAGTCGTTAATAATGTATCAACATATGTTCCGGTAGTACTGTATGGATTACTATTCCATACATATGGTGCATCGGATGAACAGATAGTTGCAGTAGTAGTACCAAAAAGAATATCGTTAACAATGAGATTAAGTGTAACAACAGAATCACAACCAGCTGCGGTCAACAATGTATCTATATAAGTTCCGGTGGTGCTGTATGGGTTGCCATTCCATACATATGGTGCAGCGGAAGTACAGATAGCTGCATTAGTTGTACCAGAGAGAACGTTGTTTACTATGAGGTTGAGTGTAACGATAGAATCACAACCGGCTGTTGTCAACAAGGTATCTATATAAGTGCCGGTGATGATATATGGATTACCATTCCATACATAAGGCGTAGCTGAAGAACAGATAGCAATTGTTTCTGAACCGGTAAGTACATCGTTTACAGTAAGATTGAGTGTTACTATAGAATCACAACCTCCGGTAGTTAATAAAGTATCTACATAAGTGCCTGTAGTGCCGTATGGATTACCATTCCAAACATATGGCGCAGCGGATGAACAAATAGCAATTGTTTCTGAACCTGTGAGCACATCGTTTACAGTAAGATTGAGTGTTACTATAGAATCACAACCTCCGGTAGTTAATAAAGTATCTACATAAGTGCCTGTAGTGCCGTATGGATTACCATTCCAAACATATGGCGCAGCGGATGAACAAATAGCAATTGTTTCTGAACCGGTCAGCACATCATTTACGGTAAGGTTGAGTGTCACTATAGAATCGCAACCACTTGTTGTAGTTAAAGTATCAGTGTACACACCTGTCACACTGTATGGATTACCATTCCAGATATATGGTGCAGCGGAAGTACAGATAGCTGCAGTAGTTGTACCAAAAAGAATATCGTTAACAATGAGATTAAGTGTTACAATAGAATCACAACCTGCAGTAGTTAATAATGTATCTACATATGTTCCGGTGGTACTGTATGGATTACCATTCCATACATATGGCGCAGCGGATGAACAGATAGCAATTGTTTCCGAACCGGTCAGCACATCATTTACGGTAAGGTTGAGTGTCACTATAGAATCGCAACCACTTGTTGTAGTTAAAGTATCAGTGTACACACCTGTCACACTGTATGGATTACCATTCCAAACATATGGCGCAGCGGATGAACAAATAGCAATTGTT
>JAZKGV010000029.1:0-4008 GCA_040385725.1 Bacteroidota bacterium | reverse complement strand
TGTTGTATACAGCGGCGATAATTATCCCGAATTTGGGATGGCAGTACTGATGGCAGGAGGCAGTTTACCTGTTCTCCCCGTGAACGTGGATACCGAAATTTTAAAAGCCGCAGCGGGCATGAAGCCAGTGGATTCTGTCAACAAAAATGAATACATGCTGAGTGATGGAAAAAATAAGATTGTTTATAACATAGAAACAAAGAAACTGGAAAAAAGACAGCAATGAAAAAAATATGCACGATAATTTGTTTACTGGCTTCATTGTTTGCAGATGCACAGGTGCAGCAATTGAAAATATCCGCCAATAAACGGTTCTTTCAGACAGTAGATGGCAAGCCGTTTTTCTGGCTGGGCGATACTGGCTGGTTGTTATTTGTAAAGTGCAACCGCGCAGATGCAGTGCATTACCTGGAAACCAGGAAGCAACAGGGCTTCAACGTAGTGCAGGTGATGGTGTTGCATGATATGAATAATACAAAAAACGTTTATGGTGATAGTGCACTGATCAACGAAGATGTATCTAAGCCGAATGTGACAAATGGGAATAATTATACAAAGGAAAATGAATACGATTATTGGGATCATGTTGATTATATAGTAGACGAAGCAGCCAAACGTGGGATATACATGGCTATGGTACCTGTATGGGGCAGCAATGTAAAAGGAGGAAAGGTGAATGCGCAACAAGGCGAATCCTATGCAAAGTTTTTAGCAAACCGGTATAAAAGCAAAAAGAATATCATCTGGCTCAATGGCGGTGATGTAAAGGGAACTGAGGGGATGGAGGTATGGAAAGTAATAGGGCCAACATTGAAAAAATTTGATAACAAACACCTGGTAACTTATCACCCACGCGGACGGACCTCCTCCAGCGATTGGTTTCATAACGAAGCATGGCTCGATTTTAATATGTTTCAAAGCGGCCATAAAAACTATGCCCAGGACACAAACAGTACTGAGACCAATCATTACGGAGAAGACAACTGGAAGTTTGTGAATGTTGACTATAAACTAAAGCCAGCAAAACCAACAATGGACGGAGAGCCTTCCTACGAAAATATTCCGCATGGCCTCCACGACAGTACGCAGCCCCGCTGGAAAGCGGCTGATCTTCGCCGTTATGCCTATTGGAGTGTATTTGCAGGTGGTGCTGGTTTTACTTATGGCGAAAATGCCACGATGCAGTTTAATAAAATGGGCGACTGGACGGCTAACTACGGTGTTAGCTCCAGCTGGAAAGAAACCATCAAATCGGAAGGAGCCACCCAAATGGTTCATTTGAAAAAACTGTTGTTGAATAAATCGTATTTCGACAGGGTACCCGCCCAGGACTTGGTGATGGATAGCGGTGAAAGATATGAGCGGGTAGCGGCTACAAAAGGAAACAGTTATGCTTTGTTTTATGTGTATAATGGAAGAAATTTTAAAGTTGATATTTCCAGGCTAAAGTTTTCGCCAGCCAAAGCAAACTGGTTTGATACGAAAACCGGAAAACAACAGCCCGTTAAAGGATATAAAAAGAATGCCGTGGTAACTTTCGATCCACCAGGTGAAAAGTCGAACGGTAACGATTGGGTTTTGATCTTGGAAAAATGAAAAACATTATAACTATATCATTACTGTTTTTACTTGCATCTTGCCATAGTAAAGTTTACCTGTTCACTTCATTTCATGAGCCGGCTAATGAAGGTTTGCGCATGTTATATAGTAAAGACGGTTATCATTGGAATGACCTGGATATGATATTGCTAAAACCACAAGTTGGTAACCAGAAAGTGATGAGAGACCCGAGCATGGTGCAAGGACCGGATGGAACTTTTCACCTGGTTTGGACAAGCAGCTGGCGTGGAGATAAAGGGTTTGGGTATGCATCAACTAAAGATCTGATCCATTGGAGTGAGCAAAGATTAATCCCGGTTATGGAGAAAGAACCAACTACCGTTAATGTTTGGGCTCCTGAATTATTTTATGATGATGAACAAAACAATTTTATAATTATCTGGGCAAGTTGCATACCCGGCAGGTTTGAACGGGGTATTGAAGAAGACAGCAACAATCACCGCATGTACATTACGACTACCAAAGATTTTAAGTCATTTACGGATACGAAATTATTTTTTGATGCAGGATTTAGCGCTATCGATGCAGTTATTGTAAAACGTTCTGCAAAAGATTACGTCCTTGTGGTAAAAGATAATACCAGGCCGGAAAGGGATATCAAAGTGGCTTTTGCAAATAATCCACAAGGGCCATTTACCAATGTTTCAAAAGCCTTTTCTGATAATTTCACCGAAGGCCCGTCTATTGTAAAAGTAAAAGACAAATGGCTGATCTATTTTGACTCTTACAGAAAGAAAATATATGAGGCTGTAAGTACAGAAGATTTTAAAACATTTCAAAATATCGATAGCCTTGTCAGCATACCAAATGGGCATAAGCACGGAACTATACTTACAGCAAACAAAAAGATTCTAAAAAAATTGAAACATACGGTGGCAAAATAATATAACTAAAAGAAAGCATATGCAGAAATAAACGTTTCGATAATTTACGTTTTATCTACCTGCTACTTTTTATTTTTTTTTTATTTTTTCTTTTACTTTCTTTTATATTATATTTGATTACGATTATTCCCTTACAACCAAAATTGCTATATGAAAAAAAATGTCTTTTATTTGAAAGCTGCTTTGCTTTCATTAATTCTCCATTCGACTGTCGCGCCTTTTGTTCAGGCACAACAAGGACAAACAGGTGTAGCATCAAAAGAAATTATATTATCGGGAAAAGTTACTGATGAGAGCGGTTCACCGCTGGCTGGGGTAACTGTACAGGTAAAGGATGGCAAAACCCTTGCTGCCACAGACAATTCTGGAAATTTTACCGTTTCCGTAAAGCAGGGGACTGTGCTTCAGTTCAACTCTTCTGGCTTTGCAGGCTATGAGTATACGGTAATAAATGCAGGTAGTTTATCAGTAAAACTAACCATTGCTAATACGATGCTCGATGATATCGTGATTGTTGGTTACGGTGCTGTGAGAAAAAAAGATCTGACTGGTTCAGTATCATCTGTAAAAGCGGCTGATATCGTACGTTCGCCGGCACATAATGCACTGGAAGCATTGCAGGGCCAGGTACCTGGTTTGGATATTACGCGTAACAGCGGCAGGCCTACATCGGGTATAACGATGAACATACGTGGAAAAAGATCGCTTTCTACTGCGAGAGATGAAAGCAATAACCTGATCGCTAATAATCCATTGGTCATTATTGATGGAGTGCAGGGCGGTAACATTGCCGATATTCCTCCACAAGATATTGAATCAATTGATGTGATGAAAGATGCTGCATCCACAGCCATTTATGGTTACCAGGGCGCTAACGGTGTCATTATTGTAACTACTAAAAGAGGGAAACCTGGTAAGCAGCGTATTTCCTATAACGGCTATGTTGGTTTTAATGGTTGGGCTCAATACCCTAAAATGCTTACGGGTGATGGTTATATCCAATTAAGAAGAGAAGCTTCCAGAACTGCGGGACAATGGACTACTCCTGCAAACGATGCATCTTTGTTTACTGCCGAAGAATGGTTGGCGATTCAAAATGGTCAATGGACTGATTGGGTAAACGAAGTAAATCATGTAGGTATTGTTCAAAATCACCAGGTAACTGTATCGGGAGGTAGTGTAAAAACAACCGGTTTACTATCTGCAGGATATTACAGGGAGAAAGGTTCTTTAAAAGATGACATCCTGGATAAATTCAATTTTCGAATTGCTGTTGATCATAATTTTAGTGATATTTTTAAGGCAGGCGCTTCGGCTAACTTAACTTATTACAAAGGATACGAACGTGCAGACAATGCTTTGTGGCGTGCAGCAACCAATGTTCCTTTAGGCAACGCCTACGACTCGCTGGGAAGAGTATTATTGTTCCCGTTAGGCACTTCGGGCAAAGTAAATCCGCTGGCCGATGAAGCATCGGAGTTTATTGCAAAACATCAGCGCCTTA
>JAZKGV010000028.1:0-4687 GCA_040385725.1 Bacteroidota bacterium | reverse complement strand
TGGCTATTTCTTTTTCACCTGTCAATTTTTCAAGGCTGTTGATATCGTATGCTTCTATACCATTTACATACAGCCATATTTTATTATCATAACTTCCATAACAACTAATATCAGGGTTATCTGTATGATCCAGCAGTTTTTTCTTTTTTATAAGTTTGCCGGTTACTGTTTCATATTGCTTAAGCCAGTAACTGGTACGATAAGTTGTTTTAACAAAGCCGCCATTTTCCTGGTGAGAAGTGGCTTCACTTTCCGCCACCAGGCAAATAATCTTTTTGTTATCATCACTTAAAACAGGAATACCTTCAACGCCATACGTGTTGTATTTTGGAAAGCAACTGCTGAGAAACAATATACTGATGATGTATGCAACTGTCCTCGTCATTTTAAAAGCGGAATTTTTATTAATTGAAAGTAAGCGTTTTGCGGCAAAACAGTTTTTACAATTCCCTTATAAGGTGGCCAGAAAAATATACCATTGTGTTATCACGTAAAGTACCAGTTTCCTCGCTGGTAGCCCATGGAAATACATCTACATATACTTTATCACCGGCATTCAAAAGCAAATCTGTACTACCGCCTACAATGGCAGCAATGCTGTTGTCGTAATGACCATACTCCACTGTTGTAATTATGTTTCCGTTCCTTATTACCTGTACTTTTGTATATATAGTATAATCAAGATTAATTACTTGTTGTTCTATCTCAAAATTAAGAACAAGGTCAAAATGATAAAGTCCATTTACAGGCACATAAAAAACGCTACCCTCTGAGGTATTTCCATTTTCGCTGATAGTTATAAAATTGTTGCCAAGGTCATATTCCTGTGTTTTAAAATGGACCTTTGAGTCTGTATTTCGTGAAACCGTTTGATAGTTGGCGGCTATACCGGTTACTTTAAAACCAACTGGCTTATTCTTCCATACTGCATTGCCGTCCGAATCGCTTGTTAATACAGCGCCGTTTACCGGGTTGGTA
Source organism: Bacteroidota bacterium (assembly GCA_040385725.1). Taxonomy (GTDB): domain Bacteria; phylum Bacteroidota; class Bacteroidia; order Chitinophagales; family Chitinophagaceae; genus Ferruginibacter. The sequence goes on along the minus strand of JAZKGV010000028.1, from coordinate 3,709 downwards.
TTGCCCCCTGCAATTTTTACTTTACCATTAGTTTCCAATGCATAGCCGGTTGTGCTGCTACCGTAAATAGCTGTTCCACTATTGGCAGTTCCTGAAACGGCCCTGTAAGTATCACTTAAACCTCTTACACCAATTCCATTGTTTGAATTTCCATAAACTCCTTGTGTATTTACAGTATGAGAAATACCAACAACCCCACTGCCTGCCGTGCCTGTATTTGTACCATGCACACCGGCAAAGCCTGTAGACGAAGAGGTAACACCTTTTACACCGTAATTGGTACTGCTTATGCCTGATATGCCTATGCCGCCTGTACTGTTGCCAATAACAGCTCCACCGCTTTTTGAAACAGCATTGATACCTGCACCCGTACCAGCATTATTAACCGAAACAGCGGCACTATCATTAGCTGCATTGGTTTGATATACCCGTAATTGTTCGCCAAGATGATTGCCTGCTATCTGCATGTTGGCAGATGTGCTGCTGTTGTTGGTAAGTTGTACCGTGGTTGTTTTACCAAGCCCACGGTTTACAAGGCTCATAAGCGTATTAGTGTTACCGGTATAATTATTCTCTCCATTAAAAACAGTACCACTATCTGTAAATGCATTGATCGATTTTGCACCGTGCCTGCTTGAATAAGTAAAAATTCCCCAGCCATATTCGCCGGTGGTTTTTGCATTGATACCAATGCCAAGTTCATTTGATGAAGCGCCTTCCAATGCAGCACCGCTACCCTGATTGCTTACCTGTAATGCAGCTATTGCCGTGTTCACCGTTTGTGAATATGGCAGCGAAAAACTGCCGCCACCGTTGTTGTACAAATTTTTCCATGCAGCGCCATCATAAGCCCATAAGGTTTTGGTATCAGTATCAAATACCAATAAGCCTGTAACCGGAGAAGCAACAACCGTTCTTTGGGCCGTTGTCATTCTTGGTATCAATAAACCCTTTGTTGTACTGGCAATATCAAGTACAGCACTTGCCGCTGGTGTGGTAGTGCCAATGCCAATATTGTTTTGTGCATAAGAAGATGTGGCAACAGAAGCAATCATTAAAAGCAGTGAGCAGATTTTTTTCATACATGGTTTGTTTTGTGCTGTAAAAATGAAACTATCTGTAGTTGGAAAAAATCTTTCCTTAATAAGGCTTGTTATTAATCAAATGAACCGTGTAAGATTGTAAATGAAGCAACTGTACACAAATCCGCAAAAAAATGTGCAGCATGGCATGGATACATTGTATCACTATCTGGCATCAACGCTTTATTTCAGTTTTACTACGGTTCATTTTAAATAGAAGTGTTTTTATAAGAATGCTTTTTGCCAGCATCGTATTTGTATCTACTTTTCCATTATGCACCGGCTGATTTTTGTTTTATTCCTGTTGAATTCTTTTACTGCTACGGCACAGCAGCCGGATATTGTATTTCATCACATTACCGAAAAAGAAGGGTTAAGTTATAATATCGTAAACTGTTTTTTAAAAGACAGCAGGGGAATGTTGTGGATCGGCACTTACAACGGGCTTGATAAATATGATGGCGCCCACTTCTATTCTTATCACAGTGGTCATGAAAAAAACACGTTGCCAAATAATACCGTTCACAAACTGGCAGAGGATAAAAAAGGAAATATCTGGGGCAGTACTGATAACGGCGTTTTTTGCCTTGATACCCGTTCGGGAAAATTTAAACGCTACAATATATTCAGCCAGCGAAAATGGCCAGGGGCGTATAGTATTTGCTGCGACAAGGAAGGAAAGATATGGGTGGCGAACCACATCAACCTTTCTGTATATAATGCCAAGGGAGATAGTTTTGAACTGGCACCATCTAAGGCAGTTAATAATGAAAGGCTGGTAAGGAAAAATGGTATGGCAGAAAGCCCGGATGGAAAAGGTTTTTGGCTGGCTACACATAAAGGCTTACAGTATTATGATAAAATAATAAAAGATTTTATTACCACTGCAAACAATGCTGACAGCATTTTATTCAATAAACATAGTGCATCAGCCTTGTGCAAAACAACATTTGGGCATTACTGGTATGTAGATAATAAAACAAAATCGATCGTAGGTTTTGATCCTGTAACAAAAGAAGTTCAGTACAATATCACCACAAAGGAACTTCAGCAAATGGGGTATGCCGCTACGTTGTTTGAAGATAATAATCATATCCTATGGTTGTGTACCTGGAATTATGAATTGTACACGATCGACTACCTGCATGGTAATGCCATTAAAAGAATGAGGCATGATCAAAATGACATTACCACCGTGGCAGGTGATTTTTTCTGGGATGCCATGGAAGAAGCAGATGGTACATTGTGGTTGGGTACAGTAGGAGGTATTTCAAAATCCAATCCTTCCCGGTCGTTTTATAAAGTACACCATTTGCCAAAGGCTGCACATACAGAAGAAAATGCTACTATCGCTTTTATGGAAGCAAATCCACTGGATAATACCTGGTGGTTTGTTACATCAAAAAACATATTGGTTCACTATGATCCTGCTACTACAGCAAGTGAGTTGTTTGAAGTGGCAAAGTTTGCTCCTAACAAAAACAAGAAAACTCCCGAGTATATCAACTCGATGGTCTTTTATAAAGACAGTGTTTTTTTATTCAGTAATACCGGTGCCTGGATAAAAAAAGGTAAAGGCAATTTTGTACCACTTCAATTAAAAGCACCATACGATGAATGGCAACTAAGGGATGCAGCATTTTACAACAACCGTGTTTTATATGCTGCTTCGCTGAATAAATTATTACAATGGGATCTGCAAACCGGCCAGCAGGATAGCATTGTTTTTAAAACTCCTGAAATGGTGGAAGGAAACCCACCAAAATTGTATCAGCCGGTTGTAAATAATAAAGGCAAAGTATGGATGCTGAATGGATATGACTTTCTTACTTATACGGATAAAGGAGAGTTGAAAATAACTAAGATGAATTACCAGCCCATGAATGAGCAGGATGATGGTTATTTTACAGACGCCACTACAGATACCAAAGGTATTTTGTGGATGACAAAAAAAGGAGATGGGCTTATTTCTTATGATCCTTCAACAAATACAAGCAAACAGCTTAAACAATATGATGGCCTGGTGATGGATCATGTAATGGCAGTAGCTGTTGACAGCAGCGGAAAAATATGGAGCGGTGCTTATAACCAGTTTTCTATTTACAATCCTTTGCTTAACAGTTTTTACAATTTTACACTGCCTATAAGCGCTAATAATTATGCCTACGTTAATTTGATGACAACGCTTGGCAATGGGCATATTATTGGAAATATTGCCGGTGATGTGGTGGAGTTTTTTACTGAGAGATTGAAGGCTCCTGTTGTAAAAGACAAGCCACTCATAAGCATGTTATCAATAAACGGTGTTGATACAAGTTTGTATTACAACAATCAATTAGAACTTTCGCCGGGAGAAAACAGTTTGCGTATTAAGTTTGGTATGCTCACCGATAATACAGCAACGCCGTACCACATGCTGTACATACTGGAAGGCGCTGAAAAAAAATGGAGCGTTTCTTCTGTAAATTTTGAAGCCACTTATAACAGCCTGCCATCCGGTAAGTATACTTTTAAAGTAAAGGCCCTGGCAAAAGATAAAAGCTGGCAAACGGGTGAAACTATTTTACAAATACATATTGCCACACCATTTTATAAAACCTGGTGGTTCATCTCATTGATAGTATTGT
>JAZKGV010000027.1:0-4901 GCA_040385725.1 Bacteroidota bacterium | reverse complement strand
GATGTTGACCTTAACACCAGCCTTGGAAAAGACCTGCAGACAAACGTAGAAAAATTACAGGCTGCGGCAAGAGGAAAACTGGTTTACAAACTGCTCAACGGCAGGCTTATTATTTCTGCAGGCATTAATGTTGATTACAATAATCCTTATGCAAACCAAAATACAAGTGTATTAGTTACGCCTGATGTAACAGTGGAATGGATATTGACAAAAAACGGGCGGATAAGGGTTGTTGGTTTTAACCGTACTAATTATGATCTTATCGGCCAGCGCAACCGTACCGGTTTAAGCCTTGCTTACAGGAGAGATTTTAATAAGATATGGAAATCAATTGCAAACGTGATGTTCTTTGAATGGGCATCAAGGCGAAAGCTTTTTAGCAAACAATAACTTTATTTATGGCCGGTTAAAATAGTATGGCCTAATTTATCCCTCTTGGTGGTTAAATACTTTTTGTTGTGCTCGTTTGGTTTTACTTCAATTGCAATATTCTCCACTATCTCTAACCCATAGCCCAAAAGCCCGGCCCTCTTTTTTGGGTTATTACTGATCAACTTCATTTTTGTAATACCAAGGTGGCGGAGTATTTGTGCACCCACGCCATAATCCCTTTCGTCCATATCAAAGCCCAGTTCAATGTTAGCCTCCACGGTATCCATTCCCTGTTCCTGTAGTTTGTAAGCTTTTAATTTATTTATAAGCCCGATACCACGGCCTTCCTGGTTCATGTACAATACCAATCCTTTTCCTTCGGCCTGTATCATTTGCATCGCCGCATGTAATTGTTCACCACAATCACAACGCAGTGATCCTAAAATATCGCCGGTAACACAACTGCTGTGTACCCTTACCATTATTGGCTCCTCTTTTTTCCAGTCTCCTTTTTTAATAGCCAGGTGAACATCACCGGTATTGAGTTGCTTAAAAGCGATCAATTCAAAATATCCATATTTTGTGGGCATCTGCACCCTTTCTTCTTCATGTATCAGCGTTTCTTTTGTAAGCCTATATTCGATCAGGTCTTTTATAGAGATCAGTTTCAGATCAAACTTCTTTGCGATCTCCCTCAGTTCAGGCAATCTTGCCATCGTGCCATCCTCATTCATTATTTCCACCAGCACGCCAGCTTCGCCAAAGCCCGCCAACCTTGCCAGGTCAATGGTGGCTTCTGTATGGCCTGCCCTTCTCAACACTCCTCCTTTTCTTGCCCTTAATGGAAAAATATGCCCCGGCCTGCCAAAATCTTCAGGTTTTGTTGCAGGGTCAGTTAATGCCAGCACTGTTTTAGAACGGTCGCTGGCAGAAATGCCTGTAGTGCAACCGTGCCCTAACAGATCAATGCTTACGGTAAAAGGCGTGGCATGCAAAGAGGTATTGTCCGTCACCATTGGCTCAAGGTTAAATTTCCTGCACAATTCTTCATTAATAGGTGTGCATATCAATCCCCTGCCATGCCTGCTCATAAAATTGATAACCTCCGGTGTTGCATTAGCAGCAGCAGTTATAAAATCGCCTTCGTTTTCCCTGTCCTCATCATCCACTACTATCACCAATTTGCCCTTTTTTATATCCTCAATCGCACTTTCAATACTATCCAGCATAAATTTCAAAATTTGGTGCAAAGGTAATGCAGATTGGGGATGGTGGATTTGCTTGATAAGGAAAAGATGTGATAGGGATTTTTTAATGATGATCGATAAAGATTGATATGATTTGTATGATTACCTTACATTTTTACCCATTTGCCAATTGCCAACTTGCCCTTTTGTAATCTTGCTTATATTTGCGCTTTCTTCGGGGGGATTTTCTAACATTAAAATTTTATTTAACGGCAAACTCTGCCACTGCATTTAAAAGTAAGCATCGCTTATTGATGATAATAATTAATTAATCAAAACAGCTTATTAAATAAATGCCGTCTATTCACCTTTGCATCAAATTTTGAAACTATGGATATGAGAAAAAAAGTAGGGATGTTTATTGCATTAATAAGCATCTTCAGCATTACCGTTACCGCACAGGTTACCACCAGTAGTATAAATGGTTCTGTAAAAAACAACACTGGCGGAATACTTGCAGGCAGTACAGTAAAATTAACCCACACAGCTACCGGCACCACGTATCAAACTGCCACAGGTAAAGATGGAAGGTACAACCTGGTAAACCTTATACCCGGCGGGCCTTATACGGTTGAAATAACAAATGTGGGGTTCAGTAGCTATACCGAATCGAATATTAACCTGCCGCTTGGCGATAACATAACAGTTGATGCCACGCTTTCTACTTCTGCCACTATTCTTACTGATGTGGTGATAACCACTACCGGCACAGCAAAAAGAAAAACCGGTGCCTCCACTAATATAAGTAAAGCACAGATTGCAGCTTTGCCAACATTAAGCAGGAGCCTGCAGGATTACACTAGGATAACACCACAGGCAAACGGTAATTCTTTTGGAGGAATGAGCAACAAATTCAACAACATTACAATTGATGGTGCTGTAAATAATGATGTGTTTGGTTTAAGTAATTCAGGCACTCCCGGCGGTGGGGCAGCTACCACACCTATATCAATAGATGCGATACAGGAAATACAGGTGGTATTGGCACCTTATGATATTACTTATGGCAACTTTACCGGTGCAGGTATAAATGCTGTAACCCGTTCTGGCACTAACAAAATAGAAGGTTCTGTTTATTATTTTAGCCGGAGCCAAAGCCTCACTGGTAAGGACCCGATCTCCAAAGCTAAAACAGCGACATTCAGCGACAAGCAATATGGCTTCAGACTGGGTGGGCCAATTATCAAAAACAAGCTGTTTTTCTTTATTAATGGCGAAATGGCAAGAAGAGCTGCACCTACTATATATAACGCCGGCGACAGCAGTTCCCTGTTAACCACTGCAGAAGCACAACAACTGGTAGATACATTACGTACCCGTTATAATTATGATCCCGGAACCTTTGGAGAATTCAGCGCACAAACACAAAGTGATAAAGCTTTTGCAAGGCTTGATTGGAATATCAATACAAATCACCGCTTAACCATCAGGCATAATTACATTAAAGCATATGATGATAATATTTCAAGGTCAACATCGCTTTTCCGATTTGGCAACAACACTTATCGTTTTAATAACAAACAAAACATTACCGTTGCTGAAGTAAGAAGCAGGTTTGGTTCAAAGTTTTCTAACAACCTGATTATTGGAAGGCATGAAATAAGGGATTTCCGTACAACGTATGGTTCACTGTTCCCTTCAGTTGAAATAAGCAAAGGCGGTGGTACAGTACAACTGGGCACAGACAGAAGTTCTGTTGCCAACGAACTTGACCAGGATATTTTTGAAGTAACAGATAATTTCAAAATATTCTCAGGCAAGCACACATTTACCATTGGTACACACAATGAGTTCTTTAAATTCAGGAACCTGTTTATTAACAACTTCAATGGCCGCTGGCGCTTTGCAAGCCTCAATGATTTTTATGGTGATTTCCCAAGACAATTTGATGTAAGCTATTCAGCAAACAAAGCCACAGATTCATTACCTGCTGCAAGATTTAATGCAGCACAACTTGGTTTTTACATACAGGATGAAATACAAACCAGCTCAAGGTTCAGGATAACAATTGGCCTGAGGGCAGATATGCCGATCATCAATTCAATACCAGGCTACAACAAAATTGTTGACTCTACCTTTAACGGAAAATACAGCACTTCAAATATTCCCAACAAACAAATTTTATGGGCGCCAAGAGTTGGATTTAACTGGGATGTGGAAGGCAACAAAAGTATCGTGTTAAGAGGCGGTGTAGGCATGTTCACGGGCAGGGTTCCTTTTGTATGGATATCTAACCAATTTGGAGGCACTGGTTTATTACAGAAAACAATCAGCCAAACCGATCAAACACCAACAGCATCGCCTTATGATGTAAATAGTGGCAATGGCTTTAACCCGGATGTAAACCAACAAAGTTCACTTGGCAGCGGCGGCAGTTCTTTTGAAGTAAACCTTATTGATAAGAATTTTAAACTGCCACAAGTGTTCAGGGCTAATTTAGGTATTGATAAAAAATTACCTGGCAATATGAACCTTACCGTTGAAGGTATTTTTTCAAAAACCATCAACAACATTAAGTACGAGGATGTAAACATGAAACCTTCTGTTGGTTTTGTTGATTCTGCGTACAATCATGGATACGATTCAAGAATTGCATTTAACTCATCAACCAATGCAAGAAGAATAAATACTTCAATAACAAATGCTTTGTACATCAGTAATACAAGCGAAGGCTATGCATTAAACCTTGGCTTTACGTTAAGCAAAACAATGAAATGGTTGTATACACAGGTTGGTTACAACTATAATGTTTCCAAAGACCTGAACAGTGGTGCAAGCTCCACTGCATTATCTAACTGGGAATTTGTACAGGTTGTGGGGGATCCAAACAATCCGCAATTGGCTACTTCTAACTACCAATTGAAACACAGGATCACCAGCTTGATCGCTGCTAATTTTTCTTATGCAAAACATTTGAAAACAAATATTGGATTATTCTACAACGGCAACTCCGGTCAGGTGTTTACTTATTTGGTTAATGGCGACCTGAACAGTGACGGCCGTTTTGGAAATGACCTTTTGTATGTACCAGCATCACCCGATGAAATAAAATTTGTTGACAGGATCAGCGGCAGTACGGTAGTGGCAACTGCTGCACAGCAAATGGCAGACTTTATGAACTTTATTGATAATGATAAGTACCTGAGCAGCCGCAGAGGAAAATACACACAAAGAAACGGCAGCAGCACACCCTGGGAGCATGTGATCGACATGAGGATAACACAGGATTTTGAATTGAATGTAAAAGGCAATAAACATGACCTGCAGTTAACATTTGATATT
>JAZKGV010000026.1:0-3815 GCA_040385725.1 Bacteroidota bacterium | reverse complement strand
TTGTGAATTAATTTACTCAATTTATACTGCAGGTGTTACAGAATTGGCTTGCATGCTCCGGAATAAATATTGATAAGAACTTTTAAAAACAACGCTATTTGTAGTTTATGCTTTTACATGCAGAGTGGCATATGTTCAAAGGATGGTAAGCCAGGCAGGCACATGTCAACGTTGAATGTCAAAACCAAATCGCAATTTTGAATAGAGAGGAATGTAAAGTATATAATGTCTATAATTTTGATTTGATAAAACAACAACACAATGAGAAAACTAATTTTAGAAGAATGGATGTCGCTGGACGGTTTTGTTACAGACAAAAATGGGCAGTTGGATTTCTTTACCAATTTGTCACCAGAGGAAAACAAATACTCTGATGCTGATCAATTAAAATTCCTGGAAACAATAGACACTATTTTACTAGGTCGCAAAACCTATGAGTTGTTTGTGGATTTTTGGCCAACAGCTACAACAGATAAAGAAGTAATTGCCGATAAACTGAACGCTACCAATAAAATATTATTTTCCAATACACTCACAAAAGCGCCCTGGGGTAAATGGCCTGCAGCAGTAGTAATTTCCGGTGAAGCTACGAATGCTATTAAAAACCTTAAATCATTGCCCGGCAAAAACATGGTGATGTGGGGCAGCATTTCATTAGCTCAATCTTTAATGAAGGAAAATCTTATTGATGAATACCGCCTTCAGCTTTGCCCTGTATTAACAGGTGGCGGGAGAAGCCTGTTTACTCAGCAGATAAATTTCAGCCATTTAAAATTGAAAGAAATAAGGCAGTATGATACTGGTGTAGTTTTTCTTAGCTATGAGTCAAAGGCATCCAGTTAAAAACGATAGGGAAACCGTTATCCACGCTAAAAATAACTACAGTACTGTGGGCCAGATGCGGACTAGTTGAAAAGAAAATGGATTGTAATTAATCTATAATAAATTAACTACAACCCATATCAGCGGAGAGAGAGGGATTCGAACCCCCGGACCTTTGACAGTCAACGGTTTTCAAGACCGCCGCATTCGACCGCTCTGCCATCTCTCCGGGTGCAAAATAATAGTCTTGAAAGGTAAATGCCAAAAAAACTTAAAGGAATATTTCAGTTGTAGCAGGAAACGCTTGCCTGTAAAGGGTTACAGGAAAAAATTATCTATTTGAAAAGAGAGAAATCAATTGTTTTCTTCCATTTGCTTATCCTTTACCAGCACTAAATCGGTCATCTCAACAGTAATTGGAATTACACCCAACTGCACAATCGCTTTTTTACCACGTAATTCTTTCAGCACACCCACCTGCCGGTTCTGTTTCATTTTCACCTTATCCCCTACTTTTATTTCACCAGCGATCTCAATAAATTTTTCATTTTGTTTTTTCTGCTGCTTCTCTGTTACCATTTTTTCCTTTTGATTAAACAGCAGGGCGTGTATCATCTTCACCACTTTGTCTTTGTCTTCCGCTTTGCGCCACTCGATCACCATTGCTTTCAGGCGGCGCTCCATATCTTTCAGGTAAATAAGTTTGTCTTCTGAAATTTTATTCTGGTGTTTTAAGCGCTCTACTTCCTGCTGATGCCGTTCCTTGTCCATCACATGCAACATTTCTTTTTTCAGCCTTTCATTTTCCTTCAATAAACGCTGCAGTTCTTTTTTATCGATATCAATTTGCTGTAAGTCCTGTTCAGTACGGTTCAGTAATTTATCCAAAGTAAAATGGTCATCATCCACCAGCTTTCTTGCCTTGTCGATCAGTCTTTTTTCCAACCCAATTCTTTCAGCAATAGAAAAAGTATAACTGCTGCCGGGTTTGCCAACGATCAGTTTATACATCGGCAATAAATTCTTTTCATCAAACTGCATGGCACCGTTGATGATGCCCGGCACTTTGTTCGCCATCACTTTTAAATTGAGGTAATGCGTTGTTACAATACCAAAGGAATGTTTGTGTGCCAGCTCTTCCATTATCACTTCTGCAAAAGCCCCACCGAGATTAGGATCACTACCGCTGCCTAATTCATCAATAAAAAACAATGTTCTTCCATTGGCATTTTCCATGAAGTGTTTCATGTTCTTCAAATGCGATGAATAAGTACTGAGTTCAAATTCCAGGCTCTGTGTATCACCGATATGGATCATGATCTGTTTGAAGATGCCCATTTCACTATCTGCATGAACAGGAACCAGCAACCCACTTTGCAACATCAGTTGTAATAACCCAACTGTTTTTAGCGTAACTGTTTTACCTCCGGCGTTAGGCCCGCTGATAACTAATATCCTGCTCTTTTCATCTAAAGAAAGATTGACAGGAATGGTTGGCTTATTATTATTCTGATTGTAAAGGAACAACAAAGGATGATAAGCATTGATGAGCTTTACATGTGCCTTATCAAACAGCATTGGATAATTGCCACCAACCGCAACAGCCAGTTTTGCTTTTGCATGTATAAAATCAAATTCACCGGCAATATCAAAATATGTTTTTAATAAAGCAGCATACATACTCAACTGTTCAGTTAGTTTACGTAGTATTTTATACACTTCCCTGCTCTCTTCATGTTCTAAAGAGAATATTTCATTATTGAGTTCTGTTGTTTCTTCCGGCTCAATAAAAGTGGTACGGCGGCTATCGCTTTCGCCATGCAGCACACCTTTTATCATCCGCTTTTGTTCTGCAAATACCGCCAGCACACGGCGGCCATTCATAAAACTTTCTTCAATATCTGCTAAGTAGCCTTGTTTGTTCAGTTTACCAACGATCTTATCAAACACACGGCGCAATTCATTCCGCTTGCGGAAGAGTTTCATTCTTATTTCAGCCAGTGTTTCGCTGGCGTTGTCTTTTACATTGCCTGTTTCATCCAGCACATCGTTGATCAGTTCAACAATTGTCTTTTCATAATAATTGTCGTTTACAACTTTTGACAATGCCGGGTAAGCGATCCTTCTTTCCTTATCAAACCACCTGAAAATATTACCGGTATTCTCTGCCAGTTTTTTTATAAACAAAAATTGTTCGCCGCTCAACACTGCACCGGGAATAGAAAGCAGTTTTAATTCTTTGCTGATGTTGTGTACAAAATCATTAGGAAAGTATTGTCCGCCCTGCAGCAACAATTTGTATTCATTGGTTTGCTGCAATTCGGTTTCAATAAATTCTTTTTTGGTATGGATGCGTAAGTTGGATGCTTTATGCTTGGCGTATTCGGCACGGCAATATTCTGCCAGTAAAGTTTTTACTTTCTCAAATTCTAATTGCTGTAATGCGGATTCCGGGAAAAACCTGATCATATGCCCCTAACCCCTAAAGGGGATTTTGTTTTCTGTTGTTAAGTAATTTTTATTCCGGCAAAAATACGTTGATTGGGCTGAACTGTTTCGATGCTCAAAGTATTCTGAAAATAAATTGCATCATTTAATTCGATTAAATCCTTCATAGTCGCCATAATTTCGTTCAACAGAGTTTATTTCCATTCTCTCAAGCATTAGTTTCAATTCCACTTTTGTAAAAATAAATTCATCTTCCTTAACAAAATAATCATCTTCATTTAACCTTGATACGAATTGATTATACTCTAAATTACTATGGTATACAGATAGAGTGTCGCCATTTATTTTTACAAGTCTTAGAAAGTAATAAGTTGTTGAGTTATTTTCATCTTTTCTAATTGTGTAAACATCCCCTACTTGCGGGTTAGCAACAAATACCGCTTTTTCCTTTTGAGTAATAAGGTTTAGATTAATTGCTAAAAGGATCAACCCTACCAATAAAATTGGAAAAGAAAATAAATAAAAAGGCGTCTTACTAATACTCT
>JAZKGV010000025.1:0-4448 GCA_040385725.1 Bacteroidota bacterium | reverse complement strand
ACCCAAATGAACATTACATTAATATCCAACGGCCATTACCCCGATAAACATGCAGCGGCCATACGGCATTCTACATTGGCAAAGGGGTTGGTTGAACAGGGACATACCGTAACCTTTCTATTACTTAGTCCGCAGGAATGGGATGGAAAAGACAGCATCAACTATTTTGGTGTTGCCTACAAAACCTTGAACGCTTATACGGGGCATAACAAATTCGCTAAGAATTACCAGGAATTAAAAGCCATCTTCAAAGCAAAAAAAATATTACAGCAACAGGCTGCAGCAAAAAAATTAGATGCGGTAGTTCTGTTTACAACTGAGCCATCCCCCATATACTTTATACTGAACGCTGTCCATAAAATGGGCGTAAAAGTCTTTCATGAAAGAACAGAATTACCTTATGCTGTGGCAAGCCAATCAGCCATAAGGCAGCAAATGCTTAAATACTATCTCAATAAATTACTGCCAAAATTTGATGCTGTATTTGTCATCAGTAATAAATTGGTACAATACATCGGGCAGTATAATAAAGCAACAAAAAAATTAGTAACGCTTGTTGACCTGTCATTTTTCAAAACAGAAAAACAAAGCCCCTACTCTTTTCCTTACATCGGGTATTGCGGTACCATCAGCGGTAATAAAGATGGTGTGCCAATTTTGATAGAAGCATTCGCAGGTATCACAAGCAAATTCCCATCTCTTAAACTGGTGCTTGTAGGCAACAACTCCAACAAAGCAGGCATTAAAGAGACATTAGATGCAATTGAAAAATACCAATTGCAGGATAAAGTAATTTTTACAGGCCTTATTGAAAGGGATATGATGCCGGTGATCTTATGCAATGCAGAAATATTAGTGGTGTCAAAACCTGACAATGAACAGAACTCCGGCAACTTCCCGATAAAGATCGGTGAGTATTTAGCCACCGGGGTGCCCGTGGTAGTTACAAGTGTTGGTGAAATACCGTTGTTTATTAAAGATGGCGAAAGTGGTTACCTGGCCACACCCGGAAGTGCATCATCCTTTGCACAAAAAATGGAAGAAGCACTAAGTGATAAAGAAAAAGCAACAGCTGCAGGGCTTAATGGAAGAAAGATTGCTGAAGAAAATTTTGACTACAGGAAAGTATCAAAAGTTATGGCTGATTACATCCAGGAAATCAGGAGCAGGAAATGAGTGTAACAGTAAATATTGCAGGGGATTTTTGCATTGAGCCAGCTTATATAGGCAGCAATTTATTATCACAAGAGATAAAAGAAGTTTATCAAAAGGCTGATATAAATATTGTAAACCTCGAATGCCCGGTTAATAAAAATGGCGACAGGTATAAGATCGTTAAACACGGGCCGCACTTACAAACAACAGACAAAATTTTTGATTACTTACGTCAACTCAATATTACTGCGGTAACACTTGCCAACAATCATCTATTAGACTATGGTGTGCAGGCACTTGAAACTACCTTAGAAGAATGCAAAAAAAATAAAATCTTTTCTGTTGGTGCCGGGAGAACCTTGGCTGAAGCTGGCAAACATGTAGTGATAGAAAAAAATAACACTCGTATAGCTCTGGTAAATATTTGTGAACATGAATGGTCAATTGCAACAGATGAAACAGCCGGTGCCAATCCATTGGACATTATTGAAAACCTAAGCCAGGTAAAAGAAGCAAAAAAGTCAGCAGATTTTGTTTTAGTAATTTTTCATGGTGGCCATGAGTACTACCACTTACCCAGCCCAAGAATAAAAAAACTCTTCCGCTTTTTTGCAGACAATGGCGCTGATGCAATTATAAGCCACCACACACATTGCATAAGCGGATACGAAGTATATAACAAGGTGCCCATTTTGTATGGAGTTGGCAATATGCTTTTTACAAGAAAAAATAACTTCCCCGGCTGGTTAACAGGGTTGACAGCACAACTTGTTTTAGAAAAAGCACAACCAATACAGTTTAGCCTTATACCAACACACCAGTCTGCAGGTGAGTATGTATTGTCGGTATCAGAGGGCAACGATAAAGAAACAGTATTAAAAGATATAGAGCAATTTTCATCCATCATTGCAGACGACAATAAACTAAAAAATGAATGGACAGCACTGGTGGAAAAAAGATCACCCTTGTACCTCTATGCTTTTTCGGCGGTACCGGCAATGCCCGGCAGGTATGTAAGAAGCAGTTTAAGAAGGCTGGGATTTGTAGATAAATTTTTATCAAAAAGATATTTGGCAGGCGTTATTAATTATTTCACCTGTCAGTCACATCATGATATAGCCATACAGGTACTCAAAAAAAAACTACTTAAGAAATGAAATTAGCAATACATCATTATCCCGGCCGCTATTCTGAGCAATGGATGGAATACTGTAAAGCAAATGGCATTGAATATAAACTGGTGAACTGTTATGATTCAGACATTCTGGAACAGCTAAAAGATTGTGATGGTTTAATGTGGAACTGGGATCAGAACAATTACCGCTCTGCATTAATGGCAAAGCAACTGACCAGCGCTGTGCAATTAATGGGCAAACATATTTTTCCTGACTACAACAGTTGCTGGCATTTTGAGGACAAAGTGGCACAGAAATATTTGTTTGAATCCATCAATGCGCCACTAATAAAAAGTTATGTATTTTATTCAAAAGAAGCAGCAGAAAAGTGGCTTGATAGTACAACTTTTCCAAAAGTATTTAAGTTAAGAACCGGCGCTGGTTCGGTAAATGTAAAATTAGTAAGAACAAGATCGGCAGCACAGTCATTGATCAATCAATGCTTCGGCAGTGGTTTTTCACAAATCAACCGCTGGGGAAGATTAAAAGAAAAACTCTGGGTTTTTAAAAGAGATAAAAATGTTGAGGCGGTAAAAGGCATTGCCAAAGGAATAGGCCGTTTGTTTATTCCAACAGAACTGGCAAAATTTTCTCATCATGAAAAAGGCTATGCTTACTTCCAGGAGTTTGTAGCTGGCAATGATTCCGATACAAGGCTTTTCATTATTGGAGATAAGGCCGTGGGCATGCGACGTTACGTAAGAGAGAATGACTTCAGGGCATCGGGCAGTGGTATCAGGGATTATAATCCTGAACTGATTGACCTCCGTTGCATAAAAATTGCTTTTGAAATGTCGCAGAAATTAAAATTGCAAACAGCAGCTTATGATTTCATTTTCGAAAACGGAGAACCAAAGATCATTGAAGTTTGCTACACTTCTGTTCCCGGGCCTTTTTATCATAACTGTCAAGGCTATTGGGACAGCAAGCTGCAATGGCACCCGGGAAAGGTACAGCCGGAGTATTATATGATTGAAGAATTTATTGAGCGTATTAAAAACAATCCTGTAGCATAGAACACATAAAAAAATTATCAACAGCACCTCAATAACTAATACAAACCATACATAGGTTTTGGCTTAACAATTGCTTTAACAAAAAGATTTAAGCCAGGCTTAACTGTTCCCTTCGTAAAACTTAAAACAATGATTGCACAAGCAACAACAGAAGCAAACATTACAAAACCGGTAACCAAAGAAAGAAACAAAAAGATGACGATTCTTTTTTTAGCAGATAATATTGGAGGCGGTGGTAAGGAAAGAAGGATGCTGGAGCTTATCAAATCCCTCTCAAAAGACCCTGCTTATAAAATAATACTCATCTCCATTTCTGATATGGGCGTTGGTTACGAATATATGTACGACTTCCCTATCACCATCATAGAAACTGAAAGAGATTTTAAATACAGTGTCAAGCCGTTTTTTGTAATTAAAGGTGCTATAAAAAAGTACAAACCAGACATTGTGCATTCATGGGGTTCTATGTCCAGCTTTTATATGATGCCATTGCTCCCCTTTCGTAAATTCAAGTTTATAAACGGCATAGTTGCAGATGCCCCCAGGCATGTTCCCTGGCACCAGAAAAATCACATACGTGGAAAGATATCTTTCCTGTTTTCTGATGTGGTATTGTCAAATTCGCTTGCAGGTATTAAAAGCTATAATGCACCAATTGATAAAACCTACTGCATTTACAATGGCATCGACATGGCCCGTTTTGAAAACCTGAGAGATAAAGAGGAATTGAAAAAGGAACTTGGTATACAGAATTTTAAGTTTGTGGCAGGCATGATTGGTGCCTTTCATGACAGGAAGGACTATTATACTTTTGCAGAAGCTGCCATACGCATAACAAAAGATCATAAGGATATGTGCTTTCTTTTAATTGGCGAAGGAAAGAACCGGCCTTTGGTGGAAGCAATGATACCGGAAGAATTAAAAGACAATATCCGCTTTCTTGGAAGACGGGCAGATGTGGAGGATTTGATACAGGTGCTTCGCGGCCGTCAAAACGGCGAAGGCGCATTCGGTCTGTGGGCCGCCAATGCGCACGTGGTCGATCCGGTGTCTGTGTATGCAATGCACTTTGTGATCGAGGCGCGCGAACGCGGACGCAATG
>JAZKGV010000024.1:0-28275 GCA_040385725.1 Bacteroidota bacterium | reverse complement strand
ATCTAAGATAACAGTCTCTATTTACAAACGGCTTATTACATTGTGCTATAGTTAAGCTTTGTTTTAAACACATGTATTTAATCCTGTTACAAAAGGAAGTATTGTCATAGTGCTAAACTCCAAAAAATAAATTTTTATTTAATATCATTATCAAACAAATTTCTTTATTGTAAATACTGCTTATACCAGTTTACTTTAAGCTTAATGTGGTAAAAGATTCAATCTCTTGCTCTATAATAATTTTACGTAAAAGAATTGTTCATTTTTATACAAAAAAATACCCCCGGTAAACCGGGGGCAAATTATTTATTAAAGTCGTCTGAATATTAGTAACTCCACAAATCAAGTTCGTAGTTAAATATCTTTTCCTTTATTCTTTCGCCTTCAAGCAACTGGAACACGCCATTCTCTTTCATGCCAGGCTGCTGTGAGAAAGGGATATCCATTGGGTTATCAACCGTACTCTTGATAATACGGCCACTGAACATCCGGTTTTCAAATAACTCCTCCCAAGTCATCCTTGCACCAAAGTTTTTGCCATTATATACTTCGTATTTAGCAAATATTGGCCTTAGATCTGGATAGTAAACCCAGAACAAAGGATAAGCCTGGTCGCCAATTTGAACTCCGGTTGAAGTCACCAATTTTTTAACCGGCGCAATCCCCAATATTCTCCAAAACAATCTTGAAGCCTCTTTATCAAAAACAACTTCTTCTTTTAATTGGAATTTGTAGAATGAATCAAGATTCACTTCATTTTGAACTGGTTTTTGACCTGTAACGTTACCTACACTATCATACGTGTCAACCATAATTGTACCACCTGTTACAACCTTGGCAACGTCATCCAGAGTCATGGGGGTAGTAAACCGATCGTCAATATTACTAAAGGCTGTTACCTCGCCTTCCTGTATTGCTTTAAACAATATAGAAATGAAACGCTGGTTGCCATTATTCTCATCAGCAGTATAACGGAAAGGAAGGTTTATTTTTTCCCTTGCATCAATTTCACGCCAAATTTTATGACGGTAAACTGCGTCATCAACCCTCAGGTGTTCGTAAGCCAAAGGTGTCCTGTCACGGATATCCTTTGTTTCTACCGCTTCGTCCTGACGGAGAGATTTTTTGATCTTAGGAATAGGAAGACTGTCGGGTACTTTTGCAGGTTCAGGAGCTTTTACAAGAGCTACAGTTGTATCCTGTACTTCAGGAGCCGTTGTTTTAGTCTTTGTACCACCTTTAGTTTTCCTTACAGTACTGGTGTTCCTTTTTGAAGAACTACGCTTTTTCTTCTGTGCATCCGCCACATTTGAAATGGCAATGCCGAAGATTGCTAGGATAAAAATCCTGATTAAACTCTTTTTCATAGATATAATATTAAATTTATCTTAATAGGAACCCTGGTGCCTGTATTGTCCTTTTAGTTCCATCTGGACCTACTACCTGTACCTGGTCAAAGATTACAGATGAGCCGGGGCCACATTTTTGCATTTGGGCAATACCACCAAGGTTGTTACCGGTTAAGGTTACTGATTGAGGAACAGGGAAACCTGCACCTGTAAAATAAACTGTGCCACCCACTACCTGGAAACGGGCATCAAAATCAAAATTTTCTAAATCTGCACGGCAAAATTGTTGCGCCTTAAACACTGCAGCCTGTATAGCCCCACCAGAGCTTGGCCCAATTTTAAATACAGGATCAGGAATTCTTTTTACACGAAATTCAAACTGAGTTGTTTTATTGTCGGCTGTTACACTTAGTATAGCTTTTCCAATGCTTACTCCTTTAGCAATAAATTTGCCGTTAGCCCCTGAAAGTGTGGCTGTTCCTGATATACCAACTTTTGTTTTATCCCATCCAGTTGGTGAACCTACTGTTACTGGATTATCAACACCAATATAAAATACATTCATTTTATCAGCAGAAGCTGCAACGCCACCTGGTGTACCTACAGTGTATTCTATTTCTTTATTAAGTGTTTCAATAGCACCAGTATTAGGGTTTGTGTATTTAATATTTACATTCACCTTCTGATTTCCACCTCCAGAAACATTAAATTTCTTTTCGGCTACGCCCTTATCGTTTAACGTAATAGGTGTTCCACCAATGGAAATTGTAGGCTTTGACTGGTCATTAAATGCGCCGACACCAGCTTGTATAATCATTTCCTGGCCAGGCATAAGATAAGTCGAATTCGCACTTGCTATAGGCTCGAATTTATTCAACTTGAAAACAACGGCTCCAACTTGATTTTGACAATAAGTAATAACCTGATTCTCTGCATTTTTTATGTCATTCTCAAATTTACTAAGAATAGTTAGCGCCGCAACTGTAGGAGTCATGTGGAAATAATTATATTCCCAGGAATTCACTCCCCCACCTGTGGTAGAAGGCGGTACAGACAAATCAATTGGAATTTTTGAACTAAACTCTTTTTTGATAGCAGGGTCAATATTGAGCATGCCATCTTTAAATGTTTGTAAATCTTTCAATAATTCCGGGCCTTTCCCATTTACAATAAATAGTCGTGTAGCCGCATCCAAATCATCCTCTTTGTAAGTCAATAAATTTTTCTCAGGGTTATATCCTGATGCCCTTTTTAAACTGTCCTTGTACGTCTCTATTTTTTGATAGAGGTTATCTGCCATTTTTTTAGCCTGTGTTGCTTTGTCATTCCAGAAAGTTGCCTTTTCCTTGTTAGCAGGATCCTCCATTTTAGCTTGCAAAGACTCAAACAATGTTTTATTTGAAGCA
The DNA here is from genome assembly GCA_040385725.1 of Bacteroidota bacterium. GTDB lineage: Bacteria > Bacteroidota > Bacteroidia > Chitinophagales > Chitinophagaceae > Ferruginibacter. The sequence continues at coordinate 25,520 of JAZKGV010000024.1, read as the reverse complement.
TCTATCGCAGCATTGGATTTTCCAAGGCTTGAATCAACAACCTTAAATGCATTTAAAATCTCAGCAGATACGTTCAAGGCAAGAATTGCTGTCAACACCAAGTACATGATGTTGATCATCTTTTGCCGGGGCTCTTTAGGTAAAGCCATAGTATTTTTGTTTTATGGTATTTTATAAAATTATAGTTTGGATTCCCATAGTGTTCACAACGCTTTGTTGTTTAACACTACTTTAGCGCAGGCAATTATTTACCACCTTGCATAGCACTCAGCATATTTCCGTACACTGAATTTAATTTGCCAAGGTTGTTTGCCAATGTACCAATTTGCTCTTTTGCCCTGTTGGCATCATCAACACTGTTCATCATAGCCTGGCTTGCTTCAGCCATTTTACCATAAAAACCATTCAAAGCTTTAAGGTGATTATTGCTTTCTTTTAATTCAAGCTCATAAATAGTATTTAATGAACCCAGGTTTTTAGTTAATACCTGTACTTGTTCGTGGAAACCTCTTGCACTTTCAGAAGCATTATTGAAAGATGCCATTGTAGTAGCGCTGTTATTAAAAGCTGTAGCCATAGAACCGATTGCTGCTGTAGCTTCTTTTGTTTTAGCACCAAAGTCGCCAGTTGATTTTACAACATCGCTTACATCAGAAAGCCCGTTAACAGTTGTTCCTAATTTTTGAAAACCTTCACCCAGTTTTTTAAGATTTGTTGGTGTAATATCAGCTTCCTGTATCATTTTGTCTAATGACTTAAGCGCTGGATTACCTGCAGGCACGGCTGCAACTGGCACATCTTCCTCATGTGATTTTGGTTTAACCCATTCAATAATTGCGTACACCATAAAGATTGCAGTCTCCGTCCACATACCAATTGTCAACATAGCATTGGCATAAGACTGGTGAGTAATTTTTGCCCATGCAGCAAAAATGATTACAGCAGCACCGGCACTTACTAATACGTCGATGAGGGTTAAAAAGGTTCTTTTTCTAGCAGCCATGATTTTTAAAATTTAGATGTTTTGATTTGAAGGTTATTTAAATTTAAGTAATTGCAATCATTACATAATGTTTACAGCTTTTTGAAAGCTGTAAACATTATTTCTATAAAACAAATTAGTTAAGGGATGGAAAAATATAATTTCTTATTTGCCTCCACGCTTTGCCATTGCCGGCAAGTCAATTACACAACGGAAGCCAATATAAGATTTAGAAGTATCCTGGTATTCGTAATTACGTGTGCTTGTTTGAAGGAAGTAACCAACATCTTTCCAGCTACCACCACGTATTACTTTTCTCTTCATTCTTGGAGGATCAGAATCTTTTGCATTAAAGCGGATATCAGGGTTCATGTCATGCTGAAAGCTATAACCACCTTCATAATATAATGATGATGTCCATTCAGCAACGTTTCCCGACATATTATATAAACCAAAATCGTTTGGCCAGTAAGCATCTGCCCTTACAGTGTAAAAACCACCATCTTCAGGATAGTTACCACGGCCAGGTTTAAAGTTAGCAAGTAAGCAACCTTTCCTGTTTCTTAAATAAGGACCTCCCCATGGATATGGTGACTGTGAACGTCCGCCACGTGCTGCATATTCCCATTGAGCTTCGGTTGGCAACCTGAAGTCTGATTCAGTAGCTTTATTTTTACTTTCAAGGAAAGAATTAAGATGGATTGTCCTCCATTCGCAGAAAGCAGTTGCCTGTTTCCAGCTAACACCTACTACAGGGTAGTTGCCAAATGCAGGGTGCCCATAATATTTTTTTGACATTGGCTCATTGTATGCATAAGAGAAATCCCTTACCCAGCACAATGTGTCAGGATAAATAGGAATATCTTTCTTTACAATGAATTTACTGCGTTGTACACCCGCATTTTCCCTTCTTGAAGCTTCTTTATAATCGAATATCTCAGAATGATAAACCAACTTTGACGGGTCTATTTCTTTTTTATTGAAAATGCGGTTATCGGGAGTGAAAATGATCTGATCAATTTTTTCAAGGGTAGCTTTATCGCCCCATTTAATTTTATTTGCCTTTGTCCAGTCCACATACTCATTACCATCCTTACCCTGTTTAATATAACCCATTAATTTGGCAGAGATCGAATCTCTAACCCAATAGGTAAACTGGCGGTATTCGTTGTTGGTAATTTCAGTTGCATCCATCCAAAAGCCGCTGATAGAAACCTGCTTATTTCTTGCAGTGTAAGCATAGTTTACGTCTTCATCGCTTGGACCCATGTGGAATGTTCCTGAGGGTACGTACACCATACCAATAGGCCTAGACATAGCACCTTTTGCAGAAGGGGCAACACCATGCAACTGTCCATCATTAGGAAGCAGGCCTCCTTTGTTTTTTTTACTGCAACCTGTCAGTGATGCAATAGCTGCTACAGCTAAAAAAATACTTAACGTGTTTTTCATTGTTTTTAACTTTGAGGGTATTGGGCAAATGTAATGATTATTATTTTGAATTATTCACACCATGTGCGTTTTTACGAAAAATTGTTCGTAAAAATAGCTAAACACAACATCAAAAACGCAGCAATCGTTAGAATATTGTGTTAATAACGGTGTATATTTTATTCGTTTTTATTGCTTTAATAGTTTGCGGATTTCTTTTGTAAAGGCTTCTGCCGTTGTAAATGGCAAGTAACAAATATAATTTCTGCAAACGAAAATCTGGACAAAATCTTCGGTTTTTTTATTTCTTAATATTGGAAACTCATCATCGCCAGCTTCAGATGCCATAATAATTGCAGTTGGCAAATAATTATCTGCCTTTAATACCGGGGACGTTAACAAAGCGCCCTTCCCCAAAACAGCAACCTCAAGTGATCCGCTGATCTTTTGCAATAACAGCGAAGCCCACATAGCAAACGATGTGGGGTACTTGATTATTGCCTCCGAAATCGCCTGTACCATAGCCCCCGACCGGCTCCGCCATTCTCCCTCATCATAAATAATTGCCAGTTTGTGCAGGTTATATGCCATAACAGCATTGCCTGACGGCGTGGCACCATCATATATTTCTTTCTTTCTTACAATTATATCATCTTGTTTACCATGAGTGAAATAGAAGAATAAATTTTCATCATCGGAGAAGTGCTGCAGCACATAATTACAAATGCTTTTTGCCCTGGTAAGATAGTTTATGTTGTAAGTGAGTTCGTATAAAACGATGGAAGCATCAGCCAGGTAAGCGTAGTCGTCCAAAAAAGCAGGGTATTTGGAAATGCCGCTCTTCCAAGTGTGATTCATTTCACATCCCTCTGCCCCATTATTAAAATTGTCAATTAAAAAATCATAGGCATTTATTGCAAGTTGCCGGTATTGGCTGTGGTGTAGCACTATGGCAGCTTTGGCCAGTGCTTTTATTGCAAGTGCGTTCCAGCCAAGGATAATTTTATCGTCCAAACCAGGACGGGTTCTTTTGTTTCTTTCAGCAAGCAGTTTTAAAAAACAATCCTCTTTGTATTTTGAAAATGTACTTTTATCCAACCCTTTCTCTTTAATAAATTGATCTTCGTCTTTTAGTATCCTTAAAATATTTTTGCCCTCCCAGTTTCCAATTTCGGTTATATCAAAAAAACTACAAAAAATGTCCGCATCATCGCCCAGTATTGCAACCACTTCCTTCTTGCTCCATACATAAAATTTTCCCTCCTCTCCTTCACTATCTGCATCAAGCGCCGCATAAAACCCACCTAGAGGATGAAGCAGCTCGTTTTGTAAAAAAGAAATCGTTTTGTGTATAGCGTTCCTGTATTTTTCGTTCCTTGTAATTTGAAAAGCATCACATAAGATCATTATTAAAAGAGCATTATCATATAACATTTTCTCAAAATGTGGAGCAAGCCACTGCTCATCTGTACTATAGCGGGCAAGGCCACCTCCAATATGGTCGTAAATACCGCCTTCAAGCATTTTATCTACAGAAAGTAATGCCTGCTTTAATGCTTCTTCGTTTTGTGAACAATGATAAAATTCAAAAAGATATTGGATAGTAAAAGTCTGCGGAAACTTTGGTGCCCTCCCAAAGCCACCCCACACCGTATCAGCGGATTTCATAATAGCAGAAAAAATGTTCCCGCCGGTATTATTATCAAATTCATTTTCAAAAGAGATGTCAAAAGCTTTTTTACCTGCAATTGAAAAGTTGCCGGCCTTACTGATATGTGCGGTAAGGTTATCTGCCTGTGCTTCTATCTCATTTCTTTTTTCTTTCCAGGATTGCACAAGGCTTTGCAATAATTCCCTCCACGATGACCTGTTGAATGCCCTTACGGGAGGAAAATAAGTGCCGCCATAAAAAGGTTTTGCCTCTGGCGTAAGAAAAACATTTAGCGGCCAGCCACCGCTCCCCGATATGGCCTGTACGGCATCCATATAAATATGGTCAAGGTCAGGCCGCTCTTCCCTGTCAATTTTAATATTAATAAAATGCCTGTTCATAACGGCAGCGGTATCCTCATTCTCAAAACTTTCCCTCTCCATTACATGGCACCAATGACAAGCTGAATAGCCAATGCTAACCAATATCATTTTATCTTCCTGCTTTGCTTTTTCAAGTGCTTCTTTACCCCATGGGTACCAGTTTACAGGATTGTGGGCATGCTGTAAAAGATAAGGGCTCGTTTCGTTGATGAGATGGTTACTGTGTTTGTGTGCCATATCATGCAAATTACGCTAACATGAAAATTACTTTGCAACAGCTGAAATAAAATACTTTTACAAAAAGGATAAATATGCATGAAATTTGTTATTTTACTACACAATCAAAACCCCTGCAATGAAAAGAACTTTATTAACCCCTGTTGTTTTACTGGCTGCGTTTTTTTTCAGTAATAAAACACTTTCACAAACAGTACAAATAGTAAACAACCAGTCGCAATCCGGTAATATTGTGATTGGCTTATTCAACTATCATGTAAGCGAAAATATTTATACAGAAACAGAGATCGGTGCATCTAATTTTACTTCCGTCCCAACTGCTATTAATCACATCGATTTTAATGCTTTTGCCGTAGGCAGCAATACCAGCATCAATAACTACAATATTTATTTTAAAGAAGTACCCTTATCAGAAACATCTTTTACAACCGGCGCATATGATACCACAGGGTTTACATTAGTGTTCAGTGGCACTTTTACCGCAGCATCAACAGGGTGGGTGGGAGTAGACCTGACAACAGCTTTTGTAAGAACAGCGGGCAATAATTTAAGAATACTTATTGAAAGGCTTGACAATACTCCACACGCTGGGTACAGCTTTAATGCTTCTGTAGGGAATGATGTAAGTACATCAACCAACAGCAGCAGGAGATTTAATAACAATACACTGCCTGTAAGTGGAACAACATCTTTGACTGCATCTACATTCAGGGCGCAGGTGCAATTGAGGCATATTAACCCTAACGATGCTGCTATCACTACTGTATATACGCTTGGAAAACTGCCAATACCATTTGCAACACCCCATACAATTTCCACCAACATTGTAAACAATGGAAGTAACACATTGACCAATCTTGATGTAACGCTTGATATAACAGGCGCTAATATTTTTTCCAATACAAAAACAATTGCAACGCTGGCACCAGGTGCGTCAACGCTTGTTTCCTTTGATGCTTTTACGCCCTTGGTTGCCGGTTTCAATAATGTAAGTGTTTCGGTACCAGCAGATGACTTTAATGCAGATAACAGCAGGGTTATTTCGCAGGAGGTAACGGCAAATGCTTACAGTTATGCCTACGGAGATATTGCCAGCGGCGCTACCGGCTTTTCTATTACAGGATTAAACCCAACAGGTACAGGGGATATTGTTGCAAAGTTTACAACCGCCAGTCCTACTACTGTGAACCAGGCCGGTGTACGCTTTGCTGCAGGTGGGCAACCTTTTAAAATTGGCATCTGGGATAAATCTGGCAATGGTGTGCCGGGCAATTTATTATGGGAGTCAACAGAGCAGGTAAGTACTGTTGGCGAATTTACTTTACCCATCAACCCACCTGTTGCTGTTATTGATACTTTTTATATTGGTGTAAAACAATTAGGTAGTACCAATGTTCAGTTTGCTTATCAAAACGAAAGCCCGATAAGGCCCAATACATTTTTTCTTACCTACCCTACCGGCAGTAATACCTGGGCAGATTTTGCGCCTTCGCCTGCCAACCCTTTTAAATTTATGATTGAACCACGGCTTACCATTGCCAACGATGTTGGTGTCGCAAGTATTATCAATCCTGTGGGTGCTTCAACAATCGATAACTGCGGCATTTTACCAGAAGCCGTCATTTCCAATTTTGGAAGTAATGACCAAACCACGCCATTTGATGTAACATTCAGTATCAAACAGTCGGGCAGTGTGGTTTATTCTGATACAAAACAGGTGGCATTAAATTCAGGTGAATCCCAATCTGTTTATTTTAATCCTTTCCTTGGTTCTGTTACGGGGGCAGATTCTTCTTTTGTAATTACAAGCCTTTCCATTGATGGTGCCAGAAATAATGACACTGTTGTAAATGTATTTAACACGGAAGTTTACAGTTATTCCGATTCATCAATAGCAAGTGATGGATATTCTTACGCTAATTCTACACCGTGCGCCAGCCTTGCACCCATTCAACCATCTTACAATTGGATAACACAAACTGATGCTCAAATAAACTGGGGAGCTAATGGTGATGATAGTGTGCTTGCCACACCAATTGCACTGCCATTTCCTTTTAAATTTTTTGGAAATACATATAACCAGTTATGGATATGCAGCAACGGGTGGATAAGCTTTAGCGACCCCACAGCTTTGAGTGCAGCAACAACGAGAACACCTGTAAATATGCCATTGGCCGGAGGTGTTGACAATTACATTGCAGGGGCTTTTACTGACTTAGACAATACCAGTGCCACGTACAGCGATGCACAAACTTTTTATGGCAACGACGCAAGTGGTTTTGTTATCACTTTTAATCATGCACATTTGTTTGGATCGGCAGATGATTATATTACTTTCCAGGTTATATTAAAAGTAAATGGTGATATACTGATACAATACAATGATGCAGAAAGCACCAGCCCTGCTGTTAGCAGCATTACTAATTTCTGCAGCGTGGGTATTGAAAATGCTGGTGGCACAAAAGGTATACGTTACAGGCTTAACGGAAACGGTGGTTCTGTATTTGGTTCGCCATTGGCATTGCAGTTTTATGCAAGGCCAACTCCACCCGTGCCTGTTAGTTTGCTGCATTTTTCTGCCGAAAAAGGAAAATTGGCAAACAAATTACAGTGGGTAACCATACAGGAAATAAACAGCAAAGAATTTATAATTGAAAGAAGCGGAAATGGCACTGACTTTATCTCAATAGGCAATGTGGCTGCCAATGGAAACAGCAACAGGAATATTAATTATTCATTCATTGATGGAGCAATACAGACAGGAATAAATTATTACAGGCTGGCCATATTGAATGCAGACAATAGTAAAAAATATAGCAGCATCATTACTGTGAAAAATGATGAAGCTACCGGTTTTGCAGTATACCCCAATCCTGCAAGGGATAAAATAATTGTTTGGTTTAATGCGGAAAAAATATGCCCTGCCGTAATAAGGATTTTTGATATTGATGGAAAACTTGTTTACAGTAAAAACCTGCAGGTAAATAACGGAAGTAATAATGTGCCGCTGAATATTGAAAAGTTTATAAAAGGAAATTATGTTTTAAAAACAGAAATAAACGGGACGGTAATTGTTAGCAAATTCAGTAAGCTTTGACAAAAAAATCAGAAAAAAAATAAACCGGCAATAAACCCGGTTTATTTTTTTAGCGTATTAAAATAAATTGTACTAATTTTCAGCGACTTTCTTTTTAAGAAAAACTATACTTATGAACAAAAAATGTTTACTTAAACAATTGCTTTTCATTCCTGTCTTTTTGATTGCAGGTTTTGTTACAAAAGCACAAATCCTGACGCAAGATTTTGAAAGTGGTAATTTCCCTCCTACGGGTTGGTTAAATGATCATACAGCGGGTGATGTTCCTGAAGCGTTATGGAACACTGAAACAACAGGTGCATTTGGTGGAGACGATGCAACTTTTACTCCATTTGCAGTTGATCCACATTCAGGAACCGGGATGGTTTTTTTTGATTGCTACACCTGGGGTTCCGGTAATGCCGGTACACTTACATCATCGTCTTTCAGCCTCACAACACCCGGTGCCAAAACTGTTTCTTTCTGGATGCACCGTGATGATGGCTACTCTGACGCTCATGATAGCGTTTCTGTTTATATAAATACTACAACCGGGCTAGCCGGCGCAACTTTAGTAGGTGTAGTACACAGGCTTAACGGAGATGCACCGGTTGTGACCACTGGCAGTGGATGGTATATGTACACATTTACAATCCCTTCTACATTTACCACAGCTACAAACTACCTGATTTTTGAAGCTATGAGTGATTTCGGCAATAATATTTTTATTGATGATATTTCTGTGGATGAATTTGCAGCCTGTGCCGGTACACCTTCCGCAGGTACCATCACCGGGCCTTCGGCAGCCTGCCCTACAGCACAAATCATTCTTGAAAATACCGGGGCAACAGATGCAGCTGGTATGAGTTATGCATGGCAATTTTCTGCAAATGCTACCGGCCCATGGACAAATATTGCAGAACAAACGGGTTTGAACAATGCGACTACTTCACAAACAACAGCTACCTATTACAGGTTTGTTGCTACCTGTGGCAATGGCGGCCAATCTGATTCATCTAATGTAATACAGATAACAGTTAACCCTTCAAGTGAATGCTATTGTAAGCCGCCTGAGACATCACTTCATTCCGTTGCTGATGATTATATCACTAATGTAACGATACAAGGCACTACTTTAAATTCGTCTAACGGAGTTGACGCTGTTACAGGTTATACGCTGGTGCCTGCAACGCCTGCAAGTAATACAGCAGACCTTACGCAGGTGACTTCATACACTATTACAGCAACAATTGTAGATGATGGGTTTATTACACAGGTTTCATGCTGGGTTGACTTTAATGGTAACGGTTCATTTGACGCTAATGAATATACAGACCTTGCTTTAGACTTTACAAATGCTGTTGCCAGTGGCACTATACAGGTTCCTGCAGATGCAGTACCTGGGCTAACTGGTTTACGCATAAGGGCAAGGGCTGCTAACTTTGCAGATGTGGATGTTTGCTCAACATTTGGCTCAGGCGAAACAGAGGATTACGTAGTAAATATTATAGCCAACACTGCATTGAATGGTGCATTGGTTGATATCATTCCTCCGGTAGCAGGATGTAATGCTCCAGGTACTGTATCTGTTAAATTAAGAAACAGCGGCAACCAGAATATAGCTGCCGGTGCTGCTACCGTAGCTTTATACGTTAGCGGCGCAAATCCGCAAGGGCCAATTACACAAACAAATGCCGCATTAATATTACCCGGCGATACTGCTACATTAACTTTTACAGCCAGTTTCCCAGCTGCTGGAACCAATCTTGATTCTGCCGCAATACAAACACTGGCAGGAGATATAAACGCTGCTGATGATGTCATAACAACAAATCATATTACACTGCCTGCTGCGGTTAATGCGCCTTATGCAGAAGATTTTGAAGGGGCTGTTCCGGGATGGACTGTAAGTCAGCTTGCCGGAACCGGCAACTGGTTCCTGTCAGATACAATTTATTATTTTGATTTTGATCCGGAATATAAGTTGCTGCCAAAGAGTGGAATCCTGGCTGCTGTTTTTGATAGTTATAATTATGCTGCAGGCACGGTTTCACGCCTTTCCACAAATTGTATCAATATTCCTGCTGATGCAAATAGCGGATGCGGATATGTAGCTGGTTTCTATTTTACTCAAGATGCACAATACAACAACCAGGATAGTATTGTACTGAGTGCTTCTAATGATGGTGGCCTCACTTTCACAAGACTTGGCCTGGTAAAAAGACAAGACAGTACACTTACCCCAACATTAGCCCAGCAGACAGGCTCCATCCCTGAATGGAGATTGTACACATTTGATATTGGTCAATATGCCGGTACAACAGTTCAGTTTACATTGGATGCTTATAGTGAATTTGGAAACCAAATGGCTATAGATAGTTTCTTTGTTGGTCCAAAAGCTGTGGGAGGAAATGTGGGCCTGGTTAGCGCACAGGAAACAGGATCGGCTTTAAGTCCGTCACTGGTTCAATGTTCAGATGCAAATGGATGGACATATTATTCTGATAGTAATAGCGCAAGGTATTTATTTGGTGTGCAGTGGGACCCCTCTAACACTGGGGCTAATGCTGCTGCCAGGGCACAGGCTACTGCTAAAGTTACCGTGGACCGTAAATGGTATGCCGCAGAAAATATCGGGCAATTGATGGCTACCTACACCATGCAACGTTATTGGGATGTTGACCTGGATGGCGCTGCAATGACAGGCCCTGCCAATGTAAGGTTCTTCTATGCTCAACGTGAGTTTGATTCTATCATAGCTGCAAAAGATAATTTCATTGCTGCTAACGGTGGAATTGATGAAGGATTCAGGTGGTTTAAAACTGTATCAGGTGAATTTATACCTTCCGGAACTTCTGTAAACTTTGACAGTGTGGTAAATGATCTTGAATTGCAGAATGTAAACACTACCGGTGCAACCATCAATGGTATCTTGTATGCACAGTTTAACGGTATCAACAGCTTTAGCGGCGGTACTGCTGCAAGTGGTGTTGGGCCTTCTACTCCATTGCCTGTGGGCCTGCTTGCTTTCAATGCACAGCGAGCTGCTAAAGTAAACAAGGTTACATGGACAACTTCGCAGGAAATTAATACAGATAAATTTATTGTAGAGCGTAGCACTGATGGCCGCAACTTTACTGCTATTGGTGAAGTGGCAGCAGCAGGCAACAGTTCAAACAATATCAGTTATTCATACATTGATTATACACCTGCAATGGGAGTAAACTTCTACAGACTGAAAGTGATCGAAAGAAATGGCAGCCTTAAATACAGTGCTGTTAGGAGTGTGAGAAATGAAGGCACTGCTGATATTGCTATTTATCCTAATCCTGTAAAAGGAATGATGATGCTGAATATTACATCAGACAGGATTGATAAAGCAATAGTAACCATCAGCGATATGAATGGCAGATTAGTACAGGTGAGAACCAACGCTATCAACGAAGGAAGTAACTACATTAATATAAATACTGCAGCCTTGAGCAGTGGTACTTATATAGTGAAGATCCAGTTGAATGATGATATGGTGATAAGAAAAGTGAACAAGCTGTAAGATAAATTTTAATAAATGACAATCGCCTCCAAATGTTTGGAGGCGATTTTTTTTGAGGTGACTTTCCTGCTGTTTCTCCTGTTTGTAAAAATGGGTAGAGAGATAGTAAAGAGTGAGAAGCATATACCAAGTCAGGCCGGGACGGTCCGACTGGCATTGATAATAAAAAGGCTGCATCAAGACATTGATGCAGCCTATAATAAAATGAGAACGTTTATTATTTGTATTGTGGCATAATACCTTTAGCCATTTCTGTCATTTTCTTTAAGCCATCTTCAGGCAGGTTGCCTTTTTTAAACTCAGCTAAAATTTCAGGATACTTGTTTTCCATTTCCATTAAAAAATGCTCTTCAAATGCTTTTACATTTTTAACAGCCACTTCTCTTAATAAACCTTGTGTACCCAAATAAATAATCGCTACTTGTTTTTCTACAGAGAATGGTGAGTATTGAGCTTGTTTCAATATCTCCACGTTTCTTGCACCTTTATCAATTACGTTTTTAGTTGCAGCATCAAGATCACCACCAAACTTAGAGAAGGCTTCCAGCTCACGGTAAAGTGCCTGGTCAAGTTTCAATGTACCAGCTACCTTCTTCATTGATTTGATCTGTGCATTACCACCCACACGGCTTACGCTGATACCTACGTTGATAGCAGGACGGATGCCAGAGTTGAACAGGTTACCTTCAAGGAATATCTGTCCATCGGTGATAGAAATTACGTTTGTTGGAATGTATGCAGAAACGTCACCTGCTTGTGTTTCGATAACAGGTAAAGCCGTTAATGACCCACCACCTTTTACCAAATGCTTGATTGACTCTGGCAGATCATTCATTTGTTTTGCGATATCATCTCTTGCAATAACTTTTGCAGCTCTTTCTAGCAAACGGCTATGCAGGTAGAATACGTCACCCGGATAAGCTTCACGGCCTGGCGGACGACGAAGCAACAAGGAAACCTCACGGTAAGCCACAGCCTGTTTAGAAAGATCATCATAAATGATCAATGCAGGACGGCCGGTATCACGGAAAAATTCACCTATAGCAGCGCCGGCAAATGGAGCATAGAATTGTAATGGAGCAGGATCAGAAGCAGATGCTGCAACAATAGTTGTATAAACCATGGCACCATTCTCTTCCAAAGTCTTCATAATACCAGCAATGGTAGAAGCTTTTTGACCGATCGCTACATATATACAGTAAACAGGTTTGCCTGCTGCGTAAAATTCTTTTTGATTGATGATAGTATCAATACAGATGGCAGTTTTACCAGTCTGACGGTCACCAATTACCAATTCCCTTTGACCACGACCAATAGGAATCATTGCATCAATCGCTTTAACACCAGTTTGCAATGGTTCTTTTACCGGCTCACGGAAAATCACACCTGGTGCTTTACGCTCCAATGGCATTTCATATAGTTCGCCAGTTATCGGGCCTTTACCATCGATTGGTTCACCCAGTGTATTGATAACACGGCCACTCATACCATCGCCTACTTTAATAGAAGCGATCTTATCAGTACGTTTTACTTTATCACCTTCTTTGATCTCACTGCTGTCACCCATCAATACCACACCTACATTATCTTCTTCAAGGTTCAACGCAATGGCTTTTACGCCGTTTTCAAATTCTACCAGCTCACCGCTGCGTACATTGTTCAGGCCGTACACACGGGCAATACCGTCACCCACCTGCAGTACGGTACCTACTTCTGCTAAGCTGGCACCTGCATTAAAGTTGCTCAACTGCTGGCGAAGTATCGCTGAAATCTCATCTGGTTTAATATCTGCCATAAAAATTTATTTTTAAAAGCCTCACCCTCGTTCTCCCGATATATCGGGAGAGGCCAGGCACTAGTTACTAATTTACTTTTGTTTTTTACAATTCAACATTTAACCCAACACTCATCTTCTGTTATCTTATTTTCTGTATGTACACGTTTTCGAGGAATTGCTTTTTGATGTCTTTCAGATCCCTCTGTATGCTTGCATCAACCAATGTACCTTCCATTTCAAGCAGAAATCCACCAATCAATTCTTCTCTGACAATTGCTTCCAGTTCTATGTTTTGCATAGGCGTAGAGCTTTTGATCTTATTAAGTATCTCGGCTCTTAAATCATCACTCACCGGTGTGGCTGTTGTTAATTTTACTTTGTAAATTCCTTTTATTCTATTGAACTGTTCGATAAACGCATTGGCAATTTCAATAAGGTTGCCTTCCCTTCCTTTGCGTATCAATAAACGAATGAATGATGCACTTGTATTATTGATGTTACCTGTAAGAACCGAATCAATAACCTTTTCTTTTGTGCTTGGTTTAATTACCGGGCTACGCAATACTGCTGTAAAATCAGGATTGGTTTTTCCCAGGCTCTGCAGCAACTTCATATCTGCATATACAGCATCCAGCTGGTTAAGTTCTGTTGCCAGATCTATTAAGCTCTTTGCGTACCTTCCTGCTAAACGTGGATTATTCATTACTAATTTGAAAATTTGAAAATTCTAAAATCTGAAAATTGCCCGTCATTTGCACATTTTCAAATTGTGAAATTGGCTAATTAAGTTTTGCGTCTTCAGCCAGTTGCCTGATATAGGTTTCCTGTTCTGCTTTATTACCAAGTTCCCTGCGTAAAACTTTTTCGCTCACTTCAATCACCAGATTACCAACCTGGTTTTTCAGATCAGTTAACGCAGCCATTTTCTGGTTAGTGATAGAAGCCTGTGCATCTGCGATCATTTTTGCTTTCACTTCATTTGCTTCATCCCTGGCCTGGGCAATGATCTTGTCCTTTGTATCTTTTGCTTCTTTCAGCATTACAGCTCTTTCTTCACGGGCTTGTGCCAGCAAAGCTTCGTTCTCATTTTTCAATTGTGCCATTTCAAGCTTTACTTTTTCAGCAGTGGCAATTGAGTTGGCAATGTTGGCTTCCCTGTCATTTAATCCTTTTAAAATGACAGGCCATGCAAATTTTTTCAGGATGAAAAACACAATCAGAAATGCCAGCAAGGTCCAAACGATTAAACCTAAATGGGGCAACAAAAGATCCATAAAAAAGTATTGTAAGTTTAAAAATCAGTTTAAATACTGTATCCTCCGCCCTGTGCATTGGATACAGTAAGGTGTTTGTGCTTAGGCTTTCAATACAGCCAATAATCCTGCGATTACTGCAAAAAGGGCAACACCCTCTACGAATGCAGCAGTCAGGATCATGTTAGCACGAATGTCGTTGGAAGCTTCTGGCTGACGGGCAATAGCTTCAACAGCGCCTTTACCAATCTGTCCGATACCAATACCGGCTCCGATTGCTGCAAGACCTGCTCCTATTGCGCCACCCATGTGAGAAAACCCAACTTCCGTTAATAAAGTCATCAATGTCATGATACTTTGGTTTATGAGTGAATAAAAAAACTACATTGTCGAAATAACCTCATCAGTATGGCCGTCCACATCATCATGCCCACCTTCAAAAGCCTGGCCGATAAATACTGCTGTGAGATTAGTAAAAATGAAAGCCTGGATAAAGGCTACCAATATTTCAATAAAATAAATAAATACTGTAAACAGAATTGAAACGGGTGAAAATCCCCAGCCAGCTACCTTGCTCATGGCTCCAAAAATGAATATCAAACTGATAAAGCTTAATATGATAATATGTCCTGCCACCATATTTGCAAACAAACGTATGATCAGTGCTGCAGGCTTAATTAAAACTGCACCCGCCAATTCTACCGGGATCAAGATCAATTTTACTGCAAAAGGAACACCGGGAGGCCATAAAATGTGAGCCCAAAAATGTCCATTTGTACTTCCTAAAATAACCACCAACGATATAATACCCAATACAGCCGTAAAAGCAGTATTTCCTGTTACGTTTGCCAATCCAGGTATTAATCCGAAAATATTATTGATAAGAATAAAGAAGAAAACTGTGAGAAGATATGGGAGATACTTAGCCCATTTTTTACCAAGATTTGGCTTAGCCACATCATCTCTTACAAAAGTGATAACAGGCTCAATAGCATTTTGCCAGCCTTTAGGAGCATTGGTTACTCCTTCGCCTTTGCTGTATTTTCTTGCTATGCCAATCATAAGGAATACAAGTACAGCAAGGGCAATGAACATTTGCACCACATTCTTGGTAAGTGAAAAATCATACGCGGTACTTCCATCGGTTGCAACTACATCTCCGCTTTCGCCTAGTTTGTAGCCATTATATTCTTCATGGCCACCATGCCCAAATTTTGAGGAAGAAAAAACAGAAACCCCTTTACCCGGTTGGTAAACAATTACCGGCAGCGGTATCGTTGCATGAAATGATTCGTGTGGATTTTCTTTATTCTCTAAAGTGAAAAAATGGAATTCGTGGGCGTCTTTAATATGGTCTAAAATGATTTTTGCAGGATCAAGTTTTTCTTCTTTTGCTTCATGGCCTTCAGCAACAGGTTCGTGGGGATGTTCCTGGGCTGTAAGGTTATTAGAAAAAAGAAGTATAAATAGCCCGAAAACCGCTACCAGTATAGATTTGATGCCCTTGAATGCCATATCGTTCCTGAAATTTGGCGCAAAGATAGGGTTACAAGGGTAATTTGGCAAGGAGAACATTGAAATTGTTAACAGATTTTATTGTGCCAGTTCTTTTTGATTTTCAAACTGCATTTTATGTAGCTGGTGGTAAAAACCCTTGTGAGCTATAAGCTCTTCATGAGTGCCCGTTTCTTTTATTTCGCCTTTGTCAAGCACCAATATTTTATCAGCTTTACGGATGGTTGACAACCGGTGGGCAATCACAATCGAGGTCCTTCCGGCAATCAATTTTTCTATCGCCTGCTGAATGAGGTGTTCTGTTTCTGTATCAACCGATGAAGTGGCCTCATCCAAAATAAGAATAGAAGGATTATATAAAATAGCTCTTACAAAACTTAATAGCTGCCGCTGTCCTAATGAAAGTGTGGCGCCTCTTTCCATTACATTATAATCATAACCTCCGGGTAACTGCATAATAAAATCATGGATGCCTATCATCTTTGCTGCTTCAATTACCTGCTCTTTTTTTATATCAGTATTCCTGAGTGTTACATTCTCATATACTGAACCGCTGAATAAAAAAACATCCTGCAGCACAACAGCAATTTTATTCCTCAGATAAAGCAAGTCATATGATTCAATATCAGTGCCGTCAATTTTGACAACACCTTTCTGAATATGATAAAGCCTGTTGAGCAAACTGATGATTGATGTTTTTCCGCTACCAGTGTGCCCAACTATCGCCAGTGTTTCCCCGGCCTTGATATCAAATGAAATATTCTTTAGTACATACTTATCATCATTATAAGCAAACCAAACATTTTCAAAACTTACATTTCCATTAAGGATTGCAGGAGATAATTTTCCATCATTACTGGCGCTGTCATTAATATCCAAAACTTTGAATACTCTTTCACTGGCGATCATGCCCATTTGCAATACGTTGAATTTATCTGCCAGCATTCTTAACGGACGAAACAAAAGGTTAAGACAAAGAAGAAAAGAGGTAATGATGCCTGATATTTCTGCTGCCTTGTCAGGAGGCAAACCGGCTGCATCTTTTGCCGCCCACCACACCAGCAAGCCCGTAGAAATTGCCAGTATCAATTCAACAGCAGGAAAGAAAACAGAATAAGCAAAAATGGCCTTAACGTTTGCATTGCGGTGTTCTTTATTAATAGCATTGAATTTTTTAAACTCCCTGTCTTCAGCAGCAAATGTTTGCACTATGTTCATGCCGGTAATATGTTCCTGCACAAAAGCATTTAAAGCTGCCACGGCATTGCGTACCCGGATGAAAGATCTGTTTACACTCTCTTTAAAATAATAAGTAGCGATGATAAGTATAGGAAAAGGCAGCAGGCATATCAACGTAATTTTCCAGCTAACAAAAAACATATATACCAGCACAGCAATAATAGAAAGCAGATCTGCAATGATGGGAATAAGCCCGTCGCTGAAAATGTCATTGATAGATTCTATATCATTAACTGTTCTTGTGGTAAGTGTGCCAATCGGCGTTTTATCAAACTGCGATAAATTGAGGTTTACAATTTTTTTGTACGTGGTAACACGCAGGTCCTTTACCACACTTTGTCCCAATGATGCAGTAGAAAAAGTGAAAATAAAACGGCACAGGGTTTCAATCACTAATAATGAGAGCTGTATTACAGTAATACCAATAATAAGAGAGGCAGCATCATGCATAAACCAGAAGTCAGCATCTTCCTGCAAGCCTTTAGTAATAGTAACCTGTATCAGCCACGGACGAACAGGAGAAATGACCGCCAAAAAAATAGCTAAAAAAACAGACGTATAAAATTTGTTTTTATAAGGCGAAGCAAATTGAAATACCCTGCGGAGTAATGAAAAGTTGAATATTCTTTTGCCCTGTACCGGTTGGCTCATGTGGCAAAGTTAATGGGGAATATTTAACAGCAAGTGGTAAATGGTGAATGGCAAGAGGGATAGAACAAGCGGTTATGATTTCTTTTCAGCATATTACTGATTACTTATTATTGATTATTGTGCGTTTCTCCCACTAATCACTTTCCATTTTCCACACATCGCCTACTCACTTTCCATCTTCTTATTGTATGCTTTTATAAAAATAGCGCCCAGGTTTTTGTATGGCGGAATATAGTCGTCCCAACTTTCTCTCATGCCTTTACTTGGATCAGCATAAAAAACTTTGGTAAGGTTGGCCCACATATCCTTCCACACAATCGCTTTGCCGGATACAAGATTTTGATTGATATAATTAAGTATGGGGCGGTTGATATCCCCTTTACCAATTTCTTTTGTGGAGATGATATGTGCATCAGGACTTACATCCAATATTTCACTCAGATTTTTATACCCGCCACATGAACCCAATACAATAATTTTTGCGTCTCCGGGCATACGTTTAATAGTGCCGGGCAACCAATAACTATGGCCACGATGGATTACAATGGATGGATTAAGTTCCAGCTTTCTTAAGTAAATATTCAAATGCTTTTGTGCAGTATCATCTAAATTCTGGTCGCTGTCAAGCGGGCGGTTGGCAAATATCCATACAGGCTTTCCTTTGATCGATTTTATCTCCACCCATTCTTTCTGCATAGTAACTTTCCACTCTGCCCGGTTAAATGAGTTAAGAAATGATGGAAAGATACCTTTACCATCTTCATCTCCATAAAAGAAAACCTGCTCTATTACTCTACCGCTTTCATCAGCCAGGTATTTATTATCAAGTGAATAAATAGACGGTATGCCCAACTGGCTGGTGAGGTCAATACTATTATCATTAAAAGAAAGAAATATCTGCTTCAGCAAACCGTAGATTGTTTTGCCCTTTACATTATTTTCTTCAATACTTTTTTCTTCATTGGCAGTTACATCATTCAGCATATTTCTTAAAAGCTCAGGGCTATTAATGCTGCTATAACTATCTGCCACATCTACTGCATCTTCCAGGTTGGTTTTTTCATCCAGGTTAGATACAAATGCCTTCATCAATGTAGTGGCATTGTCATGCGGCATCATTTTTAAGAAAGTATCGAGTTGATTAAAATTTGCCGACATTTTAATGAACTTCTTAAAGAAATCCATCTTTACATTCATCAACAGCTTATCCGTACGTGGCTGCGGCTCCAGCAACTGAATCAGCCTGCTAAAGCTGTGTTTGTAACTGGATGTATAAATATCATTTTCACCCATCACGATCATAAAATACAATTCCTCAGCAGTCAATGGCTGAATGGCTTTCATCCTGATAGCAAGGTTATTCTGATCGTGTAATTCATTAATGGGTGTGATAAAATGCCTGATGGCTTTACGCTGCAGCATTTCCCTTAGGCCATTAGTACCAAACATTGCAACGGGTGTATCTTTTTTGATCAACCTTTCATAATACCCAATTTCTGTTTTTACTAAAAGTTTGTAGTACCCCACAGAGTCCATAGTGTTTTCTCCATCACCCACCACTTTTTTGATGCTGTCAATATTTTGTTTACCGCTTAATATATCATCTAAAAAAGGATAGTAAAGCAATGCATTGGGTGTATGGCTTAGTTTGGCCACCGTCTGCACCATCGGGTTGGTGCTTTTTCTTATCAACTTTCCTTCCGGCGAAGAAGATGATGATGCATAATCATATAACTGTTTGGGATCGTTCTTACAGGCAATTACTATTAAGCTATCGGCAAAAGGTTCGTTTATATACGGCCTTATTGTGGTAAGTATCAATGAAGGATATTTTGATATATACTTCATGTATAAGATCTTCTGGCTTTCTTCGTATCCAGCATTTTTATTAAACACTGATGCATTGATAAAACCAACTTCATAAGGCACTTCCTGTATCATTGGCGCCATGTTTTGGCTGTCAATATTTGCCCTCAGTATTTTTTCAAAATTATCTACCAGTTCTGGTGCCAACGCAGCGTTAAGCTTTTTTGCTTTCCAGCTCAGCCTGAATTGCCTTACCACTTCTTCCACAAAATTCAGCTGGCGTATCTTATCGTTGTTAGAGGGGATCTTAGGGTTGCTTTCAATAAAACAAAGAATATCATTTATCCTTCGTGTAAGTGCATCCGTAACCTGCAGGTTTATTTCGTCGTTTTTTCCAACCCTGATAATACTGTCGGCCTTGCCATCTGCTTTATCGCATTTCGCCTGTTCTTCTTTTATCCTGTCGTGAAAACGCACACGCTGAAAAGGCACCGTTACGCCATCGCATTGTGCAAAAGTGTACTGGCAGCAAAAAACAAATAGTAAGTACGTAATAAATTTCTTCATGAAATATCTGGTATGGCTGTTTGCGAATTTACGGTAAGCTTTTTAATTACACTCTTCGGGAAAACAGTACGGTTACTTTTGGTTAACAATTTAATAATACGGTAAACGTGTTTAACTGTTAACATAATTACGATGAAAGACTACTTTTGCACAGCAAATATTGTATGAGTAATGTTAAAAAAATTCTAATAGCTGATGATGAGCCGGATATCCTGGAAATAATACAGTTTAATCTCCAGAATGAAGGCTACGAAGTGATCACAGCTAAAAACGGTGATGAGGCGATTGAAGCCGCTAAGAAAAACCAGCCCAACCTCATCATTCTTGATATAATGATGCCGGGAAAAAATGGTATTGAAGTGTGTAATATCCTCCGTATGCAGCCGGCATTTAATGAAACCCTCATTATTTTCCTTTCTGCATTGAGTGATGAAACCACCGAAATACGTGGACTTGAAACCGGCGCCGATGACTACCTCACCAAACCGATCAGCCCCAAAATTTTAACAAGTAAAGTAAATGCGCTCTTCCGCAGGGTTAACGATAAAGAATCTTTAGGTGCAATTAAAATAGGCGACCTGGTTATTGACAGGGAAAAGTATATGGTGAATTATCTTGGAAAAGATATTATCCTTGCAAGAAAAGAATTTGAATTACTGGCCTTGCTGGCATCAAAACCAAACAAAGTTTTCTTACGCAACGAAATATTAAACCAGGTGTGGGGCACCGAAGTAATTGTAGGCGACCGCACCATCGATGTACACATCCGTAAAATAAGACAAAAGCTGGACCTGGATTGCATCACTACCGTAAAAGGCGTAGGATACAAGTTTGATATGCAATAAATAAATTGCAGAACGTAACTTGCAATCAGCATTATGCCATTTTCAGCAAAAAATTTAACACCGCAACAATTATCCGCAAGCACAGCAATAATTATTGCATTGCCAATCAGCATTGGCATTTATTTCTATACCCTTACCTGGTGGATAGCATTGCTTTCACTCACCATCGTCTTTGGCGGAGCTTATGGCATTATACTGTTTATGATGCAGCAATTTGTAAACAGGAAGATAAAACTCATCTACAAACTTATTTATCAAACAAAGGCAAGTAAAAGAGAAGAGTTTTATTATAAGAATATATTGCCGGCCAAAAGTATTGAAGAAGTAAGGGAAGATGTGGAAGAATGGGCTGAGCAAAAGAAAACAGAAATTGAAGTGCTTCAAAAAAATGAAGCATACAGGAAAGAATTTTTACAAAACCTTTCGCATGAATTAAAGACCCCTATTTTTTCCATCCAGGGTTACGTACACACACTGCTGGGTGGTGCTTTAGAGAACCCTGAAGTAAATAAAAAATTCCTTACAAGTACTTCAAGAAATATTGACAGGTTGGTAAATCTTGTAGATGACCTTGATGAAATATCCAGGTTGGAAAGTGGTGAGCAGCTACTGTATAAAGAAAATTTTGTAATACAGGAGTTGATAAAGGATGTGTTTGAAACGCTATCTATAAAAAGCGATGAAAAACAGATGAGGATGGCAATAAAAAAAGGTTGCGAATTACCGCTCACTGTATATGCTGATAAAGAAAAAATGCGGCAGGTATTGATTAACCTTATTGACAACTCCATTAAATACGGAAAACAAAACGGTATCATTGAAGCAAGCGCCTATAAGATAGAAGGCAAAAAAATTCTTTTTGAAATAAGTGATGACGGGCAAGGCATTTCAGAAGATCATATCGGGAGGATATTTGAACGCTTTTACCGTACTGATGCAGCCCGTAGCCGCAAAGTTGGCGGCAGTGGCCTTGGCCTTTCCATCTGCAAACATATTATTGAAGCACACGGCCAAACCATTCATGTACGCAGCACTGTGGATGTAGGAACAACTTTTGGTTTTACGCTTGACGGCAGGAAGGATTAAATGCTCATCTCTTTTTAAAACCCAGCTTTTCTTCGCTCATATTCCTGCACCAGTGTACACATAACATTCCGCCACCTACACCGATAAAAGAACCTGCCAGCACATCAATTAAAAAATGCTGTGATAAATAAACCCTGGAGAACCCAACCAATATGGCCAGCAACAGCAATACAACCTGTAGCCACTTATTTTGTATAAACAAAGCCACTACTGTTGCCGCCGCAAATGCTGAAACGGTATGGCCTGAAGGGAAACTGCTTGTGCCAATATGAATTACATCCCTTATAAAAAAAGGCAACCACTGTGGGGCAAAATATGTTTGGGGCCGGGGTGATTCTACAATTGGTTTTATTACTTGTGCCAGGATACCGGTGGACGCATAAGCAATGAATAAGGTAAGGCCAAGTTTTCTTTTACTAAAAACAAAAAATAAAAGCAAAGAAAGTGCCACTACAAAAAGGCCGTCGCCTACGTAAGTATAAATAATAAAAAAATTATCCAGCCAGCTCTTATGAAAAGAATTTAATGCAATAAAGCTTCCAACTTTTCCTTTTGCCGCCAGCAACAGCAATCCCAAAATAAAAAAAAACAAATAGCCTGTAAAAAAAAAATAAGGTTGCTTTATCCGCCTTGTCGTTTCATTCATAATGCTGCAAAGTAACAAAACAGTTTTGAGTATCCCTTTTTATAAAACAAGGAAAATTGATCACTCTTAAAAATATTTACTTGCGGTGTAGTTGTATCCCGGTTAAAAAGGTTCCTGCTTCTGTACTCATCATTGTTGATGCCCTTTTATGATCGATCACAAATTGAAACCTGTGACACCCATCATTACTACTGTTGAAAAATATATCCTGTATCACAGCATCGTTCTTAAAATAATGGATTGAGCCGTTATTGTTGCAGTTATCTGTTTCAGAAGCATTTTCAGTTGTTATAAAATCAGTAAGTTTTGTAATTTCTTTTTTATCCCTTATAATTTCCACTGATGTTACGGTATCCATTTTTCCATCGGCCTTATAAAAATTGATGGCAATGCTATCTGCACCTGCAATGTGTTCCTTTAATTGTTTCGCTGTATTGTTACAAGACGAAACAACTGAAACCAATAAAAGAATACTGATTAAATTTTTCATGCTGCAAACTTAGCAAAACTATTTTGGTGTTTCTTCCGGGTCTATATCAGCATGGTCATGTTTTGGTTTGGGATAATCATTGTGTGCATGTTCTTCAAATTCTTCTTCATCTTTCATATTGCGTACGATGGTAAACACTATGATTGCTACACAGATTATACCCACAATAATCAACACTGGCCAGTTCATATAAAAAAGGTTTTAAGTAAAATACTCATTTTACTGATTCAGCAGTATTAAATTTTTATTATGAATAAACGTATCATAATTTTTTACTTAACCAGCGCCTTACGGGCTCATCATACAATTTAAGGCAGGCATAAGCAACAATTATACATGAGAAAAATGTAAGCAAGGCAAAAGGTAAAGCCGTTGCCAGGTCGGGCTTATTTTTATACACCCATGCTGTGTATATGTAAATGAATGTGTAGTGTGTGATATAAATGGGGTAAGAAATATCACCTAAAAACTTACATATGGATGAAGCAAATTTTCCTTTTACTTCTCCGCCTGCTCCCAAATAAACAATTAAAGGAAAAATGAAAATGATACAAACCGATTCATACAGCCCGTTCATCCACAAATGTCTTTCATCTCCCATTCTTGGCAATGAAAGTGCAAGGATAACTAATAGGCTGCTCCACAAAAAAGCATTTCTCACTTTGATAATTGTTGTTATTCTGCATAATAACAAACCGGCAAAGAAAGGATACATAACTCTTGTAACACCAATTTGAATTTGCTGTGGCTCCAGTGCCCAGCCACCAATTACATCGCCATTTTTACCGAATACAGTAAGATAAATAAGTGCCGCCGCTGATAAAAAAACAAGAAAGGACAAAGCTATTTTTGAAAATCTTCTTACAATGGTGCCATATAAAATATTAGCTACGTATTCATAAAACAAAGACCACCCAGGGCCATCCAATGGATGCATTTCACTCCAGCCACGTATATCCATAGAGGGAGGAACAGGCAAAAGTGTACATCCAATGATCAATATTAAAAACACTTTCCAGTTTGGAATGGTGCCTATCAGTGGAAATATTTCTGACTGCTGAAAATAATAACCTATGGCACCCACTATCATTCCCATTACCACCATCGGATGCAATCTTATCAAGCGGCGTTTGAAAAAGTTTTTAAAAGTTATTTTACCCCACCTGTCGTCATACGCATAGCCAATTACAAAACCAGAAAGCAGGAAGAAAAAATCTACAGCAAGATAACCGTGGTTAATAATTTGACCGAAACGATTGGGAGCATGGGCTTCAAATATATGAAAGGCTACCACCATTATTGCAGCCACACCACGTAGGCCATCTAATACAGCATAATGTGGTTTTGCAGTTACCAGGTTCTCTTTCATAAGCAGCTATGTTTATAATCTTATACAATAATAAACATTCGTTACGGTTAAAATAAAAAACCGCCCCACTAAGAATAAGGGGCGGTACAAGCATGAATTTGCTATTTGCTTAAGGAACTTGTTTGAGAAAAATTGCTATCTGGATATATAAATACTTGTGACTGCAAATTAATATGGCTACGTTAAAACAATATTACCTGCAGGTTACAGTAAGGTTATTTAAAAAGCCTGCATTAATAATGCAGGCTTTCGAAAAAGTTATACGTTAAAATAAAGAAATTACTTAGTGCCAAGTTGTGTCCATCCTTTAAACCAATTTGCGTCTTCGCCAGCAGGTGCAACTGCACCTATAAAATCTACCTTTTTAATAAAAGGACGAGCCGCAATAATGGGATCATCAAAATAAGTATTTGTTGCAGATGGTATCACTACGGCGGAATTGCCAAATGGTGCAAAATCAGGCAGCAAATAATCAAAAGGCCTTGTGTAAGTATTTTGAACAGCGTTTGCTGCGATGATCTTATTTTTTGTATTTGATGTAAACCAACTTTCCATTGAAGCCTGTGTAGCGCCTGTTGCTGCCGTGGTACTTGCTGTATATCCTACCTGGTTTTTACAACTGATCAATAATACACCACTCAATTGAAGATTACCGTCTGCAATATTAAGATCTGTTGGACGGCCAAGACCGGCATCAATCAGTATTCCTGTTTTCCATCCTACAAAGGCAGAGTTGAAGATTGATAGAGATGAGTTTCTCCTTATTTGTACTGCTGCTCCAAGATAGTTGCTGTTACCAATATTATCTGGTGTGGTCAAAGGGCCAAATGCAGTTATATTACTAAATACAGCACTGGTTTTTGGTGTTAAGCTTGATCCGTTCGCATCGTTGTCACTTTCAAAGGCTTCTGATTTTGAAATATCAGCAATCAGCGAATCTCTTACAATTAAACCAAATTGTAC